>JAPVSJ010000060.1:0-5681 GCA_047519745.1 Actinomycetota bacterium | reverse complement strand
TCCGTCCTCTCCGGCGGCGAGCGCCAGCGGGTCGCGGTGGCGCGGGCGCTGGCCAACGAGCCGCGCCTTCTGCTCGCCGACGAGCCGACCGGCTCGCTCGACTCCGAGAGCGGCCGGCGCGTCCTCTCCGTGCTCGACCAAGCCCGCGAGCGGCGAGGCATGACGCTGATCGTAGCCAGCCACGATCCGCTGCTCGGGGACCGGCCGGATCGCTACGTGCGGATGGTCGACGGCCGCATCGTCGGCGACGATGCGCCCTGAGGTTCGCCGATCGCCAGGCCGACCAGCAGGCCGCGGCTGATCCCCCAGGCGGTCAGCTCCGGGTCGACGAAGGCTCGAGGACGACCGCGATCGTCGTCACGCCGGCGACCCGTCCGGCGAGGCGGTCGGCGGCGGGCAGCCTCAGTCGAGCGGTCGATCGGGCACGAACACGGGAGCGAGTTGGGAGGGTCGGCCGTCAGCCCGAGGTTGAGATCGCGAACCTGCGGGAGCTGATCGCCGACCTCCCCGACCTGAGCAGGACACGCAAAGCGGCGCAGCGCTCCCCGGGGACGGTTCTTAGGGGCGGGGGACGACCATCACCGGGCACGGCGCACTGTGGATCAGCTGGGTGGAGACCGAGCCGAGCAGGACTCGCATCACCGGGCCATAGCGGCGCGAGCCGGCCAGCAGGAGGTCCACTCCGTCCTCGCATGCTTCTGCCAGCGTCGTCGCGACGGGGCCGTTGAGGCAGCGCCCGTCCACGGCGAGCTTTGGATCGAGCGCACTGGTCGCCTCCTCGAGGATCTTCTCCGGCTCGGGTGGGAGGGCGGGCGTGTACCCGGCGACGCCGGGCAGCGCCACCGGTGGCGAGACCACGGTCAGCACCCGGATCGCGGCGCCGGTCTCGCCTGCGAGCGCCTCGGCGCGATGCAGCGCCAGCTTGGATTCAGCGGTGCCGTCATAGGCGACGGCGATCAGCTCGATGGATGCCGGCGCCCCCGCCGCGTAGCCGCGAGGCGCTGCCACGACCGCGCAGGGAGCGCCGTGCAGGAGGCTCTCGGCGGTGCTGCCGATCAGGGCTCGGCCGACCGCTCCACGGTGTGGGGAGCCGACTACGATCGTGTCGATGTCCTCCTCTTCGGCGAGGTGGGTCATCACCCAAGCCGGGGAGCCGCCGCCGAAGCCTCGACTCTCGACCGCTATGCCGGGCAAGCTCTCGCGGGCCTCCTCGAACAGCGGCTCAGCCTTCGCGGCAGCATCGTCCTCCAGCTCTTCGAAGCCGACCGGAAACGGACCGTAGGGAAGGACGGCGGCCACCACGACGGTCGCCCCGGAGATCGAGGCGAGAGCTCTCGTCAACCCGAGCGCATCGCGACCCCCGTCGCTGCCGTCGAAGCCGACCAAGATCTTCCTTATCGACGTTGAATCGCGCTTTGAATCGGTCATCGCTCTTCTCCCGGTCACCCGCTTTGTGGCGAATCTATGTGCGCTCGAAGCGCCTGTCATCGGTGGAAAGCCGAAGTCAACCAAAGGGGATTCCCCCGATGACTTGTGCCGAGAAGGCGCAGAGAATCGGAGTCCAGATGACGGTTCGAGAGGTGATCGACAAACATGGCCACTTCGCCCACGGCGGAAATCCCGACGACGCGGCCGAGACCTGGGCGGAATCCGGGTTTGAGGCAGACGAAGTCGAGGAGTGGCTACTGGCCCGCTGTTTCAACCCCAGCGCCGCCCGGGACCTCGCCGACTGCGGTGTCACCGCGGACATGGCGCGGATGAAGACGAGCGCCGGCTCCGGCGACTACGTCGACACGGTCGGCTTCAAGGTCTCCGACGGCGATTTGGAGGTCGAGGAGGCCCGTGACCTCGTCGGCGTCTACTAAACGGGCGTCGCCGCGACTCGAGGTGCAGGCGCTGAGCGGCGCCGCCGAGGACTACGACGGCCTGCTCGACCTGATCGGCGACGCCGGCGTCGTCCTGATCGGCGAGGCGTCGCACGGCACGCACGAGTTCTACCGCGAGCGCGCCCTGATCACGCGGCGCCTGATCGAGGAGAAGGGCTTCGGGGCGGTGGCGGTCGAGGCGGACTGGCCCGACGCCTACCGCGTCAACCGCTACGTGCGGGGCGCTCGCGAGGATGCCGACGCCGAGGAGGCGCTGCGCGGCTTCCGCCGCTTCCCCACCTGGATGTGGCGCAATGCCGAGGTGCTCGACTTCGTCGGCTGGCTGCGCGCCCACAACGATCGCAGCGGTGCTGGCGCGGCGGTCGGCTTCTACGGGCTCGATCTCTACAGCCTCTATACGTCGGTCGCCGAGGTGATCGCCTACCTCGAGCGAATCGACCCGCCGGCCGCCCAGCGCGCGCGGGAGCGGTACGCCTGCTTCGAGCACTTCGGCGGCGAGCAGACCTATGGGCGCGCGGTCAGCCTCGGGATCAGCGAGTCCTGTCGCCGTGGTGTGGTCGCTCAGCTCACCGAGCTGCAGCGAAGCGCCGACGGCTATCTCCGCCGTGACGGCATCGCGGCGGAGGACGAGCAGTTCTACGCCGAGCAGAACGCCCGCCTGGTGGCCAGCGCAGAGGAGTACTACCGCTCGATGTTCGGCGAGGCGGCCTCCTCGTGGAACCTGCGGGACCGCCATATGGCAGACACGCTGGTTCGGCTTCGGGCGCACCTGACCCGGCACGGCGGTCCCGGCAGGGTCGTCGTCTGGGAGCACAACTCCCACATCGGCGACGCCCGGCTGACCGAGATGGGCGGGCGCGGCGAGCTCAACGTCGGCCAGCTGGTCCGCGAGCGCTGGCCCGACGAGGTTGCGCTGGTCGGTTTCACCACCTACAGCGGGACTGTGACCGCCGCTTCGGGCTGGGACGCGCCGGCGGAGCGCAAGCGGGTGCGGCCGGCGCTCCCCGAAAGCTACGAGGCGCTGTTCCACGAGGTCGGGGAGCCCCGCTTCCTCGTCGACCTGCTGACCGGGCAGACGGCGGAGACCCTCCGCGGTCCCCGCTTGGAGCGGGCGATCGGGGTGATCTACCGGCCTGAGACCGAGCGCGCCAGCCACTACTTCTCCGCTCGTCTCGCCGGCCAGTTCGACGCGGTGATCCATATCGACGAGACCCGCGCGGTCGAGCCCCTGGAGCGCAGCGCCGGCTGGGAGCTGGGCGAGCCACCGGAGACCTACCCGACGTCACTCTGAATTTCTCGGCAGCGCCCCGATCTGCGAGCGACCCAGCGACCCCGGTGGATCGTCCCGACTACGCGGACTTCGGCTTGACCTCGACGTTCTTCTTCTCCGCCGCCTTCGGCACCGGGATGACCACCTCGAGCACGCCGTCCTCGGTGGTGGCCTCCACGTCCTCGGCGGTGACGCCTTTCGGCAACATCATCGAGCGTGAGAAGGAGCCGTAGCGGCGCTCCCGGCGCACGTAGTGCTCTTTCTTCTCCTCGGTCTCCTCGCGATGCGCGCCGGAGACAGTGAGGACGTTGTCGCGGTTCCCGTCATCCGGGAAAAGCCGCGAACAGGAGGTGGCGATACGCGGATGACTCGGGCGACAGGCCAATGGAGAATCGGCATACCCGATGGAGCTGCGAGAGGTCAACCAGGAGGAGTTGCGGCTGCTGGCCCAGCGGGGCGGCGCTGATCGCTTCGTGCTCAGCGTCTACCTTGGCATCGATCCTCCGCAAGCCCCCGGGCCGCACGTTCGCCGCACCGAGCTCGACTCGCGGTTGCACGATGCTGAGCATCGGCTGCGGCGGCACGGGGCCGGCGAGGGGCAGGAACAAGAGGCGCTGGATTCCTGCCTGGCCCGGGTTCGCCGCGAGCTCGAGAACGCTCCGCTTCCAGATCACACCGTGCAAGCGCTGGCCATCTTCTGCGAGGACTCGGGCGATTTGTGGGCCTATCGGTTGAGGCGGAGGCCGGACTTCGCGGTCGCCGCCGCATTTTCCGAGCGGGCGGCCCTGGAGCCGCTGGCGGAGGCGCTGCCCGGCCCGCGCTGGGCGGTTGCCCTGGTGAGCCGCACCCACGGGCGGATCTTCACTGGGACCGATGTCGCCCTGGCCGAGGTGAGCGACGTCGATGACGAGGTGCATCGCTGGCACGCGCAGGGCGGCTGGTCGCAGGCGCGCTTCCAGCGAGGCATCGAAAAAGAAGAGAAGGACCACGTGGGGCACGTCTGCGACCGGCTGTCCGAGCTGCATCGCAGCAGCCCCATCGAGCGCCTCGCGATCGGCGGGCCGGCGGAGATCTGGCCCGTGGTCGATGCGGAGCTGCATCCCTACCTGCGCGAGCGCCTGGCCGGACACATCGAGATCGACGTCGACCGCTCCTCCGCCGAGCAGGTGCTGGAGCGCGCCGGCGCCCTGATGGAGGAGGACCGGGCGCGACGCGAGGGCGAGGCGATCGCTCGCGTCAAGGAAGGACTGGGAACCGGGAGCCAGTCCGTCGCCGGGCTCGACGAGGTTCTCGCCGCGCTCGACGATCGGCGGGTGGCCACGCTGCTGATCAGCAAGGGCGCCGGCGAAGCCCCTTTCGAGCGGGCGGTGGAGGACGCCCTGGCGCAGTCGGCCGAGATCTTCGTCGTCGAGAGCGAGGCGCTGGATTCGCTGGGCAACGTCGCCGCGCTCCTGCGCTACTGAGCGCCTGTGGCCAACCGTCTAGCCCTCTTCGCCGACCGCAGGGACGCCGGGCGTCGCCTTGCCGAGGCCCTGGAACGCTTCGGCGGGGAGGAGCCACTCGTGGTCGCGCTGCCGCGGGGTGGCGTTCCGGTTGGCTTCGAGGTCTCGAGGGCTCTCGCCGCGCCGCTCGACATCGTGCTCGTGCGCAAGCTCGGGGCGCCGTTCAATCCCGAGTACGGAATCGGCGCGATCGCCGAGGGAGGCGTCCGCATCGTCCACCGGCCGGACATCGAGCTGATCGGGATCTCGGACGACGAGCTGGATGCCATCGTGGCTCGGGAGTCGGCTGAGATGGAGCGGCGACGACGACTCTACCGTGGCAGCGGAGAGCCCTTCCCGGTCGAGGGGCGCACGGTGATCCTCGTCGACGACGGGATCGCCACCGGCGGCACCGCCGTCGCCGCCGGAAAGGCGTTGAAGCTCCGCGGCGCCGACAAGGTGATCCTCGCCGTGCCGGTCGCTCCCCCGGGGAGCGAGGAGCGCCTCGGCGGCGACTTCGACGAGGTCGTCTGCCTCGAGCAGCCCCACGGCTTCTTCGGCATCGGCCAGTTCTACGTCGATTTCGGGCAGCTCGACGACAAGGAGGTGATCGAGCTGCTGGAGGCGGCCCGCTCGAGCGGACAGGCTGCCGCCTCCGCGGATCCTCCCGACCCGGCGGATCCACCGCTGGCCGAGCGCCCGGTCGAGATCGAGCTCGCCGCGGGCCTGCGGCTGGCCGGCGACCTGCGCCTCCCCGAGCCCGCAACCGGCCTGGTGATATTCGCCCACGGCAGCGGTTCCAGCCGGCTCAGCCCGCGCAATCGTCAGGTCGCCGAGGCGCTGAACGAAGCCGGCTTCGCCACGCTGCTCTTCGACCTGCTCACCCCCGAGGAGGAGCTCGACCGCGTCAAGGTCTTCGACATCACTCTGCTCGCCGAACGCCTGCTGGCTGTCACCCGCTGGGCGGCAGGCGAGGAGGGCCTGAGGCACCTGCCGATCTCCTACTTCGGCGCCTCGACGGGAGCGGGAGCGGCGCTGCGCGCC
>JAPVSJ010000059.1:0-50159 GCA_047519745.1 Actinomycetota bacterium | reverse complement strand
GCCAACAGCGCTTCGAAGGAGGGGCCAGGAGTCGCTCCGAATGAGCCTCGCGAAGCGGCTCCGCAGATTAATTCTGACCGCGGAGCGGTCCAACATGGGGAGCGAAGCGAACACGGGCTCCAGCGGGGCGACTCCAGGCCCCTCCCGACACCAAGCCGAATAACCTCCGCCCATGGGCCTCGTCTACGCAGTGGCAAACCAGAAGGGCGGCGTCGGCAAGACGACGACCGCGGTCAACCTGACCGCCTGCGTGGCCGCCGCGGGCTCCCAGACCCTGCTGGTCGACCTCGATCCGCAGTGCAATGCCACCGTGGCCCTCGGCGGCGACCGCGACGCGCACCCCTCCTCCTACGACTGCTTGATCGGCGACGTCTCGGTCGCCGAGGCGGCCCGGCCGGCCGGGCCGGACAACCTCTGGCTCGTCCCCGCCAACCGCGACCTCGCCGGCGCGGCCGTCGAGCTTCCCCGTCTCGAGGGCTCGGAGACCCGCCTGCGCGAACGGCTCGGGCCGCTGCGTGAGCGCTTCGCCTTCACGATGCTCGACTGCCCCCCTTCGCTGGGGCCGGTCAGCGTCAACGCCCTCGTGGCCTCCGACCGCGTGATCGTGCCGGTGCAGGCCGAGTACCTGGCTCTGGAGGGCCTTGTGCAGTTCCTCGACACGCTGGGGATGATTCGCCGCGAGCTCAACCCGGCGCTGAACGTGTCGGGCCTGTTGATCACCATGCACGACGAGCGCACGCGCCTCGCCCAGGACGTGGAGCGAGAGCTGCGCGAGCATTTCCCCGAGATGGTCTTCGACACGGTCATACCGCGCAGCGTCAGGGTCGCCGAGGCGCCGAGCTACGGCCTGCCCGTGACCGAGCATGCCCCTGCCTCGCGCGGCGCCACCGCCTACCAGGCGCTGGCCGAGGAGCTGGTCGGACGTGGCTAGCAACAAGGCAAAACGGGGCATGGGCCGCGGTCTCGCGGCGATCCTGCCCGAGAGCGGTGCCGGCGAGGAGGTCGGCGAGCTGCGTGAGCTGCCGGTCGGACTGATCAAGCCCAACCCGAAACAGCCACGGACCAACTTCGACGCTGATGCGCTGGCGGGCCTCGCCGCCTCGATCGAGGCGACCGGCGTCGTGCAGCCGCTCCTCGTCCGCCCCCTTCACGACGGCAGCTACGAGCTGATCGCCGGCGAGCGCCGCTGGCGCGCCTCCCAGCAGGCCGGCCTGGAGAAGGTGCCGGCGATCGTGCGCGACTCCGAGCAGGCCGAGCGCCTGCAGGTCGCCCTGATCGAGAACATGGTGCGGGAGGACCTCAACCCGGTCGAGGAGGCGCGGGCCTGCGCGGCCCTGGTCGAGGACCTCGGCCTCTCCAAAGAGGATCTGGCCCGCCGCATCGGCCGCAGTCGCCCCGCTGTCTCCAACCTGATCCGCCTGCTCGACCTCCCCGACGAGGCGATCGCCCTGCTCGAGTCCGGTGAGCTCAGCGAGGGACACGGCCGGGCCCTGTTGGGCGTCTCCGGCAACGACGTGCGGCGGCGCCTCGCGCGCGACGCGGCCAAGGCCGGCTGGTCCGTACGCGAGACCGAGAACCGGGTTAGGCTGGCTGGCCAGCCAAAGAGCAACCGCCGTACGGTCGGCACCGAGGAGGCGGCGGCGATGCGCGACGCCGCCGACAAGCTCGAGAGCGCGCTGGGCCACGAGGTGAAGGTGCGTCCGCGTGGGGAGGAGGTGTCGGTCGAGATCCGCCTCGCCGACCTCGACGAGGCGCACGCCCTGGCGCGCAAGCTGGGCCGCAAGCGCGGCTGAGCACACCGCGCGGAAAGCACCCGGAGGCCGCTATCATCGCGTCGCCCCGGGCGATTAGCTCAGTTGGTTAGAGCGCGTCTCTGATAAGGACGAGGTCCCTGGTTCGAATCCAGGATCGCCCACTGCCGCGCCACCGCTCGACTCGCCCGGCGGAGCGGCCCAGGGCCGTACCTATAATGGGCGATCCACCTCGGCGCGGAGCGAACTTTGCAGCAGATGCAGATCTACGGGGTCAGCTTTGACATGGTCGGCAAGCAGCCGATCGTCTTGTTGAAGACTGTTGACGGCAATCGCTTCCTGCCGATCTGGATCGGCCATCCCGAGGCGGCGGCGATCCTGATGAAGCTGCAAGGGGCCTCGACGCCGCGGCCGATGACGCACGACTTGCTCTCCGACGTGCTCGAGCAGCTCGACGCCAAGTGCGAGCGGGTCTCCGTCACCGAGCTGCGCGACAACACCTTCTACGCCTCGATCACGGTTTCGATCGCCGGCTCGGAGCTGGAGATCGACTCGCGCCCCTCCGATGCCCTGGCGCTTGCCGTGCGGGTCTCGGCGCCGATCTTCGCGGCCGAGGAGGTGATCGAGGAGTCGGCGATCGAGTTCGAGCACGAGGTCGAGGACACCGAGGAGGTCGTCGACAAGTTCAAAGAGTTCCTCGACGAGGTCACGCCAGACGATTTTGCCGAGGGAACTTCCTAAGCCGCAGCGGGCTTCAGTGCCAGCTCGAGGATCCGCTCGACCAGCTCCTCGAACGACATTCCCGCGGCCTCGGCGGCCTGGGGGAGGAGGCTGGTGTCGGTCAGGCCGGGGACCGCGTTTACCTCGAGCACCTGGGGCCCATCCTTGCCGAGCATCAGGTCGACGCGGCAGAACCCCGAGCAGCCCAGCGCCTCGTAGGCGCCCAGCGCCGACGCTGTGACGGCCGCCGAGTCGCCCTCGTCCAGCTCCGCGGGGCAGACGAAATCGGTCCGGCCGATCTCGTAGCGCGCTTCGAAGTCGAAGCGGTCGCCGTCGCCGGGAATCGCCTCGACCACGGGCAGGGCCTCGCCCCCGACGACGCTCACCGCCAGCTCGCGACCGTCGACGAAGCGCTCGAGCAGCACGCGGCTGTCGTAGCTGAAGGCCGAGATCAGCGCCTCGGGCACCTCGAACCAGCTCGCCGCGAACTTCACCCCCAACGACGATCCGCCACGGCTCGGCTTGACCACGAGGGGGAAGCCGAGCCGCTCCTCCAGCTCGCTCAGCGCGTCGGCGGCGCCGAGCTCGCGGAAAGCCGTCTCGTTGAAGGCGAACCAGTCCGGGGTGGGAACGCCGCTGTCGCGCAGCTCCCCCTTGGCGAGGACCTTGTCGATGCAGCGCGCGCAGGCCGCGACGCCCGGCCCGGTGAAGGGAATGCCGAGGATCTCCAGCAGCTCCTGCACCGTGCCGTCCTCGCCGCCGACCCCGTGCATGGCGACGAAGGCGACGTCGGGCTGACCGCTGGTCAGGCGCTTGACCAGGTCAGAGCCGGCGTCGATCGGCAACACCTCGTGCCCGAGCCGCTCGAGTGCGTCCTCGACCCGCGCCCCTGAGCGCAACGAGACACCTCGCTCCAGCGACCGGCCGCCCTTGAGCACCGCGACCTTCATGCAGCTCCCTCCCCCGTCTTCCGAAACGGAAGAACGTCGCCGCCCTCCTTCCCCACTTCCGTGTCCGATTTCGGTGACCGGGCGGGAGCAGGGGGCGCTGCGGAATTCGATGTCAAGGCGCCGTAGAGCTCGACCTGCTCGGCGATCGTCCTGCCGATCCGCCGCACCCCCTCGCGGATCTCCTCCTCGCCGACGCCGGAGAAGTTGAGCCGCATCGAGCTGCGACCGCGAGTCTCGTCGACGTAGGCCGCCTGGCCGGGTACGAAGGCGACGTCCTCGCGCAGCGCCTTGGCGAGCAGGTCGCCGGTGTCGATGTACTCGGGCAGCGTCGCCCAGATGAAGAGCCCTCCCTCGGGCTCGGTCCAGGTCGCCTGCGCCGGGAAGTGCTCGCGCAACGCCTCGACCATCGTGTCGCGACGGCCGCGGTAGATCTCGACCAGGTCGGCGATGTACTCGCGCCAGCGCCCTTCGCCGAAGTACTCGCGGACGAAGTGCTGGGTCAGGGTCGAGCTGCAGAGGTCGGAGGCCTGCTTGCCGAGCACGATCTTCTCCATGACCGGCGGCGGCGCCACTGCCCAGCCGAGCCGGATCCCAGGGGAGAGGATCTTGGAGAAGGTGCCGACGTAGATGACGAAATCGCCGCCGTCGAGCTGGTAGAGCGGCGGCAGCGGCTCGCCGCTGAAGCGCAGCAGGCCGTAGGGACTGTCCTCGACGACGAGCATCTCCCGCTGGCGCGCCAGCTCGACCAGGCGACGGCGCCGTTCGAGCGACATCGTCACCCCGGCGGGGTTCTGGAAGCTCGGCACCGAGTAGACGAATTTGGGTCGCTTGCCTTCGCGGTCGAGCCGCGCCAGCACCGCTTCCAGCTCCTCGATGCGCATCCCGTCCTCGTCGCAGTCGACCTGGATCGTCTCTGCCTGATAGCTGCAGAAGACCGGCACCGCGCCGGGATAGGTCGGCGCCTCGCAGATGACGACGTCGCCCGGGTCGACCAGCGTCTTGCAGATCAGGTCGATCGCCTGCTGGCCGCCGGTGGTGACGATCACGTCGTCGGGGTCGGGCAGCATGCCCTCCGCCCCCATCACCTCGAGGATGCAGTCGACGGTCTCGGCAAAGCCCTCGGTCGGCCCGTACTGGAGGGCGTCCGCCGTCGACTTCTGCGCGATCCGCGTCATCTGGTCGGCAAACGTCCCCGCTGGGAAGGTCGAGGTGTCGGGCAGGCCGCCGGCGAGGGAGATCACCTCGGGACGCACCGTGACCGCCATCAGGTCGCGCATAGCCGAGGAGCGCATCACCCCGGTGCGCGCGGCGAAGAGGCCGGCGTAGCGCGCCAGATCGCGGCTGCTGGTGTGGGCGCGTCGCCGGTGCGGCGTCTCTTCCATCCCCGAAGTGTAGGTTTTCGGCGTGAGCTTCCTCGAAGGCACCGGCCTCGAGCTCGGCATCGGCATCGCGATCGGGATGCTTGCCGGCACCACCGGCACGCGCGGATCCGCGCGCGGCCGGATGACCCTGCTGGCTGCCGTGATCGGCCTGATCGTCGGCTTCCTGCTCGCCGGCGCGGCCGATCTGACCGCCATCCTCGCCGCCCTCTTCTGTCTCATCGGCGCCGCCCTCGGCTGCGTCGTGGTCAGCGACGTGGTCAGCGGTGCCGGCCGCCGTGAGAACGGCGGCGGCGGCGCGCTTGGCTTCCTCGTCTCACTGGCGGCGCTGATCGTCGTCGCGATGGCCCTGCTGCTGCCGGTGCTGACGCTGCTGGTGATCGTCGCACTGGTCTGGCTGGGGGTTGCCCGCCACCGCCGCGCCCAGCGCAAGCACGCCGGGCTGCGCGTCCTGCGCTGAGGAATCAAGCGCCGCCTCCTCTGCTCCCGCGAATCCCTGATGAATCAGATATGGACAGGGATTCGCTCCCGCGTCCGGGGGCGGCTCCCATGAACTAAGACGGTCAGAATCACGGCGTGGCGCCGAAGAAGCTGGTCCTCACCTACGTCGACTCGCTGCGCACCGACATGCTCGAACGGGCGGTCGAGGAGGGGCGTGCGCCCACCTTCGGCGCGCTGCTCGAGCGTGGGGTCCTGATCAAGGACTGCGTCTCGAGCTTCCCCTCGGTCACGCCGGTCGCCTGCGCCGAGATGGTCACCGGGGTGGCGGCCGACCGGCACTGGATAAGCGGCATGAACTGGTACCACCGGCTCGAGCGGCGCTACGTCGAGTACGGCTCCTCATTGGAGGCGACGCGGGCAGTCGGGGTCTTCCGCGCCCTCTACGACCTCGTCTACAACATGAACCTCGCCCACCTCAGCCCCGAAGTCGAGACTCTCTTCGAGCGCCTCGACGACGTCGGCGTGCGCACCGCCTGCACGCCCTTCCTGATCTACCGGGGCCGCCACCGCCACCAGGTCTCGCTCGAGGGCCTGCTCCGCCGCGCGGTCGAGACGACCCGGCTCAAGTTCCGCCACCACACCTGGGGCCCGGCCGAGCTCTTCTACGGAGACCTCTACGCCAGTCGCGAGGTGCCCTGCAAGTCGACCTCGATCCCCGGCAGCCGCGATGGCTACTCGGCCTGCTGCGCCGCTGAGCTGGAGCGGGAAGGTGCCTACGACTTCCTGCTCTTCTCGCTCGCCGACAACGACAACTACTCGCATCGCCACGGGCCGGAGGCAAGCGTCGAGTCGATCGCCAAAGCCGACCATTGCTTCGCCAAGCTGGTCGAGGCCGGGGGTGGCCTGGACGCGTTCCTCGCCGGCCACGCGCTGATCCTGCTCGCCGACCACGCGCAGACCCCGGTCAGCCGCGGCCTGCCCCTGGCGGAGATTCTCGGCCGCGAGTGGACGGTGCTGGCCCCCTCCGACGACCGGCCCGAGCTGGCGCAGCTCGCGGTCAGCCCGACCGGCCGGGCGGCCCACGTCTACCTGCTGCCCGGGGAGGGGGAGCGGGCCGAGCCCGACGAGGTGAGGCTGCGCCTGGCGGAGACCGAAGGGATCGACATCGTCTGCCGGCGCGAGGGAGATGCGGCCGTCGTCGAACGGGGGGGCGAGCGGCTGCGGTTCTGGCCGGGTGGGGAGATCTCCGACCTACGTGGCGTCCGCTGGAATCTCGATGGCGATCCCGCCGTTCTTGCGGCGACGGTGGAGGACGGCCGCATCCGGAGCGACGACTACCCGGACCCGCTCGCCCGTGTCTTCGCCGCGGTGATGGCTCCGCATGCGGGCGACTTCGTCGTCTCGCTGGCGCCCGGCTATGAGGCGGTGGACTGGGGCGGAATCAGCCACGCCGGCGGCGGCAGTCACGGCTCCCTGCACGCCGGCGACTCGCACGGCCCGCTCCTCTTCGTCGGCTGCGGGCCAGACGATCCAGCTGAGCGGGAGCAGTGGGCGCTGCGCGACGTGATGCCGGTGGTGCTCGAGCATTTCGGGCTGGCGTGAGACTCCTCGTCGCACTCGTTGCTCTGCTCGTCCTGACGATGGGTGCCTCGGCGCAGGCAGCGGAGGTGGGAGAGGGGCAGGTGGTTCGGGTTGCCAACCGCGACCCGAACGTGGTCAAGGAGCGACGCGAGAACGGGGAGCTGACGCATAGTGCTTCGAAGGTCGAAGGGCACTGGGAGGTCGCTTACTTCTCCGGTGACACGGAGGTGGCGCTGGTGCTCGTCGATCCGCACAGCGGTGAGGTCACCGAGTCCTGGACCGGGTATCAGGTGCTGTGGAAGATGGCGCGGGGCTACTCGGGGGCGTTCGGACACAAGCTGAACGCCCCGTATGTGTTCCTGCCGCTGTGTGCGCTGTTCTTGGTTGGGTTGCTCGATTGGCGCCGGCCGTGGCGGGTGGCCACGCTTGACCTGCTGGTGCTGCTCGGCTTCGGCGTCTCCAACTACTTCTTCAACCGGGCTGAAATAGGTGTCTCGGTCCCGTTGCAGTACCCGGTGCTGCTGTACCTGCTGGGCCGCGCGTTGTGGATCGGGTTGCGGGGAAGGGGGGAGGGCATCCGACCGGTCTGGCGAGCGAGCTGGCTACTGGTCGCCGCCCTGTTCCTGATGGGCTTCCGGGTCGGACTCAACATGGCCGACTCGGGTGCGATCGACGTCGGCTATGCGGGGGTGGTCGGCGCCGACCGGATAGCCCACGGTGAACCCCTCTACGACAACTTCCCCAACGACGTCTCCCAGGGCGACACCTACGGCCCGATCAACTACATCGCCTACGTCCCCTTCGAGCGGATCTGGCCATGGAGCGGCACCTGGAACGACCTCCCCGCCGCCCACGGCGCCGCCGTCGCCTTCGACCTCACCACCTTCTTCTTGCTGATCTGGCTAGGCCTCCGCATCCGCCCCGGGCCCGCCGGCCGCAAGCTGGCCGCCACCCTCGCTTTCGGCTGGGCCGCCTACCCCTACACCGCCTACGCCCTGGAGTCGAACTCGAACGACACGCTGGTCGCAGCCCTACTCGTGGCGGTTTTGCTCGTCGCCGCTCGTCCAGCAGCCCGCGGCGCAATAGCCGCTCTCGCCACTCTGACCAAGTTTGCCCCGATCCTGCTGACCCCGCTGCTCGCTACGTATTCGCCCGCGGGTGGCACGGCGGCGGGGGACCCCCATAGCGGAGGACGCCGAAGGCGTCCGAGCACATGGGGGAGGGCCGCCGTGACAGGACCCGCGGCCTGGGCATTTGGAGCCTCGTTTCTTTTGACCGTTGTCGTCCTAATGGCGTGGCCCGCCATAGATCCCGGCCTCCACACGTTCTACGACCGCACGATTGCCTACCAAGCAGACCGCAACTCCCCGTTCAGCTTGTGGGGCCAGGTCCCCAGCCTCGAACCCCTACGCATAGCGATCCTCATAGCTGTCGGCACGTTCGCCATCGCCCTGGCGTTTTGGCCCAAGGAAAAGAAGCTCACCCAGGTGGCAGCCTTGGGGGCGGCCCTCCTGATCGGCCTCCAGCTAACGGCCCAGCACTGGTTCTACCTCTACATCGTCTGGTTCTACCCCCTGCTCCTAGTTGCAATGACGTCCCGAGAAGAAGTCGGCGCGAGTCAGTTCCAGAATGCCTCGCGAAGCGGCGCACCGGCGAGTGATTCCAGCCGCGAAGCGGCACCAACACCATGAGCGAGCGTAGCGAGCGAATCCAGGCATTCTGGAACTGACTCGCGCCGACTCCCGCTACGAGCCAGCAGGAGCGGGCACCATGATCTGCTCGATCGAGTCAGCCAGTCCGGCATCGTTCAGCTCGACCACCGCCCCCATAACCCACACATCCTCCTCGGCGGTCTCGAACCGAACCGGCATCTGCGTGGTCATCCGCTCCAGCACCTGGGCCGGCTTGACGCCGAGCACGCTTGTCCGCGAGCCGGTCATGCCGACGTCGGAGATGAACGCGGTGCCGCCGGGCAGGACCCGCGCGTCGGCGGTGGGGACATGGGTGTGGGTGCCGAAGACGGCGGCGACGCGACCGTCGAGGTGCCAGCCGATTGCGACCTTCTCACTGCTGACTTCGGCGTGGAAGTCGACGACGACGAGGTCGGCCTCGATCCGCTCGAGGATGCTGTCGACCTCGTGGAACGGCAGCCGTGCGACCTGGAGGCCGACCGCACCGCTGAGGTTGATCACGCCCACGCGCTTATCGCCCACGTCGACCACGACGTGGCCCTTGCCGGGGTTGGCGTGGGGGTAGTTGGCGGGCCGGATCACCCGCTCGGCGTTGTCGAGGAACTCGTAGGCCTCACGGTGGCGGTAGACGTGGTTGCCGGTCGTGATCACGTCGCAACCGGCGTCGAAGAGGAAATTCGCGGTCTTCTCGGTGATACCCATCCCTCCGGCCGAGTTCTCGCCGTTGACGATCGTCAGGTCGGGCCCGAAGCGCTCCCGCAGTTCCGGCATGGCGGCTTTGAGCCCGCGCCGGCCGGGACCGCCGACAACGTCGCCGATGAAGAGCACCTTCATGTAGTGACCCTACCCCGCGCGATCAGACCGCCGCGAAGCGGCGCAGTGCGAAGCGCGCGATCGCGCCGTAGGCGACGACGAGGATCGCCAGGTGAAGCAATGGCCCACCGATCCCCGGGCCGGCCGAGTCGAGCGCCGCGGTGATCGCCTGCAGCGTCGGCTTGAATGGGAACAGCGCGGTCACCATCCGGATCCCTTCGTAGAGGCCGGCACCGACGGCGCCCGAGGGGACGAGCGAGAGCAGGGCGACCGGCAGCGAGATCATGAACGCGAGCAGGGAGACCGCTCGCACGTCGCGCGCAGCTGCTCCCAGTGCTGCGCCTGCAGCGCCCAGCGCCGCCCCGCCGGCGAGGATCGCCAGCAGCCACAGCCCGAACCGGCCCCACTCGAGCCCGACGAAGAGCTGCACTCCCGCCAGCATCAGCAGCGTCACCGCCAGGCCGACCGCGACGCCGAGGCCGATCTTCTCGACGAGCAGGCCCGTGCGCGAGAGGAGCCCGCTCGTGAGGCGCGGGAAGGTGTTTTCCTCGCGCTCCAGAGCCAGGGAGCCGGCGACCAGGAGCAGGGTGACGAAGGTGAGCGTCAGGGTCGCCGCGACGGCGATCGCAAAGACTTCCAGCGGCGGAGTGGGGGCGCTGACCGATTGCTTGTCGACATCGATCGGCTGTGCCAGCCGGTCGATCAGCGGTGCCGCCACGTCGAGGTTGTCGCGGGCGAGGGTGGCGAAGCGGATCACCCGATCGAGCTCGGCACGTTGCGCAGCCGGTACTGCCGGTCGGAGCGCTTGCAGGATCGAAGCGACCGCTCGCAGGCCGAGGATTTCGACCGGTTGGCCGAGCACGTCGAAATTGCCGCCATCGACGATCAGGTTGAGGTAGCGGCCGCCTTCCTTGGCGATCTGCTTGGCGATGAAGAGGTTGGCCTGCGCCAGCAGGGCGGTGATGCGGTCGTCGACCGCCCGCGCCTTGAGCGGGTCCTCCTCGTTGACGATCACGTCGACTTCCGGCGTTTCCGGGGCCAGGGTGGAGAGGGAGTTGAGCCGATCGATCAGGTCGCTGGGCAAGATCAGCGCCGCCAGCACGTCCCCTTCCCGGACCTTCGTTTCGGCCTGCGCCCGGCTGGTGACGTCGACGCACTCGACCTGCTTGCAGATCCGGGCGTTGACCCCGACTGCCGGTAGCTTGGCGTCGTTGCCCCCCGCGATCCGCGCCCCCGGCGGGATTTCGTTGAGGAACGCCACCCGGGGCTTGCCCGGTTCGCGCGAGATCGCGAAGCCGATCAGCAGGGCGATCAGGATCGGATAGGCGACCAGCAGCGCGAGCTGCAGCGGCGAGCGCCGCAGGATCTGGAGGTCCTTGAGCAGCAGCCAGCGCACGGGTCAGTGGCCCCGGTGCTGGAGGAAGGCGACGAAGGCGGTCTCGAAGTCGCGCCCGGCGGCCTCGGGAGTCTCGCTGCGAACCGCCTCGCGCAGACCGTCCGAGGATCCGTCGAAGAGGCTCTCTCCATCGGCGAGGACGAGCAGCCGCTGCCCGTAGCGCTCGGCCTCCTGGATGTCGTGGGTGGAGAAGATCACCGTCGTGCCCTGTCCGGCGAGCCCCGAGACGAACTCCCACAACCGCGCTCGCTGCCGCGGGTCGAGTCCGACACTGGGCTCGTCCAAGAGCAGCACCGCGGGCCGCGAGAGCAGCCCGATGGCGATGTTGATCCGCTGCTGATTGCCCCCGGAAAGCCGCGCCACCAGCTCCCCCCGCCGCTCCCGCAGCCCGGTCAGCTCCAACATCTCCTCAACCGCCACCCGCGGCTCCGCCCGTTCCTCAAGCCGAGCAAAAAGCAACAGGTTCTCCTCCACGGTCAAGCGCCGGTACAGCGCCGCCTGCTGAGGCACCCAGCCGACATCCCCATCAGCCGAGCTCACCTCTCCCGCATCCGCCTTCACGGTCCCGGCCAAGATCGACAACAGCGTCGTCTTCCCGGCCCCGTTAGGCCCGATCACAGCCACAAGCTCCCCAGCATCAGCAGCGAAGTCGACCCCCCTGAGAGCTTCCCGATCGCCGTACTTCTTGACCAGCCCCGTCGCCTCCACGGCGGAGAACGCTACTGGCCGGTGGGAGAGGGGGTCTCCCAGATCTGCCTCGCGAAGCGGCTCCGCAGAGTGGTTCCTGTCGCGAAGCGACACCGACATAGTGAGCGAAGCGTCAGCGGAGCGAACCCCGGCACGTCTGGGAGACCCCCTCTCCCACCCATCCCATCCCCGTAGAATCGCCAACGATGCAGTTCCCAAGCACCCGAATGCGCAGGCTGCGGCGCAACGAGACTCTGCGCGGC
Source organism: Actinomycetota bacterium (assembly GCA_047519745.1). Lineage (GTDB taxonomy): Bacteria > Actinomycetota > Thermoleophilia > Solirubrobacterales > 70-9 > VRUE01. The sequence continues at coordinate 38,487 of JAPVSJ010000059.1, read as the reverse complement.
CTGGTCCGCGAGACCGAGCTGTCGCCGGCGCACCTGATCCAGCCCGCCTTCGTCGTCGCCGGCGAGGGGGTCCGCGAGGAGGTCGAGTCGATGCCGGGGATCGAGCGCTTCTCGATCTCCGAGCTGGTCGCCGAGGCGACCGAGATCGCCAGCGCCGGGATCGGCGCGATCCTGCTCTTCGGCGTGCCCGCCGACAAGGACGAGACCGGCTCCGGCGCCTACGACGACGAGGGCATCGTGCAGATGGCGGTGCGGGCGTTGAAGGAGGCCCACCCAGAGCTGACCGTGATCACTGACGTCTGCCTCTGCGAGTACACCACGCACGGCCACTGCGGCTTCCTCCGCGACGGCGAGGTCGACAACGACCTGACGGTCGAGCTGCTGGCAAAAACTGCGATCTCCCACGCCGAGGCCGGCGCCGACGCGGTCGCGCCCAGCGACATGATGGATGGCCGGGTCGGCTCGATCCGCCACCAGCTCGACGAGGAGGGTCACGCCGCAACCCCGATCGTCGCCTACAGCGCCAAGTACGCCTCGGCCTTCTACGGACCATTCCGCGAGGCGGCCGAGTCGACGCCCGAGTTCGGCGACCGGCGTGGCTACCAGCTCGATCCGGCCAACGCCGCCGAGGCGGTGCGGGAGGCCAAGCTCGACCTCGACGAGGGCGCCGACATGCTGATGGTCAAGCCGGCGACCCCATATCTCGACGTTGTGCGGCGGGTCAAGGAGGAGACCGGCGCGCCGCTTGCCGCCTACCATGTCTCCGGTGAGTACTCGATGCTGAAGGCGGCGGCCGCCAACGGCTGGATCGACGAGCGCGCCGCAGTGGTGGAGACCCTGACCTCGATCCGCCGCGCCGGCGCCGACGCGATCGTCACCTACTACGCGAAGGAGGCCGCGGCTTGGCTCCGGTGAAGGTCCCACAGTCGAAGGCACGTTCGCGCAAGGGCGGCGCGGCGATCCCGCTGGACGAGACCGACAAACGGCTGATGAACCTGCTGCAGTCGAGCTTCCCGCTCGACCGCGAGCCCTTCGCCCTGATCGCCTCCGAGGCGGAGCTCGAGCTGGAGGACGTCCTCACCCGCACCCGCCGCCTCCTCGACGAGCGGATCATCCGCGAGATCACGCCGATCTTCGACACCCGCGCGCTCGGCTACGAGTCGATGCTTGTCGCCGCCAAAGTCGACGCCGAGAACCCCCAGCGCGCCGCCGCCGCGGTCAACGCCCATCCCGGCGTCTCGCACAACTACCTGCGCACGCACGACTTCAACCTCTGGTTCACGATCGCCGTACCGCCGGACTCCGAGCTGGGCATGGAGGGGAGCCTGGAGGCGCTGATGCGCGAGACCGGAGCCGAGTCGATGCGCCAGCTTCCGACCCTGACCCTGTTCAAGATCAACATGAACCTGGAGATGGAGAAGGGCACCGACGCGCTCGCTGCCGCGGTCGAAGCGGCCCCGCCGCGGGAGCTCGAGCGCCAGCCCTACGACGAGCGCGACATCGCCACGATCCAGGCCGTGCAGGGCCCGATGGAGGCGGTCGAGCGACCTTACGACGCCGCCGCCGACGAGCTCGGCATCCCGACGGAGGAGCTGCTGGAGCGGCTGCGGGGCATGGTCGATCGCAAGCTCCTGCGCCGCGTCGCCGCCATTCTCTACCACCGCCGCGCCGGCTTCTCGGCCAACGGCATGGGCGTCTGGAAGGTTCCCGAGGCCGAGATCATGGAGGTGGGTGGGCGCATGGCCTCCTTCCGCGGCATCTCCCACTGTTACCAGCGGCCGACCTACGCCGACTGGCCCTACAGCGTCTTCACCATGGCCCATGGTCGCTCGAAGGAGGAGTGCGACGCGATCCTCGACTCGATCGCCGAGGAGTGCGGGATGGGGCCCGACGACAGGGCCACGCTCTACTCCTCGACCGAGTACAAGAAGATCCGCCTGCATTACTTCACCGACGACTACGCGCGGTGGGACGCTGAACATTCGTAGTCACGAACGGTCGGCGGAGCTATACCGTCGGGCGTCGAAGGTCATGCCGGGCGGGGTCAACTCGCCCGTGCGGGCGATGCGGCAGATCGGCCGCGAGCCGATCTTCATCGAGCGCGGCGAGGGCTGCGAGCTGGTCGACGTCGACGGCAACCGCTACGTCGACTGGGTCTGCTCGTGGGGCCCGCTGATCCTCGGCCACGCCCCCCCCGACGTGGTAGCGGCGGTCACCGAGGCGGCCGCGCGCGGAACCAGCTACGGGGCGGCGACCGCGGCGGAGGTCGAGCTGGCCGAGGAGGTCGTTCACCGCGTCCCCTCGGTGGAGATGCTGCGGTTGACCAGCTCCGGCACCGAGGCGGCGATGAGCGCGATCCGCCTGGCTCGCGCCGCGACCGGGCGCGAGGTCGTGGTCAAGTTCGCCGGCGCCTACCACGGCCACGCCGACGGGTTGCTCGCCGATGCGGGCTCGGGGCTTGCGACCCTGGCCATTCCCGCCGGCCCAGGTGTCACCGCCGCGCAGGCGGCCGGTACCGTGGTTGTGCCCTGGAACGATCGCGAAGCGGTCAACCGCGCTCTGGCCGACCACCCGGTGGCGGCGCTGATCGCCGAGCCGATGCCGGCCAACATGGGAGTCGTCTTGCCAGAGGACGGCTTCCTCGAGCACCTGCGCGCGGCAAGCAGCGATGCCGGCGCCCTGCTGATCTTCGACGAAGTGATCAGCGGCTTCCGCGTCGCCTTCGGCGGCGCACAGGAGCTCTACGAGATCGAGCCGGACCTGGCCGTCCTCGGCAAGGTTCTCGGCGGCGGTCTGCCCGCGGCGGCCTTCGGCGGCTCGGCCGAGACGATGGAACGGATCGCCCCGGCCGGCGACGTCTACCAGGCGGGCACGCTCTCTGGCAATCCACTGGCCGTGGCGGCGGGGCTCGCCACCCTGCGTCGCCTCGACCCCGCCGCCTATGTCCGGCTCGACGACCTGACCAGGCGGCTGGCCGTCGGCCTTGCCCAGTTCGCCATGGACTACCCCGTGTACGTCGTCTCCTGCGGCGGCCTGCTCACGCTCTTCTTCAGCGCCGAGCCCGTGACCGACTTCGCCGGTGCCGCCGCCTGCGATCTCGACGCGCACGCCCGCTTCTGCCGGGCGATGCTCGAGCGCGGCGTCTACCCGCCGCCCTCGCAGTTCGAGGCCTGGTTCGTCTCGCTCGCCCACGACGACGCGGCGATCGACCGCACGCTGGAAGCGGCCGCGGAGTCGCTCGGGGAGGCATTCCGGTGAGCGGCCTGCACGAGCTCGCCCGCCAGCTCCGCGAGGAGGACACCCCGATCTCTCCGCATGTGATCGACCCGGATGAAACCGTGGCCTTCGCTCCCCCGGGCAAGCACGCCTACGTAATCGAGGCCGTGCGAGAGGGCTACCTCCTCCACTACGCCGCCCCCCGCATCCTCGCCGGACACGACCCCGATCTAGCCCTCCTGGCCGGCGACTACCTCTATGCCCTCGGCATCGAACGCCTGGCGACGATGGGCGACACGGAAGCCGTCCACCGGTTAGCCGACCTGATCAGCACCTGCGCCCAGCTCCACACCGAAGGCCAAGCCGACCGTGTGCCCGCCGTGTGGGAAAGGTCGATCCAGGAAATAGCAACGGCGTGAGGGCGCCTCTCACCTGACCGCGCATTCGCGCACAAGGGTGGGCGTTACATGCTTACCGCCGGCAAAACCGAAGTTCGCCTGGGCGAAGGGGTAGACGATCACGGTGAAGCCGTCCGGCGCGGCGCACGCGGCGCTGATGAAGCTGTGCTTTTGCCCCTTATAGGTGTAGATCCGCCGCAGCTTCATGTCGAAGTGGGTGACGTAGGCCCACTGGCGCGCCGGCTTCGGCAGGGTCGTCTTGATCACCGTGCCGAAGGTGCTGTCGTTCGTTTCGACGATGTTGAAGGTGAGCACGAAGGCCGAGGGGGGCTTGAGCCCGTAGACCTGCGCCAGCAGCCGGCGGTGGCCCGCGGCCCGCTTCGCATGGAAGACGAGCATCGGGCCCGAGAAGGTGAACGGCGGCTGGTTGGCGAGGTTGACCCGGACCTGGACATGGCCGTTGCCGACGATCGCTCCGCCGCAGATTCGCCGAGCCGCGCCGATCGTCGCCGGCTGGATCCTGCGCACCTGGCAGGTCGGTAGCCCGCGGTCGAAGATCTTGCCGTCCTTGTTGATGCCGATCGCTATCTGCCGCAGCTGCGGCGGCGGGTCGGTGCCGTCGGTGGTGCTGAAGCTGCTGTTTACCGCCACCGTGACCGGTGCCGCTCCGGTGCGGGGCAGCGCGCGTGGCGTTATCCCGCCGTCGAATGTGACGACCAGGTTGCCGCTTATTTCCTTCTCGGCCCGCGCGACGCCGGCCGCGCCGAGCGCGACGAGCAGCGCCAGCGTGGTCAGCCGCAGAACCCTCAACTCAGTGTCTCGACACTAGAGGAACCTCGAGGAGTCGATCCGGCACTCCTTGAAGGGGAAGGTGATCACGGTGTTGTTGGCTTTGTTGTTGTTGTTGTTGAGCTTCACGGCGAGCTTCTGCGCGTGGTACTTGTCCTTTGCCTTCAGCTTCACGCCGATCTGCTGCAGGTAGGTCTTCTCGCTCTTCAGGTAACCGATCCATTTTTCGAGCTTCGCCGCGTATTCTTCCGGCCGCGGCACCTTGGCGATCTGCGTCACCGTCTTGCCGAGCACGCCGGAGGCCTGGATGAAGCGCTTTCCGGCCGGGATCAGTTCGTCCTTCTGTACCTGGGTTTTGACCCCCTTGAGGATGCGCGAGTTCGCTTCCGAGTTGGCCTTGCAGATCGGCTCGACCTGTGCGGCATATTCCTGCTGCGCGGGCGTTGCGGCCAGCGCGACGGGAACCGCGACGAGCAGCGCCGCGACCAAGGCGAGGCCGAGCTTGAGCAGAGACGACATCGTTGCTGAGCTTCCCACGTCCGAATCCTCCTGTCTACGCTGATTGGACCTGGCCGCGCAAAGCGCTGACCGGCCCCCCGTCCTCACCCGACCATCAAAAATACACAAGTCCCCTGGGCGTCCACCATTGTTAACCCGCCCGCGAGCCGTGAAGATCGATCTCGGGCAGAACTCGCTGCAGCGGCCGCGGCAACCACCAGACCCGATCGCCGAGCAGCAGCATCAGCGCCGGCAGCAGGACGATCCGCACCACAGTGGCGTCGAGGATGACGGCGACCGTCAGGCCGGTGCCGAGCTGGCTGACCGAGGCGATGTCGGCGCCGGCGAAGGCGACGAAGACGGCCGTCATGATCGCCGCCGCGCCGGTGATCACCCGCGCGGTCTTCTCGAGGCCGAAGACGATCGCCTCCTCGCTGGAGCCGCTGTTCTCGTAGTGCTCTCGCATCCGCATCAGCAGGAACACGGCGTAGTCGATCGAGAGGCCGAAGACGATGCCGAAGATCCCGACTGCGCCGATCGCGTCGACGTAGGTGTGGCCGCCGAGCGGCCAGCCCGCGGGGACGTTGAAGAGCAGGGTCAGCACGCCGAAGGCGACCGCCACGGTGATCAGGTTCAGCGTCACCGCGATCGCGGCGAGCAGCAGCGCCCGCAGGATCACCACCAGGATCAGGAAGGTGGCGAGCGTGATCACCGCGACCAGCAGCGGCACCCGTTCGGAGATCACGTCGGTGAAGTCGATCAGTTCGGCTGCGGCTCCGGTCACGCCGGTGGCCGCTCCCGTCGTCGCCGCCAGCCCACCGGCGTCCTTCTTCAGCCGTTCGTTCAATGCGGTCGAGCCGGCGGTGTTGAAGGTGTAGCGGGGGATGACGATGATCTGCGCGGCCTGGCCGCCGTTTTCGATGTCGACGATGCCGGATACGCGCTTGCGTTCCTTTTCCGGCGCTCCGTCCAGGCTGGAGAGGACGAAGTAGCCGGAATTGAAGATCCCCGGCGAGTTGCGCCGCAGACGGTCGACCTTGCGATTGACCTTGCGGGCGCTGACCGACACTTCGACGTGACCTTCGTGAAGCTTGCTCTGCAGCGGGCGGGAACGATGGAAACCTTCCGCGAGGTGTTCTTCGAGCGAATCGGCGCCGCCGCGCAGCTGGCCCAGGCCGTCGGCGAGCTGCGAGGCGCCGCCTTCGAGCTTGCCGAGGGCTTCTGGCAGGACCCCAGTCTTCTCGTTTAGCGCGTGGGCGCCCGCGTGCAACTTGACGCTTCCTTCGACCAGCCTCTTCTCGCCCCCGTTCAGCTGCGCCGCCTTCCCGCTGAGCTGCTGGGCTTCGTTGCGGGCGATTTCGAGGGCCACGACGACCCCGTTCGCTTCCTGGAGCAGCGGCTTGAGGCCTTCGTCCGCGGCGGCTCTGCGCCTGAGCTCGTCGCGCAGGGCACGAGCGCGCGTCAGGCTGTGGTCCTTGACCTTGCTCAAAACCGTGCTCGCGCCGGATTCGACCGCGGAGGCGCCGAGCTTCGCTTCCCTCTGCCCCTCGGCCAGTCTTTTCGAGCCGTTGTCGAGGCGGTCGATGGCTCCGACCGCCTTACCCGCTTCGGTGCCGAGTTGCGCGAGCCCGCCTTCGAGTTGTCTCGCTCCTTCTCCCGCCCGACCCGTTCCACTGGCGAGCAGCCCGGCCCCGTAACTCGCCTTGGAGAGTCCCGAGCGGAGCTGCCCGACGCCGTTGGCCGCGGTGCCGAGGTTCTTGCCCAGCGTCGTCAGCTGTTCGGGGTCGGCTTCGCCGCGGCCGGCGAGCAGGTCGTTACCCGTCTGCTGCAGGGGCTTGACCTGCTTCCTGATCTGAGCTGGACCGATGACAGCCTGCACGCCGGGGTCGGCGGCGATCCGCCGCTGCCAGCGAGACAGCGCGGCGAGGGTGTCGGCTTCGGTGATCGGCCCCTTTTCAGAGACCGCGACGACTACGAACGGGGATTCCCAGCCAGGTCCGATCGCATCGGCGAGCATTTCCGCTTCCTGGCGGGCGGGGCTGGAGGAGGGCAGTTGCTGGGCGCTCGGCGGTCCGGTCTTGAGAGCGAGCACCGGCAGGGCCAGCAGGAGGACGATGACGCCGATCGCGATCGTCGCCGTGAGTGGGCGCCGCAGGGCGCCGCGCACCAGCGTCATCACGCCCTCGCCGCCACCGTTGCCGCCGATCCGCCAGCGGTTGACGTTGTGCCCGGTCACGACCAGCAGCGCCGGTCCGACGAGCGCGGCGACGAGGACGCTGATCGCGGTGACGACAATCGCGGTGCCGGCCAGTGAGATCAGCAGCGATCCCGGCATCACGAAGAGCGTCACCAGCATCGCCAGGAAGAGGGTCGAGCCGGCGAAGACGATCGTGCGCCCGGCGGTGCGGCGCGTCATCCGCGCCGCCTCGAGAGGTGGGGTCCCGGTCTCGAGCTCCTCGCGGAATCGGGAGACCATCAGGAGGGCGTAGTCGACCCCCAGGGCTAAGCCCATCATCGAGCAGACGGTCAGGGCGAAGCCGTCGATCGCGACCCAGTGGGCGGCGATCGCCAGTACACCGCGCGAGGTGATTACGGCGACGGCGCCGAAGGCGAGCGGTATCGCCGCTGCAACCGGCGAGCGGAAGACGAGCAGCAGGACCAGCAGCAGGAAGGGGATCGCGATCAGCTCGGCCCGGTCGGTCGAGCGCACCGACTCGTCGATGATCGCTCGCGAGAGGCTGGCGTAGCCGCTCTGCGCCGCCCGCACCGGGGGCTTGATCTGTTCGTCGAGCGTCCGGTTGAGGTAGGGGACGGTGTTCTTCACCGCCTCCTCCGCGCTGACGTGGAAGTCGACCAGGATCAGCGCCTTGCGCGGACTCGGGCGCAGGTTGCCGACGCTTCCCTTGTCCCAGGGGGAGACGGTCGAGACAGCCGAATCGGTGCGCAGCGTGCGGATCAAGGCCGGCCCCTGGCGATCGAGCTCGGCGGGCGGCCCCTGCAGCAGGATCGCGAAGGGGGCGCTGTCGCCGAAGTAGCGGTGAACGAGCGCGCCGGCGCGGGCGGAGCCGGTCCCTGGGACGCTGAGCGAAGCCGGCCGCAAGTTGTCCTCGACGCCCCGCCCGAGCACGGCAAGCACGGCGATCACGACCAGAGCCGCGACGAGCACGACCCTTGGACGCCGCAGCGAGAGCGGCATCCGCCTCTCCTCCCGGCGGCGAGTAAACACGCTCGGCGCTTATAGCACTCGGCGTAGACCCAGGGCCACAGGGGTTAATCCTCTGTACACAAATGCCCAGGTCGCCACCCCCGCAACTTCGGTCTCGCCGCCGAGCCAATAAACTGCCCAGCCCTGCAGGTGGCGAACATGGCTGACGAGGCGAACAAGCGAAACGGTGCCGAGGGCGCGAGCCCGGCGGAGCGGGCCAAGCCCGACCCCCCCGGCTACTTCGAGGGCGAGTCGATGACTCGCCGCCGCGCCTTCACGATCGCCGCCCAGGGGCTCGGCGGCCTCGCCGGCGCCGCGGTCGTCCTGCCCGCGATCGGCTTCGCGGTCGCGCCGATCTTCCACCGCGGCAAGGAGCGCTGGGAGGCGGTCGGCCCGGTCGGAGACTTCGTCGAAGACACCTACCGCCAGGTCGTCTTCACCGAAACCGAGGGGATCGGCGACGCCGGCAAGACGACGGCCTACGTGCGCAAGGGCTCGAAGCAGCTCGGCGAGGACCCGAAGTCGATCGTTGCGGTCTCCAACCGCTGCGCCCACCTCGGCTGCCCGGTGCGCTTCGTCGAGGCGGCGGGCAACTTCATCTGTCCCTGCCACGGCGGCGTCTACGACTTCCAGGGAAAGCGGATCGGTGGCCCGCCGGTGCGCCCGCTCGATCATTTCCAAACGCGCATCCGCAACGGCCAGGTCGAGCTCGGCCCCCGCTACAGCGTCACCTCGCAGCTCGAACCGGTGCGCGCCCGCGACCCCGGCGAGTTCACCGGCGGGGTCTGGGAATATCTGTACCCGCCGCGTCCCTCGACCTTCCCGCCGCCATGAACCTCGACTCGCTGATTCCCGCCCCACTGCGCAAACCGGCCAAGCCGGGCGAGGGCAACGGCGCCAAGGGCGCCGCTCCGGCCGACCTGAAGACGGCCCCGCCCGAGCGACCCTCCGACGCGAAGCGGCTCGGCGATCAGGCCAAGGACGCGCCCGCCGACGTCCTCGCCTGGGTCGACCAGCGCACCGCCGCCTCCGGCTTCCTCACCGGGATGCTCTACCGCAAGGTGCCGAAGGGGACCAACTGGTTCTACACGCTCGGCTCCGCGACGCTGATCGCCTTCGTCGTGCAGGCGACGACGGGCGTCTTCCTGGCGATGTTCTACACGCCCTCGACCACCCAGGCCTACGCCTCGATCTCGCACATCAACAACGACGTCTTCCTCGGTCAGTTCGTGCACGGGATGCACAAGTGGGGATCGAGCGTGATGGTCATCCTCGTCTTCCTCCACATGGGGAGGACCTTCTTCTTCGGCGCCTACAAGTACCCGCGCGAGCTCAACTGGGTGATCGGGGTCGTGCTCCTGATCCTGACGATGACGATGGCCTTCACCGGCTACCTGCTCCCCTTCGACCAGCGCTCCTTCTGGGCGTCGGTGGTCGGGATCAACATCAACGGCACCGGCCCCATCGTCGGCCCGTACCTGAGTGACTTCCTGCGTGCCGGGCCTGAGCTCGGCGCGACCACGCTCTCGCGCTTCTACGCGATCCACATGCTGCTCGTCCCCGGCGCGATCATCGCCCTGATCGGCGCCCACCTCTACCTCGTGGTCAAGCTGGGCACCACGGCGCCGCCCTGGCTGCGCGCCGAGAAGCCCAAGGCCGCCGCCCCGGTCGCCCGGCTCGAGGCCGGCGTCGAGGGCAACGGCGGGGGGCCCGCCGGATGAAGCCCGCCGACAAGCAGGCATATCTGGAGGAGTACGAGCTGCTGAAGAAGAAGGGCAAGCCCTTCTTCCCCTACGCGGTGCTGAAGGACTCGGCGATGATGCTGATCGTCGTCGGCGTGATCATCACGATGTCGATCGTGCTCGGCGCAGAGCAGGGGCCGAAGGCCGACCCGACGACGACCAGCTACGTGCCGCGCCCCGAGTGGTACTTCTTCTTCCTCTTCGAGGTTCTGCGCGTGATCAAGCCGCCGCAGCTGGTCCCGGTCGCGACGATCATCATCCCGACCATCTGCATGGTCCTGCTCCTCCTCCTGCCGTTCTACGACCGTGGCCCCGAGCGCAACCCGGCGAAGCGGCCGATCGCGACGACCGCTGGCCTGCTGACGATCGCCGCGATGGCCTACCTGACCTTCCTCGGCGCCACCGGCGGGTCGCCGACGGAGATCGACATGAAGGTCGCGCCCCAGTACGAAGCGGGCAAGGAGGTCGTCGCCGGATCGGGCTGTCTCGCCTGTCACAAGCTCGGCGAGAACGGCAACAACGGGCCGGGCCCCGAACTGACCCACATCGCCGACCGCATCCCTCGCGCCGCGATCATCCGCTCGGTGGAGATCGGCCCGAGCATCATGCCCTCCTTCCGCGACCTGCCGCCGAAGAAGCTGAACGAGCTCGCAGATTTCCTCTCCTCGCTCAACTGAGTGCCACACTGGGTCCGATGAAGGACACCACGCAGCCTTCGCGCGAATCGGCTCAATTCTCTGAGCAGGTTCAGACGATGTTCGACCGGATTGCCGGTCGCTACGACCTGCTGAACTCTTTGATGACGGTCGGCCTCCACCATTCCTGGAGGCAGCGCGCGGTCGACCGGGCTGAGGTCGCGCCCGGGGATTCCGTTCTGGACGTCTGCTGCGGGACCGGCGACCTGAGCTTCGAGCTCGCCGAGCGGGTTTCGCCGGGCGGCCACGTCGTCGGCTGCGATTTCTCGGAGCCGATGCTCGACCTGGCACGGGAAAAGGCCGCCGATCGCGGGGTCCCGGTCCGGTTCGAGTGGGCCGATGCGCTGGAGCTGCCCTACGACGAGGGTCGCTTCGATGCGGTGACCGTCGGCTTCGGCGTGCGCAATTTCGCCGACCGCGACAGGGGCCTCAGCGAGATGGCGCGCGTGCTGAAACCGGGGGGACGCCTGGTCATCCTCGAGTTCACCGAGCCGGCGCGACCTCCCTTCTCGACTTTCTACTCGCTCTGGTTCGATCGAATTGTGCCGCTGCTCGGCCGTCTGACGCCCAATCCGGATGCCTACTCGTATCTCGCCGAGTCGGTCCACAGCTTTCCCGGCCCCGAGGGGCTGGCCGCGAAGATGGATGCGGCGGGCTTCGAGCGGATCCGCTGGCTGTTGACGGCCGGCGGGATCCTGGCGATCCACAGCGGCGTCGCCGGCACCGGGGAGTAGTGACCCGCCACTCGGCGGTACCGCCGCCGGTCACCGCGGTCCTCGACGCCTCTAGCCGCTGGCTGCCGGTCCGGCTCGGGCGGGTCGAGCAGATGCTGAGCGAGCAGGGAGCCGGCTACGGGGAGGCGCTCGCCGCCGATGCGGCGATGACCCTGGAGGCGGGGGGCAAGCGCTTGCGGCCGATGCTGGTTCTGCTCTGCGCTGGCGAGGAGGCGGGCGAGGAGGCGATCCGCGCGGCGACGGCGATCGAGCTGATCCACATGGCGACGCTGGTCCACGACGACGTCCTCGACGCCGCGCCGCTGCGCCGCGGCAAGCCGACGGTCGCCGCCACCTCCGGCCGCGAGCGTGCCACCGCAACCGGGGACCTGCTCTTCTCGCGGGCGTTTGCCCTGCTCGCCGGCGCGGGAGATCTGCGCTCGATCGAGCTGCTCTCCGGCGCTTCGGTCGCGCTCGCCCGCGGCGAGCTCGCCCAGCGCCGCGATGCCTACGACCTCTCGGTCAGCGAGGAGCGCTACCTGCGGCGTTGCCGCCTCAAGACGGCGACGCTGTTCGAAGCCGCCTGTCTGCTCGGTCGCGACGACGACGCGCTCGGTGATTTCGGCGCCGCGATCGGGCTTGCCTTTCAGCTGCTCGACGACGTTCTCGACGTCTCGGGGCCGCCGGAGCGGACCGGAAAGGCCCGGGGTACCGATCTGCTCGATGGCACCGTGACCCTCCCCCTGATTCTCGCCGCCGAGCGGGACCGGCGGATCGGCTCGGTCGACCTGCGCGCGCTCGACCCCGATGGCGCGGCGCGACTCTGCGATCGGATCGAGTCCAGCGGGGCGCTGAGGCAGGTTCGCTCACGGGCGCTGGAGATGGTCGCCGAAGGCAAGCGCCGGCTCCGCTCGGCCGGCTTCGACGCCGAACGCCGCAAGCTCTTCGACCTGGTCGCCGATGGCGTAGTTCAGCGTTACAGCTAACGGAAGTCTTCGGCCGTAATCAGGTCGGCGGCGAGGGCGGTGGTGAAGGTCTCGGCGATCTGCCGCATGCTCTCGCGTTCGAGCTCATGGAGCTGACCGGCGAGCGCCTCGGCGCCATCGTCGAGCGCCTCGTCGAAGGCATCGATCTCACTCTCGCCATGGATCCCGTCGCAGCGCCACTCGCACTCGGGGCAGCGGCGCCAGAGGCGCCAGTGCCCGCGCTTCGCCGTCTGCTCCCAGCGGGTCGGCTGCACCAGCTTCGAGCGGCACTCGGGGCAGACGTGAAGTCCAGTCTCGACCTTCGTCTCTGTGCGGCTCGCGTTGCTCATGCCCTGACTATCGAACACGCGAGACGCGCTTTTAATCCGCAGTTTTCCGCGAAAGTCACAGAAAACCCCAGAACCGGGTAGGGGCGCCGCGCAATTCGATGCGATCCGGCCGCGGGCAACGCCCGTTACCATGGGTAGATGCTCGGAAACATCGGCCCCCTCGAGATCGTCGTCGTCCTGATCATCGCCCTGATCGTGTTCGGCCCCAAGCGCCTGCCGGAGCTGGGCCGTTCGCTGGGGAAGGGAATCCGTGAGTTCAAAGGCTCCGTCAGCGGCGAGCACGACGATGACGACGAGCCGCCCAGGCAGCGCGAGATCCCGGCGGCCGGGGATCCCGGCCCGGTCGCGGACGAGAAGGCCGAGCCCGTCGCGCACAAGCAGCCCTGAGGCCTGGCACGGGATGTCCCGCCGCGTCAGGCCGGTCTCCCACGAAGACCGCCTCAGCCTCGTAGAGCACCTCGATGAGCTGCGCAGCCGCCTCATCGTCAGCGCCGCCGCGTTCGGCGTGGCGCTCGCGCTCTGCTTCTGGCAGAACCACCTGCTGCTGGAAATCGCCTCCGGGCCGTTGCCGAGCGGTCACAAGCAGCTGATCACCTTCGGCGTCACCGAGCCCTTCACGACGACGCTCACGGTTGCCGCCTACGGCGCGATCTTGCTCTCCTTGCCGGTGCTGCTCTACCAGGCCTACGCCTTCGTCCTGCCGGCCTTCAGCGACGCTGAGCGCCGTGTCGCCCTGCCGATCATGCTGCTGGCCCCGGTGCTCTTCCTGGCGGGGGTCGCCTTCGCCTATTTCGTCGTCATGCCGGCCGCCGTCAAGTTCCTGCTCAACTTCAACGACAACCAGTTCAACGTCCAGGTGCGTGCCCGCGACTACTACAGCTTCTTCTCGATGACGATGCTCGCCGGCGGCATCGTCTTCCAGATGCCGCTGGCGATTCTCGCGGTCACCCGGCTGGGGATCGTCAGCGTCGCCCAGCTCAGCTCCAACCGCCGCTACGCCTACCTGGTCATCGCCATCGTCGCGGCGGCGCTGCCTGGCGTCGACCCGGTTTCGATGCTGCTCGAGATGGTCCCCCTACTTGCTTTGTACGAGTTGAGTATCTTGCTTGCACGCGCCTTCGACAGGCCGAGGGCGGCGGGAGGAACGGCAAAACCCTCAACGCAGGAGAGATGACCGGCTGATGGCGTCAAGCGGCGAGCGGCGGTTGGTATTCGACACCCGGGGAAAACGTAAACACGTTGTCCGGGTCGTCTACGCGATTCTCGCCCTGCTCATGGGCGGCAGCCTCTTCCTCGTCACCGGCGGGGTCAACCTCGGCTCGCTGCTGGGCAACACGGGAACGACGACCAGCGCCAGCAAGCTGTTCGACGAACAGGCCGAACGGATCGAAGCGCGCCTGGTCAAAGATCCCACCAACGAACAGCTGCTGCTGGCGCTGACGCGAGCCCGTATCAACGGCGGCAACTCGCAGGTCGAACGCGTCTCGGAAACCGAAGCCCCGACCGTCACCCCCGAAGCGCGAAAAGATTTCGAAGCCGGCTCGGAAGCGTGGAGTCGCTACCTGAAGTACGCCAAGGAACCGAGCCCGACGGCGGCACAGCTCGTGGCCGGTACCTTCTTCCGCTTGGCCGAATCGTCGACCAGCCTGCTCGAATCCGAGGAAAACGTCGCCAAGGCGACCAAGGCACAGAAGGTCGCCGCCGCACAGAGTCCCAGCCTGGGCTCGCTCAGCACCCTGGCGATCTACCAGTACTTCAACGGCGAATTCGCCGGCGGCGACAAGACCACCAAGCAGGCGGCAGCTCAATCATCCTCCAAGGCGGAAGCCAAGAACATCGAAAAACAGCTGGCCGAATTCCGCGAACGCGGCAAGAAATACGAGAAACAGAAGAAGGAACTGGCAAAAGTCCAGAAAGAAGTCGGCAAGGAACAGCTGAAAAACCCGCTCGGCCTGAGCGGAACCTCAGCCGGCTCGCTCGGCGAATAGCCGCGGGGCGAAATGGGCCGCGAAGGACTCGAACCTTCAACCTTGAGCTTAAGAGGCTCCTGCTCTAACCAGTTGAGCTAGCGGCCCGGGATCGGCAAGTATAGGAACCTGGGAGTGGCGCCGCCGGCTCATTCCGTGGGCCGGCAGGTCTTGAAGACACTGCCGTAGATGACCTTGCCGTCGGCGAAGGAGAAGTAGCCCTTGGTCTGGAGGACGTAGTCGGAGCAGCGGGCCGAGATGTAGCTGTGCTGCCGGCCGCCGGACATGTAGAGGCGGCCCAGCTTTGCGCTTATGTAGGTGAGCGAGCCAAAGCCGCCGGCGATCGGTGGGATGTCGAACGACGCCCGGTAGCCGTAGAGGCCCTGACGGCGTTCGATCGGGATCACGATGACGTAGGTTTCGGAGACCGGGAAGGGCGCCTGGGCATGAATGATCGCGGTCGGATCGCCATTGCGTTTCGGCCCGTTGAAAACGGTCAGCGGCGATCGCAGTTCGAGCCGGGCGATGCCCGCCAGGCTGACCTCTGCGCCGAGCCGCCCCGTGCCGACGATCGCCGCGCCGCAACGCTGCCGCGCCTGCTCCGTCGTCGCTCCTTCGAGCTGAGCGGGCCGGCAGACGGAGAGGCCCGCGGTGGTCAGGTGCCCGTCGTGGTCGAATTCGAGCTTGACGTGCTGCAGGGCGGGCGGCATCGACCCATCCGTGGTCTTGATTTCGCCGAACCCCTGGAAATGAATCGGCGCATAGGCCCGCTTCGGCAGCGCATGCGGCTCGAAGCCGCCGTCGGCATGCAGAACGAGCGTGCCGACCCTGACGGTGGCCGCGTTTGCGGAACAGACGACGACCGCCGTCAATGCAATTACCAGGAGAAGTGCGAGATTCCGTTTCACATAGGCGCCATCTTGCATGGTTTAAAAATGGTGCCCTGGACGAAGTCGCCGTTCTTGAAGCTGAATTCGGCTTTCGCCTGGAGCCGCCCGTCCGCGCAGCGGGCGTTGGCGTAGCTGAGCCGCTGTCCCTTGTACATCCATTCTTTGCCGATCGTCAGGTGGCCCGAGATCGGCGAGCCGTAGTCGTTGACGATCCGGGGGAAGTTGGCGACAGTTTTGAATCCGTAGCGGCCGTGGTGGACTTTTTCGATCTCGATCTGGATCACGTAGGTGGTCGGCCCCGGGTAGTCGATGTGGGCGTGTCCGAGCACGCTCGGGTTGCCGTGCTCGACCGGGCCGTTGAACAGGGTCAGCGGCGAGGACGCCTTGATCGGTCCCTGTTCGGGTAGTTCGACCACCGCCGTCCCGTAGCCGGTGCCGACGATCGCGCCGGGGCACAGCTTGCGCGCCGTCTTCGTCGTCGTCGCGACCAGCTTGGCCATCGTGCATTTTTCGAGGCCCCGCGTCTCGACCGCCCCGTGCTTGTCGAATTCAAGCGTCAGCGTGCGCAGCGGCGAGGGTCGGGTGCCGTCGGTGGTCGCGAACTTCGCGTGGCCGTAGAGCTTGATCGGCGCGTTCTTGCTCTTAGGCAGGGTGGTCGGCGTGAAGCCGCCGTCGCCGGTGATGACGATGTCGCCCACCCGCAGCGTGATCGCCTGGGCCGCCCCCACCGCCAGCAGGGCGACGGCAGCTACCACGACAAGCGTTCTTAACAGAGTCTTCCGCATCTTCAGGCCCCTCCGTAGTCCCCGACCTTCAAACTAGCACGGTGGGTTTGAGGAGGAGCCGGGGGAGAGCGCGCGGCGGGTCCGCGCCTGAGGCGGGTCGCAGCCGTGGCCCGGTCCTGCTGCGCCATCCTCGCCGCGTGCTCGCGGTGGCCCTGCTCGCGGTCGTCGCGCTCGGAGTCCTCGGCGCGGGGGTCGAGGGGAAGCTCAGCCCGACCAGCCTCGAGATCCCCGGCTCGGCCTCCGCCCGCGCCAACGCCATGCTGCGCGAACACTTCGGCGACAGCGCGCCGTTCGTGATCCTCCTGCGCGGCCCGGCGAAGCAGCTCGACCGGCAGGGGCCGGCGTTGATCCGCGCCCTGCGACGCAACCCCGACGTGACCACGCTCTCGCCCTGGGACCTGGGAGCCGTGCAGCGCCTTCGCCCGACTCCACGCGAGGCGATCGTCGTCGCCGACTTCCACGTCGGCACCGAGCAGGCGGTCAACGAGACGGTCCCCGAACTGAACCAGATCCTCGAATCGACGATCGAACCACCGGTGCGCTCGACCCAGACCGGCTACGCGACGCTCTCGCGCGCGATCCAGGACGACTCGATCACCGCCACCCGGCGCGGCGAGCTGATCGCACTGCCGATCCTGCTGCTCGTCCTGCTGCTCGTCTTCCGCTCGCCGGTCGCGGCGGGCATACCGCTCGCCTTCGGCGCGGTGACCGTGATCGCCTCGCGCGGGTTGCTTTCGCTCCTCACCAACTGGTTCAGCGTCGACGCCTTCGCCCTGGTCGTCTGCACGATGATGGGCCTGGCGCTCGGCGTCGACTACGCGCTGCTGATGGTCTCGCGCTTTCGCGAAGAGCTGGCCGACGGCGCCACGCCCTACGACGCCGCCCGGGCGACCCGCCGCACCGCCGGCCGCACGACCGTCTTCGCCGGCAGCACGCTGATGCTCTCGATGCTGGTGGCGTTCTTCATCGTCCCCGGCTCGCTGCTCGGCTCGCTGGCGGCGACGCTGCTGATCGTCGTCGCGCTCAGCGTCCTCGTCGCGGTCGTCCTCGGTCCGGCGGTCCTGATCCTCTGCGGACCAGACGTCGATCGCTGGCGGATCGGTCCGGCGCCTGGAGGGGGCCGCTCGCGCCTGATGACGATCGTCAGTGCGGCGCTGCGGCGCCCGGCGCCGGTGGCGATCGCGATCGGCGTCGTGGTGCTGATCCTCGCGGCACCCGCGGTGGGGTTGAAGACCGGACCCCCGAGCCAGACCCAGCTTGCCCACGACGACCCGATCAGAAAGGACTTCGAAACGATCGAGCGGGCGATCGGCCCGGGATACGACGCGCCCTTCGTCGTCGTCGCCAGCACCGACAACGGCACCGTCACCGAACCCAGCCGGCTGGCGGCGCTGAGCCGCTGGCAGCACCGGATCGCCGCCCTGCCAGGAGTGCAGACGGTGGTCGGCCCGGCGCAGGTCTCGCGGGCCGTGGCGCCGCTGCGCCAGGCCGGCGCCATCGTCGCCGGCGGCACCGAAGCGGGCCCGCTGGCCCAGCTCGGCCGGCTCGGCCGCAACCTCGGCCGGGCCGCGTCCGGGGTCGCCCTGCTGCGCGGCGGGATCGCAAAAGCGAGCTACGGCGCCGGCCTGCTCGCCGCCGGATCGGGCAAGGCGGCCGACGGCGCCACGCTGCTTGCCTCCGGGCTCACCCAGGCCGAAACGGGCAGCGAAAGGGCAGTCGGCGCGCTGGGGATCTTCGCCCGCGGCACGCGCCGCCTGGCCGGCGCCCAGCACCGCGCCGCGCTCGCCGGCCTGAACCTGAAGTTCGCCCTGCAGAGCCTCGGCCCGAACTTGCGCCACAACGCGCTCAGCCGCTCGCGCCGCCTGCGCAAGTCGCTCGAAGAAGAGGCGCACCAGACGCTGCCGCGCCTCCAGGCGCCGGCGGAAGACGCCGAAGGGCAGCTGAAGACGGCGCTGCAACAGCTCGAAGGGATGACGACCGGAAAGGCCGACCCTGACTTCGCACCGGCGCTGGACGCGGTCCGCAACGCGCTCGCCGCGGTCAGCGGCACCAATCCGGCCAGCGGTGCCCCCTACGCCCCCGATTACGCCGGCCTGCCCGCCGAATTGACGGCGCTGCAGTCGACGCTGGTCGCCGACGCCGAAGAAGCGAAGGAGGTGACCGACTGGCTGGTCTCGGGAATCGTCCTGATCAAGCGCCTCAGCAACGGCGCCACCCAGCTCTCCGACGGGCTGCGGAAACTCGAGGGCGCCGGGAAAAAACTCGCCCATGGCTCCGCCCGCCTCGCCCGCGCAGCCGCCGGCCTCGAAAGCGGCGTCGCCCGCCTCGCGGCCGGCGCAACCGCCCTGGCGGGCGGCATCGCCCGGCTGCGCGACGGGGCGAGCGCGCTCGAAGAGAACCTCGCGAAGGGGTACCGCGCCTCCCGCCCCCTGCAGACCGGCCTGCGCCGCGCGACCGTCCAGGTGCTCTCGAGCAGCGCCACGCTGAATCGCCGCGCGAAACGCCTGCAGCGCGCGACGCCCGGCCTGTTCGACTCCGGGTACTTCGTCCTCTCGGCGCTCGACGGCGCCCGTCCGCGGGTGCGCGAGCGCACCGCGAGCGCGATCGACCTGCGCGGCGGCGGACAGGCGGCGGCGATCCTGGTCATCTCCCGCTACACGTTCAACTCGCCCGGCTCGATCGCCCTCAACAAGCGGCTGCAGGCCGAGGCCGCCGCCCTCGGCCGCGAAGCGAATCTGGAAACCGGGGTCGCCGGCGGCGCCGCCCAGCTCAACGACTACAGCCACATAACCCGCGCGCGGATCCCGATCGTGGTCGCCGCGATCTCCCTTGCGACCTTCCTCGTGCTCATCCTCGTCCTCCGCGCCCTTCCCCTGGCCGCGATCGCGGTCGGCCTCAACCTGGCGACCGTCGCCGTCGCCTTCGGCATCCTCACGCTGCTCTTCAACCTGCCCGAAGACTGGCCGCTCGGCGGCCGCCACTACGTCGATGCGGTCGGGGCGACCGCGATCTTCGGCGTCGTCTTCGGCCTCTCGATCGACTACGCGGTCTTCCTCCTCGTGCGCATGCGGGAGAGCTATGACCGCGACGGCGACAACGCGACCGCGATCGAGTTCGGCCTGGAACGCACCGCGCGGGTGATCACCGGTGCCGCGGCGATCATGATGGCCGTCTTCGTCGCCTTCGCCGGGGCGCCGATCGCGACCGTCAGCCAGCTCGGCGTCGGCCTGACCGTGGCGGTATTGCTCGACGCGACCGTGGTCCGGATCGTCCTCCTGCCGGCGCTGATGCTGCTGCTCGGCGACCGGGTCTGGTGGCTGCCGCACCGGCTCGAACGGGTGCTGCCCAGGTTGAATGTCTGAGCCCGCCGCGAATATGCCCAGATGCAGCGCGTTGACTTCGAGTTAAGCCAGGCAGGGGCGCGTGCCTGGCGGCTGGTCGCTCGGATACGATTCGGCAGCTTGTTTTCCCGGTATGGAGGCGGGGGAACCGCAAGCGACGATCCGTGGCTGCTAATTCCTTAGGCGAGGAGAAAAGCCCGGCGAAAGCCCGGGGGATCACCCCCGCGCGAATTGCGGCCATCGTGGCCCTGGCGATCGTCGTCGTCGCCCTCGGCGTCGTCCTCTTCGGTGGTGGTGGCGGCCACAAGTACAAGCTCGTCTTCCAGAACGCCGCCCAGCTCGTGCCGGGCAACCAGGTGCTGATCGGCGGCCAGGCGGTCGGCTCGGTCGAAAGCATCAGCCTCACCGACGAAAACCTGGCCGAGATCGAAGTCAGCGTCGAACAGGAGCTGCACCAGGGCACGACCGCGGTGATCCGCGCCACCTCGCTCTCCGGCGTCGCCAACCACTACATCTCGATCAGCCCCGGGCCGAACAGCAGCCCGGCGCTCGACGAAGGCGCGACCCTCGGCCTCGGCTCGACCACGACCGAGGTCGACCTCGACCAGTTCCTCAACACCTTCCCGACGCCGGTGCGCCGCGCCCTGGGACAGTTCATCCGCGGCAACGCCGAACAGTTCTCGCACCGGGGCAAGGACGCCAACCTCGCCTTCAAGTACTTCGGCCCGGCGCTGAACCGGACCACCGCCGTGGCGCGCGAACTGAATGCGGACCAAGGCCTGCTCGAACGCTTCGTCGTCAGCTCCAGCAAGCTCTCCACCGCGGTCGCCCAGCGCGGCAACGAGCTCTCCAGCGCGATCTCCAACGCCAGTACCGCCTTCGGCGCGATCGCCGGTCAGAACGAAGCGCTCGACCAGACGCTGCGCCTGCTGCCGCCTTTCATGCGCCAGAGCAACACCACCTTCGTCAACCTGCGCGCCGCGCTCGACGACCTCGACCCGCTGGTCGAAACGGCGAAGCCCGCGACCAAGAACCTCGCCCCGTTCCTGAGCGAATTGCGCCCGGTCCTCTCCAAAGCCGTGCCGGTCTTCAAGAACCTCCGGCTCAGCGTCAACCGCGAAGGCTTCGCCAACGACAGCGCCGAAACGCTCGGCTTCCTGCCGGCCGTGCAGGAACGCTCCTCGCGTGCCTTCCCGCACGCCGAACAGGCGATCGCCGCTTTCCAGCCGACGCTCGACTTCGCCCGCGCCTACACGCCGGACATCTTCAACGGCCTCGGCCGCCTCGGTCAGATCACCGGCTACTACGACGGCAACGGCCATTACGCCCGCGCCCAGCTTGCCCTCAACCTGTTCAAGCGCAACAGCAGCGACGGCAAGCTGGAACCGATTACGCCGAGCGAACAGTTCAACGCCTTCGGCAGCTCGGCGGCCGTGCGGCGCCCCTGCCCCGGCGGCGCCACCCAGTCCGCGCCAGACCACTCCAACCCCTACACGGAACCGCCCTTCGCCGGTTCCGGCGTCAACCCATCGTCCGCCTGCAACCCGGCCGACGCGCCACCCGGACCATGAGGAAATTGCTGATCGCAGCCGGGTTGGTCGCCGCGATCGTCGTCGTCGTCCTGCTGATCTCGGGTGGCGGCGGCAACAGCGGCGGCTACGTCGTCCGCGGCATCTTCGACAGCGGCGGCTTCATGGTCTCGGGCGAGGAAGTGCGAGTTGCCGGCGCGACCGTCGGCGAAATCGAATCGGTCGGCGTGACGATGCCGGGCGAAATCGACAGCTACAAGGACGGCAAGCCGCGGGCCGTGCCGGGCAAGGCCGTGATCGCGATGAAGATCGCAGACCCCGGCTTCCAGGACTTCCGCAAAGACGCGAGCTGCCTGATCCGGCCGCAGTCGCTGATCGGCGAGAAGTTCGTCGACTGCACGCCGACCCTGCCGCGCGCGCCGGGCTCCCCGCCCCCGCCCGAACTGGAACAGATCCCCAGCGGCAAGCCGGGTGCCGGCCAGTACCTGCTGCCGCTGGAGAACAACAGCACCAGCGTCGACCCGGACCTGATCAACAACATCAACCAGCTGACCTACGCGCAGCGCTTCCGCCTGATCCTCAACGAACTCGGCGCCGGCCTCGCCGGACGCGGCGAAGACATCGAGGAAGTCGTCAAGCGCGCCAACCCGGTGCTGCGCGACGCCGATCGCGTCTTCGGCATCCTCAACGCCCAGCGCGACCAGCTCGCCCAGCTGGCCTCCGACTCGGAGGAAATCCTCGGCCCGCTCTCGCGCCAGCGCGCCAGCGTCGCGGGCTTCTTCGCCAACGCCGGCGCCGCCGCGCAGGCCAGCACCGAAAAGGGCCCCGCACTGGAAGCGTCGCTGCAGAAGCTCCCCGCCTTCCTGCGCGAGCTGCGCCAGACGATGGGCAGCTTCGAATACTTCTCCAACGCCGGCACGCCGGTCGCCGAATCGCTCGCCAAGGCCGCCCCGGCGCTGACCCAGGCGACCCGCGCCCTGACCCCGTTCTCGGCCGCCTCGACCGTCTCGCTGAAGTCGCTCGGGGCGAGCGGCGAAGTCGCCGGCCCGAAGATCCGCGCCGCCGACCCGGTCGTCTCGAAGATCCGCGACCTCGCCGTCACCGGCGCCACGCCGACCACCGAACTGGCCCAGTTCCTGGTCAGCACGAGGAAGAACAAGGGCTTCGACGGTCTCGCCGACCTGATCTACAACAGCGCCGCGTCGACCAACGAATTCGACCAGTACGGTCACTTCACGAGAAGCCTCACGGCGCTGACGAATTGCATCGACTATGTAACGGCGCCAACCTCCGGTTGCTCGGCGAACTTCAACGGCCCCGGTTCAAGCGAAGAAGGCGCGTCGTCCTCGGATGCACTCGCGCTGTACAGGCGAATGCAGGAAAGCCTTGGCGGCCAGACCGGCGGTACGTCGGCGAACGCAACGTCCTCCGTCTCGCCGACCCAAGTCGCCCCGTCGTCGGCGGCGCCTGAAGCGCCCGGCCTGGGCGAAGGCGAAGAACTCGGCGCCAGCGCGAAGGCGACCGCGCCCCAACGTGCCCTTCTCGACTATCTCCTCGGGCCATGAGGAACCGCGGCGGCATACAGGGAGTGGCGAGCAGCCCCGTGATCGTCGGCGCGGTCACGGTCCTGATCGTGATCGTCGCCGTCTTCCTCGCCTATAACGCCAACAACGGCCTCCCCTTCGTCTCCACCTACAACCTCAAGGCGCGCGTGCCCAACGCAAACGCACTGGTCAAAGGCAACGAGGTGCGGATCGGCGGCTCGCGGGTCGGCGTGGTCAAGGAAGTCAAGCCGGTGCAGATCGGCAACGGCGCGATCGCCGCCGAACTCGACCTCAGCCTCGACAAGAGCGCCGAACCGATCCCGGCCAACTCGACGATGATCATCCGGCCCAAATCGCCGCTCGGCCTCAAGTACCTGCAGATCGTGCCGGGCAACTCGCGCAAGGGGCTGGCGGCGGGCGAAACCATCCCGCTCTCGGCCGCCCGCCCAGAACCGGTCGACATCGACCAGTTCTTCGACATGTTCGACGAAAAGACCCGTACCGCGATCCAGCGCAACAACGCCGGCTTCGGCAACGCCTTCGCCGGCCGCGGGCCGCAGATCAACGCCGCCTTCGGCGCTCTGCGCAGTTTCGCCGAACACGGCCAGCCGGTGCTGCGCTCCCTGGTCGAACCGAGCACCAACTTCGGCGGCTTCTGGGAAGCGCTCGAGGATCTCTCCGCCACGGTCGCCCCGGTGGCCGAGCAGCAGGCGAGCATGTTCGTCGCCCTCGACCGCACCTTCGCCGCCTTCGCCCGCGTCTCGCGACCGTTCATCCAGGAAACGATCGAAAAAGGGGCGCCGACGCTGGAATCGGTGACTGCCGACCTGCCGGCGCTGCGCCCGTTCTTCCGCGACTCGGGCCGCTTCTTTACCGCGCTCGAGCCGGGCGCCCGCGCCCTCGGCGAAACCTCGCCGACGATCAACGCCGCGCTGCGCGCCGGCATCCCTGCCCTCAACCGCTCGCCGGCGCTCTACGCCCAGCTGAACCCGACCGCCGAAGCGCTGCTCGACTTCCAGGGCCAGGCCGGTGTCTTCAACGGCCTCGAACTGCTCACCGACACCAACGAAGTGCTCGCCCCGGCGATCAAGTACATCGCTCCCGCCCAGACCACCTGCAACTACCTCAGCCTCGTCTTCAACAACCTTGCCGACGCCTTCAGCGAATCGAATGGCAACGGCAACTGGCTGGGCGCAATCGCCTTCGAGCCACCGAGTGGGCCGAATGCGGAGTCGGCGCCGTCCTCGGCGCCCGCCAACGGTCCCGAAAAGAAGAATCACCTCCACTTCAACCCCTATCCAAGAACCGGCCAGGATGGCACCTGCGAAGCCGGTAACGAGCGTTACGCATCAGGCCAGACGGTGATCGGCCGCGCATCCGAACTCTGGGGTACGACCACGCGGGAAGGCGAAGGCTGATGGGACGCCTACCGGAGCGCGACACGAGGGTCGGGGCCACCGACAGCCGCTTCAAGTGGCGGCCGAGCAACGCCGCGATCGCGCTGATCTTCATCCTCGTCTTCACCGTCGGCCCATATCTGGCCTTCACCAAACACGTGCCCTTCACCGGCTACGGCTACACGCTCAACGCGACCTTCTCCAACGGCGTCAACATCTCGACCAACTCGCCCGTGCGGATCGCCGGCGTCGACGTCGGCAAAGTGATCGAAGTCGGCCGCGACGGCGACAACACCAAGGTCACCTTCACCGTCGACGGCAAGGGCCGGCCGATCCACGACGACGCATTCGCCGACATCCGCCCGCGGATCTTCCTCGAGGGCAACTTCTTCATCGACCTCGACCCCGGCAGCCCCAGCGCGCCCGAGATGGACAGCGGCGCGACGATCCCGGTCAGCCACACCTCGACCGGCGTTCAACTCGACCAGATCCTCACCGCGCTGCAGTCTCCCGTGCGCGCCGACCTCAGCCGCCTGCTGGAGAGCTTCGGCACCGCTCTCAACCAGAAGCCGACCGCCGCGGAAGACGCCACCCAGCTGCCCGAGGTCAAAGGCAAGACCGGTGCCGAAGGGCTCAACGGCGCCTTCAAATACGGTGGCGACGCCGGCCGCTACAGCGCCCAGGTCACCAACGCCCTGCTCGGCACCAGCCCCGGGGACCTCTCCCGCCTCGTGGCCGGCACCGGGCGCACCTTCGGCGCGCTCGCCAGGCACGAGGCCGACCTGCAGGGCCTGATCGTCAACTTCGACACCTTCACCGGCGCGCTCGCCGCCCAGTCGCAGAACCTCTCGACGACGGTCGAACGCCTGGCGCCGACGCTGCGGATCGGCCGCAAGTCCCTGGCCAGCCTCAACAGCACGTTGCCGCCGCTGCGTGCCTGGGCGATCGAGTTCCGCCCCGCGGTCGCCGAGCTGCCCAGCCTGATCTCGGCGGCCAAACCGTGGCTCGCCCAGGTCCGGCCGCTGCTCTCCGGCAAGGAGGCCGGCGGCGTCGCCCGGCTGCTGCAGGAATCCGCGCCCGGTCTCTCCGGGTCGGCTCAGGCGGGCAAAGCGAACACGATCCCGCAGAGCAACCGGATCAGCCTCTGCACCAGCAAAGTCTTCGTCCCGACCGGCAACGAGACGATCGAAGACCGCTTCCAGACCGGACCCAACTACCGCGAGTTCTTCTACTACCTGGCCAACTTCGCGGGAGTAGGCCAGAACTTCGACGGCAACGGGCCATACCTGCGCGTGCAGCCCGGTGGTGGTGGCACCCTGGTCAAGCAGGAGAACCCCTCAGGCAACCTCAGCACCGACAAGCAAGACTGGGCGAATGTCGTCGCGGCTCCCGAAGGGGTGCAGCCGCAGCTCGGCGGTCGTCCGCCGAAGAAGCCGGAAGTGCGCTGCTCGACCCAGCCTGTGCCTGACGTCAACGGCAAGCTCGGCCAGGTCGGTCCGCCCAGCCTGACGGCGGTGAGCCGCCCATGAGTGAGCGCGAGCCCAAAGTGAGCCGTCTGCGCCATTTCCGCGCCTCGCTCGCGCGACAGTCGCGCGGCCGCGGCAAAGATTCGATCGCGATCGCGGTCCTGACCCTGCTGGCGATCGCGATGACGCTCTGGATCTTCACCCAGCAGAAAGCCTCGCTGCCCTCATGGGCGCCCTTCGTCGGCGAAGACTTCGTCCACCTCAGCGCCGACTTCAGCGACGCCCAGGCGGTAACCCCCGGTCAGGGCCAGGCGGTGGTGATCGCCGGCATCCAGGTCGGCAAGATCTCCTCGGTCGACCTCGAAGACGGCCACGCCGTGATCGGCATGGACATCGAGCCCAAGTACCTGCAGCTGATCCACCCCAACGCGAGCCTGCTGCTGCGGCCGAAAACCAACCTCAACGACATGACCGTCGAGATCGAACCCGGTAGCGGCAGCGAACACGTCGAAAGCGGCTACCGCTTCCCGCTCTCGCGCACCGAACCGAGCATCCAGTTCGAAGCCTTCCTCTCGACCCTCGACACCGACACGCAGCAGTACCTGCAGCTGCTCGTCGCCGGCGGGGCCCAGGGCATCGGCGGCCGCGGCCACCAGCTCTCCGCCGCCTTCCGCCGCCTCGAGCCCTTCTCCCACTACATCGCCGACCTCAACCGCGCCGTCGCCCAGCGCCGCGTGGCGCTGGCCCGCGTGATTCACGACTTCGGCCTGCTGACGACCGAACTGGGACGCCACGACTCCGAGCTCGAACGCTTCGTCAGCGCCTCCAAGGGCGCCCTCGGCAACTTCGCCAACCAGCAGCAGGCGATCCAGGAATCGCTGGTCGAGTTCCCCTCCACGCTCGCCGCCCTGCGCTCGGCGCTGGCCAGCTCCAACCGCTTCTCGACCGCGGCCCGACCCGCCCTCACCGGCCTGATCCCGCAGGCGCAGGCCTCGGTGCCCGCGTTCAAGGCCAACGAGCAGCTCTTCAAGCAGACGACGGCGCCGATCCGCGATCAGATACGTCCCTTCACCCGCCAGGTCCGTCCCGTGCTGACCCACCTCAACGAAGGTGCCTCGGACCTGAACACGTCGGTGAGCGAATTCGGCACCTCGCTGGGCGCGATCAACAGCTTCCTCAACGAGCTCGCTTACAAGCCCAAGGGCAGCAGGCAGAGCTTCCTCTTCTACCTGCCCTGGCTCAACCACAACATCAATGCCACCTTCAACCTCACCGACGCGGGCGGGCCGATAACCCGTGGCGTCGCGACGCTCTCCTGCAACGGCTCCGACCTTGCGTACAAACTCACCGTCCCGTTTGCGCGCGCTGATGGCAGCACCGAATCCCTGAAGCCGTACTTGCGGACGCTTCTTGAAGGTGTGCGCATTCCCAGTCCCGAAGAAATTCCCGCCGAAACCCCGTCCGGCCACTGCGAATTCAGCGAAAAATGAGCAAGCGAGCCCCCAGCACCGCGCAGCTCCTCGTCATCGCCGGCTTCGCCCTGTCGTGCTTCGGCATCCTGCTCTTCCTCTGGATCACCTTCGGCGGCCCGACGCCGTTCAAAGCAAAGCCGTATGAGATCAAGGTTCCCTTCAACGAGGCGACCCAGCTCGCCCAGCAGTCCGACGTGCGGATCTCCGGCGTCTCGGTCGGCAAAGTCCAGACGATCGAAGAGTCCCCCAGCGGCCAGCAGGCGCAGGCGACGATCGACATCGACGACCAGTACGCGCCGCTGCCGCGTGGCACGCGAGCGATCCTGCGCACCAAGACCCTGCTCGGCGAGACCTACGTCGAACTGACTCCCGGCAACGCCGAGGGCCCCAAGCTGCCCGACGGCGGCACGCTCTCCAGCGCCAACGTCGCCGAATCGGCTCAGCTCGACGAGATCTTCCGCACCTTCAACCCGCGCACTCGCGCCGCCTTCCAGGAATGGATGCAGGAAGGCGCCGTCGCGATCGCCGGCCAGGGCCAGTCGCTCTCCAACGGCCTGGCCGAGCTCGAACCGTTCTTCGCCGAATTCGACAAGGTCTTCCGCGTGCTTGACACCCAACGGGTCGCGGTCAAGCAGCTCTTCAGCAACGGCGCCGTCGCCCTGCACGCATTGCGCGGTCGCCAGGGTGAGCTGGCGAGCCTGATCCGCAATTCCAATGCTGTCTTCCAGACGACCGCCGCCCGCGACCGCGACATCGAAGCGCTCTTCCGCGCCTTCCCGACCTTCGAGGACGAACAGAGGCTGACCTTCAACCGGCTCAAGGAATTCGCCGTCAACTCCGATCCCCTCTTCCGCCAGCTGGTTCCGGCGGCCAAGCAGCTCTCGCCGACCCTGGTCGCCTTCTCGAACCTGGCGCCGCAGGCAAAGGGCTTCTTCGAAGGGCTGGAAACCGTGATCGACCGCGCCCCCAGCGGCTTCCCCGCCCTACGCAAGTTCCTCCGCGGCGACTTCCCCGTCCTGCTGCGGGCGCTCGATCCCTTCCTGCGCAACCTCAACCCGATTCTCACCGGTCTCGGCCTCTATAAGCGAGAGGTCACCTCGGTGATGGGGAACGTTGCCGCCGCTACGAACGCGGTTCACCTCAGCTCGCAGGGCAAGCAGATCCACTACCTTCGCCTGCTGGGTCCGTTTGGTCCCGAAACGCTGGCGACGTATCCGAACCGCACCACCACCAACCGCAACAATGCCTACGCCCAGCCCGGGGCCTTCAATCGCGTGGCCAAGGGTCTGCTCAGCTTCGACACTCGCCAGTGCAGTTCGGGGATCACCGCAACCCTCGACTCCAACACTCCGAACGAAAAAGCATTCAACGAACGGACCGGCGGCGACATCGCCAAGGCGACGAACTTCTTCAACCGGCTCAAGCACTACGCCTTCGCCGAACAGCAAAGCTCCTCCAGCATCCCCGCACCGGGCTGCGAACAGCAGGCGCCGTTCCAGCCGATCTACGGCAGCGGCCCGGCGACGAGCTACCAGCACACCTTCGAACAGGGCGAATAACCGCTGGCATCAGCCGCGTCGGTGCAGTCGAACTGATCCCCGGGGGCGAGAGCATTCCTCACGTCAACGTGGCCTCACCATCGAGTAGCCCTCAGTCGCGTAGCGGTTGAGGAAGGCGCCGCCCCAAAGGCGGCGGCGGTCTACCTCGCTGAGCTGCGCGAGATCGCAGACCTCGTCCCAGTCCGTTTCGATCGTCTCAACGTGGCGGTCGACGATCTCACGGGCTTCCTCCTCGGTCAGGAGATAGGTGGACGCGCGGGCTACACAGGCGGCGACCTGGCTTAGTCGGAAGCCGTCTCGGCCGATCGCCATCGCCTGCGACGCCTCTCCACCGGCGCGGGGGAGCGGGCAGATGTCGTAGGCGGGAGTGAGAGTCAGTTCCCCTCCGTCCCAGAAGGCGGCGTGATTGCGTGCGTGGTCGTCGGTGTTGCCCGACAGGACGTTGAAGGCGAGGCGGGAGAAGAGCTCACGCAGGGTCGTCTTCGGTTCGGTGAACCGCTCGCGTACCTGGTCCGCGAGCGCCTCATAGCTCGCGTACCTGGCGCCCCATTCGTCGAGGCCGAGGATCGTAAGGGCCGAGACCTGCGCACGGCGGCCCCCTGCGGCCGGCCGGTCGAAGCGCTCGACGAGCAGGACATCCTTGCCGAGCGCTTCGGTGAGCTCGACCTCCGCCGCCTCTATACCGACACGGCGGGCGAGCTCCATGCCGACGAACTCGGTCTTGACGATCGGGAAGGTGTCGGTGGTCGAGCTGAACTTCGCGATCAGGCGGCGACTGCCGTCTCTCAGCAAGACCTTGGGGCGGGCGCCGCCGACTGAGCTGCCGTGCAAAAGCGCTTGGTCGAGAGCGGGTGAGAGGGGAATCCCTTCCTCCACCATTTGCGCCGATCTGGCCAGCGAGGCAAGCTCCGAGAGTCGTGCCTCACCCCGCGAGCGCGGGGTGTACTCGGTGGCGGAGGTCTGGAAATCGAGTGCGCCGATCCGGTCCGAGCCGGAATCGAGCAGGTAGTCGAGCTGGGAGAGCTCGGCGGTGTCCTCGGCGCCACGGCCGACTCGATGGTTGAGGATCACCCGCTGTCCCCAGGCATCCGGGCCGGCGTCGGCGATGCAGCCGGCGATCGTTCCGGCCAGCGGCGGGATCCGCCCGCGGCGCAGCGGTAGCTCCGGCAGGTACAGCGCGATCCGCTCGTCGCGTTCCAAGTAGCTGCGCCCGTAGGTAAAGGCGATGAGGTCGCCGACGACATCGAGACGACCGGCAACCACCGGATTCTCGGCGCCGGGTAGCCAGAACCAGACGAACGCCTCCTTGGGCTCAGAAGTCATCGTCGGCCTCGGCTGGCCGGCGCACCCGTTGTGGCAGCACGGCTAGTCGGTCGTCGACACGGGCAGCCTCGAGCGCCCGGCGCGAGCGGTCCTCGTCGAAGAGCGGGACGCCGGTGAGCGCCGCCGCCTCGAAGGCGATGCCGAGGCGCACCCCAGGGTCACCGTGCTCGACCTTCAGCATCGTCGTTTCGCTGACCCCGACTCGCTCGGCCAGTTCGGCCACCGTCCAGCGGTGCTGTCGCCGCCCGAGGCGAACGCCGGCGCCGAGCAGTCTTGCTGCTTCCAGAGCGAGAGGCGACAGAGCTCGTGGAGGACTCATTTCTATAGAAAACTATAGCCTATAAGCTCTAAGCTGTAGAAATAGTACTTATCGTCCGGCTCGACCATGTGTTCTGGAAAGAGTCGCCCGCAGAAAGGGGCGGCCTCTCGGCCGCCCCTTTTCTCGCATTCGTCCTGAGACGAAGCCCGTATGTCCTTGCTGACTAGCCCTTCGGCGTGCAGGGTACGGCGAGTCCGCCTTTGAGGTTGAACGCGCTTTCCTGCCCCGGCGTATGTGCTTCGTTCTTGAAGACGACGCTTGGGACGTTCACCTTGAAGACCCCGTCCGGGCATTTGGCTTCGAAGTAGCCGACCTTCTTGCCCTTGTAGGTGTAGGTCTTGCCCAGCTTGAAGTTGAAGCTGAGCGCGGAGCCGCTGCCGCCGGCGATGACCGGGACTTTCGAGACCGTGTGGATTCCGGTGCCCTTGCGCGTGATCGTGACCGTGGTGACGATCGCCGTCGGGGCCGGCACGGTGATGAACGTGTGGATCAGCAACGTGATCTTGCCGCCCTTTTCGCCGCCGTTGAAGACGAGCAGCGGGCTCGGGACTTTGATCGGCTTCTGTTCGGGGAAGGCGATCTCGGCTTCGGCCGAGCCTTCGCCGAGGATCGTGTTGCCGCAGGCCTTTTTCGCGGCCTTGGTGTCACGCGCCTCGAGCTGGCCCGCTTTGCAGACCGGGTAGCCCTTGACGTTGACTTTCACGTCCTTGTCGATGTCGACGACCGCTTCCCTGAGCGCGGGCGCGTGGGTCCCGTCGCTGGTCGTGATTTTGCCGAAGATGTTCGTGGTGACCGGCGTGTACTTGGTCTTCGACAGCGCTTTCGGCGAGGTGGTGCCGCCGAAGGTGGTGACCAGATCTCCCGCTCGCAGCGTGGTGCTGACCGCGCTCGCGACGGCTGCCACGCCAAGCGACAGCACCGCTGCCAGGGCGAGTGCCAACATCAGGTTTCTACGCATGCTCTTATCTCTCCTTTTGGCCCTGCCCGTCTGAGCCGAAGCCGTTTTGAAGCACGAATCGTTGCCTCCGCTGGCAAAACTACCAGCCCTGGCCCTTTCTTAAACCCCTGCTTTACGGCAAAAGAGCGCCTTAACGAAGCCGGGTCAGGCGTCGAGCATCGAGAGTCGCACCCGCTCGCGCTCCGCCGCCGCCCCCTCTGGCCCCAGGAACGGCAGCGTGATCCAGAACATCAGGTCGGGGAGACGGCTGGGCAGACGCGAGGAGGCGCCGTGGAGGATCTCGCTGTAGAGCAGCTCGTTGACGCCGCCGGCGAGCGACAGGGAGGTGATGCCCGGCAGCTCGACCGAGGTCTCGGCCCGGCCGGCATCGAGGAAGCCGGTGAACTGGCGCAGCGCGGCGTCGCGGCGGGCGAGCGCCTTCGGCCCGGCGGCCAGCACCTCGACGATCGCGAACCGACCCTCGTCGGGATGCTCGGCGAGGTGTTTGAGCAGTTCCGCCAGGCCGGCCGCGACGCGCTCGGCCCAGGGAGCGCCGGGCCTCGACTCGAATCCCCGCGCCGTGTCGCCGAGCAGGTTGCCGAGCAGGACGTCGTAGGCGGCGAGGAAGCAGTCCTCCTTGCTGGCGAAGAGCTCATAGAAGGTCTTCCTCGAGACGCCGGCTACGCCGATCACGTCGACCACCCGCGTCTCTGGATAGCCACGCTCGGCGACGACCTCGATCATCGCCTGCAGGATGCGCCGCTGCTGGGACTCCGTCACCGCCTCCCGCGGTAGCCCGTGACGGCCCCGGGGCAGCCGCTCGTTCAACTTAGCGGTGCGTCTACCGGTAGCCACATGTCGACTTTAAAGCACCTCCGGTTCTCCGCCAATCCAAATCACCTGGTCGCGGCTCGGGCCGACGCCGACCAGGCGGATCGGGACATCGACGAAATCGGCGATGAAGTCGAGGTAGGCGCGGGCCTCGGCCGGCAGGTCGGCCTCGCTCCGGCAGGCGGTCAGGTCGGCGTCGAAGCCGGGCAGCTCCTCGTACTCGGGCTCGGCCGAGTGGAGGATCGACTGGTGGTAGGGGAAGGTCTCGAAGACCGCCCCCTCGCGTGAGCGGTAGCGCACCGCGACCTTCAGCGGGCCGATCCCGCTGAGCACGTCGAGCTTGGTGATCGTCAGCGCGCTCATCGTGTTGAGGCGCACGGCGTAGCGCAGGGCGACCAGGTCCATCCAGCCGCAGCGGCGCTTGCGCCCGGTCGTCGTCCCGTACTCGTGGCCGCGCTCGAGCATGTGCCGGCCGGCAGCGTCCTCGAGCTCGGTCGGGAAGGGGCCGGCGCCGACCCGCGTCGCGTAGGCCTTGGCGACCCCCCAGACCTCGTCGATGTCGGCGGGGCCGATGCCCGCGCCGACGGTCGCGGCGCCGGCGATCGGGTTGGAGGAGGTGACGAAAGGATAGGTGCCGTGGTCGAGGTCGAGCAGGGTCGCCTGGGCGCCCTCGAAGAGAACCGTGTGGCCGTTGTCGAGCTCTTCCCAGCAGAGGCGAGCGGTGTCGGCGATGTGCGGCTCGAGCCGGTGGCCGTAGGCGGTGAACTCCTCGGTCATCGCGTGCAGGTCGAGGCGGGGATCGGGCGCCGCGGCCACCGATTGGTCTGCGCCTTCCCGCGAGCCCTCGCCGGCCTCCTTGCGCAGCTTGCGCCGCTGCACCGAGAGTTCGCGCAGCGCCTGCTGCTTGGGCTCGAGCGCCGCCATGATCTTCTTGCGCAGGATCTTCTCGTCGAGCAGGTCTTGGACGCGGATGCCGAGCCGCAGCGCCTTGTCGGCGTAGCAGGGGCCGATGCCGCGTCGCGTGGTGCCGATCGAGAGCTTGCCCAGCATCACCTCCCCCGCCGTGTCGAGCAGCACGTGGTAGGGCATGATCAGGTGGGCGTTGGCGGAGATCCGCAGGTTGCCGACGTCGATGCCGCGGCGCTTCAGCCCGTCGATCTCGCCGAGCAGGATGTCGGGGTCGAGCACTACCCCGTTGCCGATCGCGCAGATCTTGTCCGGGTAGAGGATGCCGGAGGGGATCAGGTGGAACTTGAACTCCTCGCCGTCGCGGACGATCGTGTGGCCGGCGTTGTTGCCGCCCTGGAAGCGCACGATCGCGCTGGCACGATCGGCGAGCAGGTCGACGACCTTCCCCTTCCCCTCATCGCCCCACTGGGCGCCGACTATGACGATGCCTGGCATGACGAGGGGGGATTGTGCCTTGTTGGCGCATCTGGCGCGTCAACCAGAAGCTCAGTAAGGGGCTTTTTCGAGTCGGCGATCGGCGCCGAACAGGGGCACCTGCTCACAGGTCTCGGTCAGCCGGGATACGGTCCGGGCGCCGATCTGGTCTTCGAGCTTGTCGACGGCGAGGTTGGTCGTGAGCATGATCGAGCGTTCGTCTTCGTAGCGCTCGTTGACGAGCGAGTAGAGCTGCTCCAGCACCCAGTCGGACCGTTTCTCGGCGCCGAAATCGTCGATGTGGAGCAGGTCCACCGCGGTGAGCCGCTCGAAGAAGGCGCCATAGGAGTCGCTGCCGGCCTCTTCGTCGTAGGTGCGCCGGATGCGCGCCAGCAGTTTCGGCAGCGAGTAGATCGCCACCGAGTGACCCTCCTCCGTGGCTGCCTTCGAGACGAGCATCGCGAGGGTGGTCTTTCCGGTTCCGGTGTCCCCAAAGAGCCACAGCCCCTTGCCGGTTCTCAGATTCGAATCCAGGTTGTCGATGAACGCGCGCACCTTTTTGACCGCCTCCCTCGTCTCGGCGTGTTGCGCCATGTCGCTGACCGGCGGGCGGTCGAAGGAGACGCCGCGGTAGCGCGGCGGGATCGCCGAGGCGACGCCGCGCACCCGGCCGCGCTTCAGCCGCGGCGCTCGGCACTCGCAGGCGCGGGCAACGTCTTCGGGGCCGAGGATCCAGCCGGAGCCGTCGCACGCGCCCAACGGGCAGGCCTGCTGGGCGAACGGTTCGCTGCGCGGGATCGCGGGCATCAGAACTCAGGCCCGGCGCCGGCGGCTTCCTCCAGCGGCGGTCCTTCCCCGGCCGGCTGCTCGACCGGCCGCTCGTGCCCGGAGAAGTCGGCGAATTTGGGAAAGCGGTCGAGGAAGACCAGCTTCGGCGCGCCGATCGGCCCGTTCCTATGCTTGGCGATGATCACGTCCGCCAGCCCGTCCGGCTCGTCTTCGGGGTCACGGTAATAGTCCTCGCGAAAGAGGAACGCAACCAGGTCGGCGTCCTGCTCGATCGATCCCGACTCGCGCAGGTCCGAGAGCATCGGCTTCGGTGGGTGGCGCTGCTCGGGCGCGCGGGAGAGCTGGGAGATCGCCAGCACCGGCACCTCGAGCTCACGGGCGAGGATCTTCAGGCCGCGGCTCATCTGGCCGACCTGCTCGACCCGGTTGGCGCGTAGGTCGTCGGCGCGCATCAGCTGTAGGTAATCGACGATGACGAGGCCGAGCCCACCCTGGTCCTGGGTCTGCGCGTGCAGCCGCCGCGCCTTTGCGCGCAGGTCGAGCAGGCCGAGGTCGGAGGAGTCGTCGAACCACAGCGGCGCCTCCTCCAGCTCGTTGCAGGCGCGCACCACCTTCGGCCAGTCTTTCTGCGCAACCTGCCCCTTGCGCAGCTTGTCGCCGGAGATCCGCGCCCGGCAGGCGATGAAGCGCTGCGCCAGCTCCACCTCCGACATCTCGAGCGAGAAGAAGGCGACCGGCATTCCCCGCTTGACTGCCACGTTCTCGGCGATGTTGGCGACGATCGCGCTGTTGTGGACGATGATGTCGTCCGCGACGAAATTCCGCAGGCCGGGGACGTCGAGATCGTAGGTCTCCTCTTCGCCGACATACTCGACCGAGGCGACCTCGTCCCACCAGATGTCGGAGTCGGCCAGCTCCTCGAGGGCGGGCGAGGCGCTCGCCTCCGCCAGCTCGGCGAGGAGTCCACGCGAGGGGCTGCGCTTGCCGACGTGCCAGTTGTGGTTGCGGGGCCGGCCGGTGACCTCACTGACATCGGCCCAGGCCCGGTCTCCCTTGGCGAGGAGGATGTCTTCCCAGATCTCAGGGGGGACCGTGTCGGTGTTCGTCATGCGAGGGGCGGCGTCGAGGCGCTCCAGCACCTGCGCTTGCTTCTCCTCCTTGCCTGGCACCGAAATGAGTTCGCAGAACCGCCGCATCCCAGCCTGTGAGGTGATCCTGATCTCCCTGGCGACCTTGTCGGTGCCGTCGTAGACGGGGCGCTTCAAGGTCCGGATCGTCGCCACGATCCCCAGTCGCAGCAGCAGATGCTGAACGTCGCGTGCGAGCCGCTCGCTGATCGTCGAGTAACCGATCTGGGCGAGCCTGTCGCTGCAGTAGACGTGCCCGTCGCATGCGTACATCACGCCGAGGAAGCGGGCGAGTTGCTCGTCGTCCAGGCCGAAGATCGCGTCGGGGACGAACTTCTCTGCTGAGCGCAGGCCCATTAAGCCGTGACCCTTCAGCATCGCGGTGACCGGGTTTGGTCCAGACCCGCGACCAGCGCTGATGGTCGCCGTCCCATGAGCCCGGGCCCCCGCTCGGCCGATACGTGCTCCGAACGCATGGGCAGCCTCTTCGACCTCAGGAAGAATCTTGGACTCTCTTCCAAAGCAAAAGCAGGGTGTGCCTCCGCCGATCGAGCCATCGGCTATCAACGCGCCGAGCATCACGACCTCGTGATCGGGTAGCTCTGTTGGGTTACTTGGACCGGGTAGCCGCCGGGGTACGGCGATCCGGTCCCCCGGCTTCACCTCGTGTAGCTCGGTCCATCCAGAGCTGGTCATCACGGGATGGTTCGCGGTTGCCGAGATCTGGCGACCGAGACGCGTGGTCAGTCGATAGGTGCGCTTGCGCCCGTTGGTTGAAACTGCCGCGACCTTTGCCGGCTTGAGCCTCAGGTCGGGCCCAAGTGACGCAACCCAGACCTCCTCGCCACGCTCGAAGGCTTTGTGCAGTTCCCATACAGGCCGCCGAGCCCCGGTGCGTGGATCGTAGATATGCTCAAATTTTCCTAAACACTTTCCCATCGCCGGGCGTGCAGCCACGATGATCAGGTTGCCGGGTTGGAAGCCGCCGGTGATCGAGTCGATGTCGCGGAAGCCGGACGGGGTGCCGGTCAGCTCGAGCTCTCCGGTCGAGAGCTTCTCCAGGCGGTCGACCTCGTCGTGGAGGATCTCCGAGAGCTGGCGGAAGTCGCTTGCCTGCTCTTTGTGGGCGACTTCGAAGAGCAGCCGCTCGGCCCGCTCGGAGAGCTCGCGCGGCTCGCCCTCACGCTCGTGCACCCAGCCCTGGATCTCCTGCCCGGCGCCGAGCAGGCGGCGAAGCAGCGAGTTCTGCTGGACGATCTCGGCGTAGTGCTTGGCGTTGCCCGCCGCCGGCACCTTCGCCGCCAGCTCGGAGACGTAGTGCTTGCCGCCGGCCTCCTCGATCTCGTTGCGCTGGACCAGCGCCTCGCTGACGCTGAGCTCGTCGACCGGCTTGGAGGCGGCGTAGAGGTCGCGCGCGGCGCGGAAGATCGCCGCGTGCTTCTCCAGGTAGAAGTCCTCGCCGTTGAGCTTGACCTCGTCGATCACCCGGCTCAGCGCCGGCTCGGCGACCAGCATCGACCCCAGCACCGATTCCTCGGCCTCGATGTTCTGTGGCGGAACGTGGGTTGCGGAAGGCTGCGGCATCTACGTCTAGTTAAGGGACAGGGGCGGCGGATTCGCCCCCGCCGCCAAGCAAACCAGAGCCGCGACGATGCGACGAGCGGTCTCCCTGCAACCACCGGCGAAAGAAATCCGGGTTCAGCCGCCGGGGTCGGAGATGGCCGGCGGGATCTCGCCCGCCGCCTCCTTCTGCCGCTCGCCGCGACGCAGCATCCGCTGGGTGAGGATCGCGATGCTGAGGATCGCCGTCGCGCCGAGGCTGAGCTGGACGCTGAGCAGGCCCTCGCGGGTCCAATAGACGTCGCGCAGATCGAGCAGCAGCGCCGCCTCGTCGAAGGTCAGGCCCATGCCCGCGCCCATCGCGATCGCCAGGCGGTCTTCCAGGGTCTCGTCGTCGGTCAGCAGCGCCGCGGTGCCGGAGCCGAAGGCGAGCACGATGCCCGGTACGAAGTGGTGGATGTGGCGGCCGCCGACGCTGACCTCGCGGAACGGCCACCACTGGTCGCGAATGCCCCAGGTCGAGACCCTTACCAACGCGAAGGAGCCGAGAAAGCCGGCGAGGACGTTGAACAGCACCGTCTCGCTGCGCGGGGTCGCCGCATAGCCGCTCACCGCGACTCCAACGGTGTCCAGGGCCGCCGCGGGTGCCGCTTCGACCAGCGGCTCGCCGTTCTGGCGCTCGTGCGTGCGCCGTCGCAGCAGGCGCCCGAACTGGCCCACCAGAACCGCCCCCGCTCCACCCAGTGCCACCGCCGCCAGGCCCACCGTCGCCCGCTCTGAGCGGGCCCAGCCGAAGCGCGTCCGCGCCTTGGCGCGGCGGGTCAGTCGAGTTGGGAAGCGCTGCGTGGCCACCGAGCGGAGCCTAACGCCGCGAAGCTCAGGACCGGGTCAGCTTTCCTCGGCGACGATCGTCTTCACCGCGGCGACCGTGCCGTCGGCGAGCTCGATCTCGACCATGTGGGTGCCGACCTCGCGGATCGGCTGCTCGAGGCGCACTTTGCGCCGGTCGATGCGCAGGTCGCGCGCCTCGCGGATCGCGTCGACGATCTCCTTGGCGCCGACGGAGCCGAACAGCTTGCCGCCGTCGTCCGCTCGCTGGTGGATCGTCAGCACGGTTTTGGAAAGCAGCGAGGCTGCCTGCTCT
The DNA here is from genome assembly GCA_047519745.1 of Actinomycetota bacterium. Classification (GTDB taxonomy): domain Bacteria; phylum Actinomycetota; class Thermoleophilia; order Solirubrobacterales; family 70-9; genus VRUE01. Next base: position 553 of record JAPVSJ010000059.1, on the reverse strand, counting down.
TCGCGCTCCGCCCGCGCCTTTTCTGCCTTTTCGGTCGCCGCCTGGCGCTGCTGGGCCTGCTCCAGCGCCCCCGGCGTGGCCGGTGCGGCGAGCTTGCGTGGGATCAGGTAGTTGCGCAGGTAGCCCGGCGAGACATCGATCGGTTCGCCGCGCTGGCCGAGGCTCTCGACGTCCTCGAGCAGGATCGCCTGCGTCATCAGCGCTCTCCGACGTAGGGCAGCAGGGCGATCTCCCGCGCCCGCTTCACCGCCACCGAGAGCTGCCGCTGGTGCTTGCGCGAGAGCCCGGTCACCCGCCGGCCGCGCGTCTTCCCCTTGTCGGAGAGGAAGCGCCGCAGCAGGTTGAGGTCCTTGTAGTCGACCGCCTCGGAATTGATCCGCGTGTATTTGCGCGGCCGGACGCGGTCTGCACCACGCCGTCCGCGGCGCGGCGCGTCGCCACTGTTCTCTCTATCTCGGGCCATGAGCGAACGCGGATGCTACAGACCTGGCGCTGACGAGGTCCAGGCGTTGCCAGACGAGGACGCAGGAAGGACCGACGAGGGGAGCGCACT
>JAPVSJ010000058.1:0-8619 GCA_047519745.1 Actinomycetota bacterium | reverse complement strand
GCAGGGCGGCGCCAAGGGACTCCTCCAAAACAGCCGCAACCTCTGCAAATCGCCCAGCAAGGTAAGCGTCGAGTTCGACGCCCAGAACGGCAAGATCAGCGACTCGACCCCGCCGCTGGTGGCGGCGAGCTGCGGCGCCAAAGCCCACAAGCACAAGCGTCGCCACCGCTGACCCGCGCGACCCGCTTCGCTGCCCGGCGCTAGCGCTCCTCCCGCGCCACCTCGCCTGCCGCCTCGGCGCCGAGCAGCGGGCTCAGCGTGATGTAGGTGAGCAGCGGCGCCATCCGCGCCAGCTCCTCCAGCTCGCCGCCGCGCACCCGCTCTGAGACCAGCGCGTAGATCGCGCCGAAGCCGGCTTCGGTCGCCAGCGCGCCCGGCCCCCGCCAGGCCTCCTCCGGCAACAGCTCGCCGAGGATCTGCCGCCAGGGGCGGTCGCGCAGCTCCACCGCCGCCGGCCCCGCGGCGTAGGCCTCGATCGCGCGCAGCCGCGCGAAGGCCGGCTCGGCGGCGAGGAACCCGCAGACGGCGGCGAGCGCCCGCCGCACCGCCTGCGGCCACTCCGCCGCCCGCCGCGCCGCCGGCAGCGCCACTGCGGCGAGCTGCGCCCCGCTCAGGTCGAGCGCCGCCGCCAGCGCGTCCTCCTTGTTCTCGAAGTGCTCGTAGAAGGTGGCGTGGGAGACCGAGGCCCCGGCGGCGATCTGGCCCACCGTCGTCCGCGCCAGGCCGTGCTCGCCGGCGGCCGCGGCGAAGGCGCGCAGGATCCGTTCCTGCGGGTCCGCGCGGCCCTCCGCCCAGCGCCCGCTCACCGTCGCTCCTCGCCGCCGCCGCGGCTCGGCGCCGAGCTCGGCGGGCGGGAAGCAGGTCGCCCAGCGCAAGAGCTCCCCGGCCCGGCCCGCCAGCCGCCCCTCTTCGCCGCGGTGCAGGTGCATGTAGAGGACCCGGTGCAGGCCGCCGATCACCGCCCGTCCCTCGTCGGCCGAGCCTCGCCGTGGAGCGGCAGCCGCCGCAGCGCCGCCCGCGCCACCTCGCAGGCCTGCCCCAGCGCCTCTTCGACCGGCGCCGTCCCCTGCGGGCCCGCCGCATAGGCCTCGATCAGGCAGAACCGCGCCGCCGCCGGCTGCTCGGCGCAGAGCGCGAGCAGGGCCGCCAGCGCCTCGCGCGCCCGCTCCTCGGGCGGCCCCGGCTCGAGCGCCCGCCGCATCTGCCGCGCCGCGCCGCCCAACAGCGCCCGCACGGTCGCCTCGAAGCACTCTCCCTTGTTGGCGAAGTGACGGTAGAACGTGGCGCGCGAGATCCCGGCCAGGCCGATGATGTCGGCCACCCGCAGCGCCGCATAGCCGCCGCGGTCGGTGGCGAGCACCGTCGCGGCCTGCAGTCGCGCCCGCTGCTCGCCGCGCCGCCGCGCGCCGATCCGCCCACCGGGCCCTGGCGAGGAAATTTCATCCCCCGCCAACTCCCTGAACAGATGTAACAGTGTGTCTGGCGTTTCGTCGATGCCGGTTCCCCTACCCGTCATCTTTTCCCATAAACATGGCTGTCTAGGGTAGCGCTGTCCAGCCGCGACAGGCGACTTCCACACCTTACTGTAACGCCGTGTTCACTAATTACGCGTTTCACCTTTTCCCTGTGCGGTCCATCTGTTGACATCCCCCGCGCAGGCTGCTTTGCTGTTCCAGCCGCGTCAGGGAGCGCGCGGCAGAGTAACAGTAAGAAAAGGTGAATTCGGCGAGCAGGGGAGGGGCCTCGATGGGGGAAGCGAAGGCGGCGACGGTGGGATCGAGCAGTGCATTTGTGTCGGGCCGCCTCGGCCGCAACCTCCGTGGAGCCCTCGCCACGCTCTCCGCCCTCCTCGTCCTCGCCGGGATCGGTGCGTCCACGGCCTCAGCCGCCGCCCCCGTGGTCACGATCGAACCAGCCTCCAACGTCGAGTACTCCACCGCCCACCTCTCTGGCGAAGTCAACCCCGAAGACCACGAAACCTTCTACCGCTTCGAATACATCACCGAAGCCCAGTACATGGCCAACCTCGGCGCCGGCGAACCGCTCTACACCGGCGCGACCGAAACCGCCACCGAAAGCCTCGCCGAAAACACCGGCCCCACCCCAGTGCAGGCCGACCTCAGCGGCCTCGACCCCGAAACCGCCTACCAATTCCGCCTCGTCGCCTCCAACGAATCGGGCGACAACGCCGCCTTCGGCGCCGGCTTCACGACCAAAGGCCCGGTCACCGCCCCCGTGGTCGAAAACGTCGAATCCGAAGCAGTCTTCTACACCACCGCCACCGCCAAGGGCGAAGTCACCGCCGGCAACGCCGACCCCGCCTTCAACTCCCCCTGCTTCTTCCAATACATCCCCAACGCCCAGTACGAAGAAAACATCGCCAACAGCCTCGACCCCTTCGAAGGCGCCAGCGGCGAAGGCTGCAACGTCGAACCGACCGGCACATCCGCCACCCCGGTGCAGGCCCACCTCACCAACCTCGCCCCCGGCACCGAATACCACCTGCGCCTTCTCGCCACCAACCTCGGCGGCACGACGACCGAAGAAGCCTCGACCTTCACCACCAAAGCCGTCGCCAAACCCATCATCGGGACGATCGAAGCGCCCTCGCCGATCAACGCGGGGGCGATGCGCTACTTCTTCGCCGGCCACGTCAACCCCAACGCGCCCGAGTCCGAAGCCCAGCTGCAGGCAGAAGTCGAATCGGGCGAACCCGCCGAAGTCGCCAACGCCGAAGCGATCAAGGCAGCCTTCGCCACCCACTGGTCCTTCAGCTGCGAACCGGTCTGCCCGAGCCTCGAAGGCGACCTCGCCGCCGACAACAGCAGCCATCTCGTCTCCGGCGAAGTCGAAAACCTCGAACCCAACACGGCCTACACGCTCACCCTGCACGCCACCGACCTCGGCGGGGAAGAATCCAAGCAGGTCGTCTTCCACACCCCGGCCGCGCCACCCGGCGTCCTCACCGGCACCAACACGCCCGACCCCGAAGGCGACGGCGTCACCGTGCGCGCCTACGTCAACCCCCGCAACTCCGCAGTCACCGCCTGCCACTTCCGCTTCGGGCTCACCCAGAGCTACGGCGAAGAAGCGCCCTGCGAAGGCACCCCCGGCTCCGGCGGCGAAGCGGTCGAGGTCACGATCCACCCCCACGGCCTGCAGGCCGGCGCCACCTACCACTTCGCCGTCCTCGCCACCAACGGCGCCGGCACCACCCAGAGCGACGACTCGACCTTCGCCGTCCCCGCCGCGGAACCCGAAACCTGCCCCAACGAAGCCCGCCGCGCCGAACAGCACTCGACCTTCCTGCCCGACTGTCGCGCCTATGAGATGGTCAGCCCGCCGGACAAGAACGGGGGGGATGTGATGATCGCCGCCTCCCATGTGCGATCTGCGGCTGAAGGGGGCGCGGTGAGCTTCGCCTCGCTGACCGGCTTCGGGGATGTGCGCGGCGGCGGCGCCTCGACCGAATACATGAGCATTCGCAACGGCGCCGGCCAGGGCTGGAGCACCCATTCGATAACCCCTCCCCAGAAGCCGCTCACGCTGCTCGGTGTGACCTTTGCCGGCCTCGATCCGACCTTCGACGGCGAGCTGTCGGCAGACCTCTCCACCGGCATCTTCAGGACCGCGTCCCCCCTCACCTCCGATCCGAACGTCGCGAATGTCCAGAACCTCTATGTCGCGCATGATCTGCGATCCGCCGATCCAAGCCGGTTCGGACTCCTCACCGCGTGTCCCGGCTGCAGCGGTCCATTGCCCTCCGTTCCCTTCGCGCTGAACGAGCTTTACCTCGACGGCGCCTCCGCCGACTTCTCCCACGTCCTCTTCGAGTCGACCAACCCGCTGACCGCCGATGCCCCGCCGGAAATCTCGAACCTGTACGAATCCCAGGAAGGCACGGTTCGCCTCGCCGGCATCCTCCCCGACAGCGCCTGCGGATCGCCGCCCTGTATCGCCGCCGGAGCCCTCGCCGGCAAGGGCTCCGCTATCGGGTTCTCCACGCCGCACGTGATCTCCGCCGACGGATCGCGCATCATCTTCACCGACCCCGCCACCGGCAACCTCTACATGCGCGTCGACAACGGCCTGCCCGACGCGCACACCATTCAGCTCAATGCCTCCGAGCGCACGCCCGCCGACGCGTCGGCGGGCGCCGAATACCAGGACGCCACCCCTGACGGCTCGCGCGTCTTTTTTACCTCGACCGAGCAGCTGACGAACGACCCGAACGCCCATGTGGATCGGATGCTTTACATGTACGACGTCCACCCTGACGCCCAGGGACACCACCTCACCCTTCTCTCGAAAGACGGCGAATCGTCGGACGACGCGATCACGACCGACAGCGTGGCGGGGATGATCGGCGCCAGCGACGACGGCAGCTACGTCTACTGGATCGGTGGCAGCGGACAGCTCGCCGCCGGCGGGCCGACCGACCCTTCGGGCCCGCTCCCTGGCACGGCAAAGCTCTATCTCTGGCACGAAGGCACGGTGACGTACATCGGCGCCACGCCCGCAGAGGAACAGGACGCGAATCTTCAGCCGCAGTGGCGGCTCCTGCATCGCCAGGCGCGTGTCACGCCCGACGGGCGGCACATGCTATTCCTCTCGATGAGCGGCGCCGGCCTGACCGGCTACGACCACGGCAGCTGTCCTGGCAACAACACCGCCAGCCACTCATGCCAGCAGCTCTACCTCTACAGCGCCGATACCCATCAGCTCGTCTGCGCCTCGTGCGCGCCGTCCGGCGCTCCCGCGAGCGCGGACGCGTCGGACTTCGCCGCCGCCGGCAACAGCGGCGCGGCAGCGAGCACGTTCCATCTGCCGCACGCGCTCTCCGACGACGGCCGCTTCGCCTTCTTCACCACGCAGGAGTCGCTCCTCCCGGGCGACACCAACGGCAAGCTCGACGCCTATGAGTACGACGCCGAAACCGGTCGGGTCCGCCTGCTCTCTTCGGGGACCGACGAATCGGACTCCTACTTCCTCGACGCCGGCGCCTCCGGCGAAGACGTTTTCATCGGCACCCGCCAGCAGCTGCTCGGCTGGGACTCCGACGGCAACTACGACCTCTACGACGCCCGGATCGGCGGCGGCTTCCCCGAACCGCCCGCCACGGCGGAATGCTGCTGCGGCGAAGCCTGCCGCAGCGGCGCCTCACCCGCCCCGCCGCCATCCGGCACGGGCAGCGCCGGCTTCCAGGGCCCCGTCAACCCGGTCTCACACCGCCATCGCCGAAGGCACCACAGGCACAGGAAGCACGTCCCCCGCCGCCATCACCGAAATAACAGCAACCACCGGAGGGCTGCGAAATGACCAGATATCGCTTCGCCCTCTTCGCCCTCGTCACCGTCGCGGCGCTGCTGGGCCCTGTCGCGCCGGCCGGCGCGACAAACCCGGCCCCCGCCTGGCGGATCGAGGCCCTCACCAACACCACCGCCGCCCCCGGAGCCTCGATGCAGTACCTGCTCCAGGTCTCCAATGTCGGCGACGCCGACTCCACCGCCCCTGCCGATCCCACCTGCGACCCCAACAACGGCCCGCTCGACCCCGATTGCCTGGTGATCCAGGCCGAGATCCCCGCCGGCATCACCGCGACGACGATCGAAGGCGGCGAATTCGAAAGCTCCCGCTGCACCGGCCTCGGCGACCCCGGGCCCGCCACCGTCCTCTGCGCCAGCCCCCGGGCACTGTCGATCCCCCTCCATTCGGCCGGCTCTTTCGTTTTCCCGACCCTCAACGCCCAGGTCGACGCCGACTCCGGCACCCTCACCGCCCACTTCCAGGTCTCCGGCGGCGGTGCCCCCGAAGCGGCGACCACCGTCGATCCGGTCACCGTGACCGCGACGCCGCCCCCCTTCGGCCTCGCCGCCTTCGACACCCAGGTAGCCGGCAATGCCGCCGGGGCTCCTGCCACCGAGGCCGCCGGCCACCCCTACTCGATCACCACCTCCTTCGAATTCGACACCGTCCAGAACCCCGACCCGCTGATCGGCCCGCTCTGGCCGGTGGCCCCGGTCCGCGATGTCGTCGCCGAGCTGCCGCCCGGCTTCCTCGGCAACCCCACCGCCGCCCCGCAGTGCACGATCGCCGACCTCGCCCACTCCTCAGGCGTCGAACCGCGCTCGCTCTGCAAGCCCTCCGCCCAGGTCGGCACTACTTTGGTCCATCTCAAAAACGTGGCCTTCCTCGGCGGCCGGCACGTGCGTGGCCCGATCCCCGTCTTCAACCTCGTCCCGCCGGCCGGTGTGCCCGCCCGCTTCGGCTTCAACAGCGACGGGATCATCGTCACCTTCGACGCCGGCCTGCGCAGCGACGGCGACTACGGTCTCACGGTCGACTCTCGCAACGTCCCCGAGATCGCGATCGCCGGCTCCAGCGTCACCTTCTGGGGCTCCCCCGCCGACCCCGTCCACACCCCCGAGCGCTCCTGCCCCGCCGTCGCCCAGTCCTGGAAGGAAGGCGGTCCGACCTGCCCCAGCGAACTCGAAGGGCAGGACCCCGCCTTCCTGCGCGACCCGACCGCCTGCACCGCGCCCGGGCACGGCCTCCCCTTCGCCGCCCACGTCGACTCCTGGCCCGAACCGGGCCTCCAGGGCGAAGGCGGCGCCCCCGACCTGACCGACCCCGCCTGGCGCAGCGCCGCGATCGAGACCCACGGCCAGCCCGGCTACCCCTCGCCGCCCGCCGAATGGGGCGCGCCCAGCGGCATCGAAGGCTGCGCCGGCGTCCCCTTCACCCCCGAAATCGAAGCCCAGCCGACCACCGACAAAGCCGACTCGCCCAGCGGCCTCGGCTTCGACCTCCGCGTCCCGCAGACCTGCTGGGAAGCGGGCGAAGCGGCATCGACCTGCCAGTCGGACCTGCGCCGGGCCGAGGTGACGCTGCCCGCCGGGATGACCGTCAACCCCGCCTCCGCATCGGGCCTCGGCTCCTGCTCGGCCACCCAGATCGGTTTGAAGACCGCGGAGGGCGCGACGCCGATCCACTTCGACCAGGCGCCGCCCAGCTGCCCCGGCTCCTCCGAACTGGGCCGGGTGCGGATCGAAACGCCGCTGCTCGAAGAAGACCTCGAAGGGCCGGTCTACCTCGCCGCCCAGGGCGACAACCCCTTCCGCTCGCTGCTCGCCCTCTACATCGTCGCCTCCGACCCGGCCCGCGGCGTGACCATCAAGCTGCCGGCCCACGTCGAAGCCGACCCGGCCACGGGGCAGCTGCGGACCGTGGTCGACGAACTGCCTCAGCTCCCCTTCAGCCACATGCACCTCGAACTGTTCCCCGGACAGCGCGCCTCCCTGCGCACCCCGCCCGCCTGCGGCGAATACGCCACCGAGGCGGCGCTGACCCCCTGGTCGCACCAGGGCGCCGCAGGCGAAGAAGGGACGCCGATCGCCGCCGTGCACTCAAGCTTCAAGATCGAAGAAGGCCCCGGCGGCGGCGCCTGCCCCGCCAAGCCCGCCGCGTTCGCTCCGAAGCTCTCGGCCGGCACCCGGAACCCGCTGGCGGGAGTCTTCAGCCCCTTCGACCTCAGGCTGACGCGCGATGACGGCACCCAGAACCTGGCCGGCCTCGACGTCACCCTGCCCCCGGGGCTGATCGGCAAGCTCGCCGGCGTCCCCTACTGCTCCGACGCGGCCCTGGGCGGGATCTCCGGCAACGAAGGGACGGCGGCGGCCCAGCTCGCCGGCCCGAGCTGCCCGGCGGCGAGCCAGGTCGGCACCGTCACCGCGGGGGCCGGGGCGGGCGCCGACCCCTTCTACCTCTCGACCGGCAAGGCCTACCTGGCGGGCCCGTATAAGGGAGCGCCGCTCAGCCTGGCGGTGGTGACCCCGGCCCTGGCCGGGCCCTTCGACCTCGGCAACGTCGTCGTCCGGGCTGCCCTGCGGATCGACCCCGAAACCGTTCAGATCGAGGCGGTCTCAGACCCGCTGCCGACCTCGCTCTTCGGCATCCCGCTCGACCTCCGCGACCTGCGGGTCGACATCGACCGGCCGGGCTTCACGCTCAACCCGACGAGCTGCGACCCGATGGCCGTCAACGGCACGGTCAGAGGCACCGAAGGCGGCTCGGCCAACCTCTCCAACCGCTTCCAGGTCGGCGGCTGCGACAAGCTCGGCTTCAAGCCCAAGCTCAGCTTCCGCTTGAAGGGCAAGACCAGGCGCGGCGGCAACCCACAGTTCAGCGCGACGCTGACGATGCCGCCCGGTGGCGCCAACATCGCCCGCGCCCAGGTCAGCCTGCCCCACAGCGAGTTCCTCGACCAGGCCCACATCAAGACGATCTGCACCAGGGTCCAGTTCGCCGCCAACCAGTGCCCGGCGAAATCCGTCTACGGCCACGCCCGGGCGATCACCCCGCTGCTCGACAAGCCGCTCGAAGGCCCGGTCTACCTGCGCTCCTCATCCCACAACCTGCCCGACCTGGTCGCCGACCTGAACGGCCAGATCCACGTAGTCCTCGACGGCCGCATCGACTCCCACAACAAGGGCATCCGCAACACCTTCGAACTGGTCCCCGACGCCCCCGTCTCCAAGTTCACCCTGACCATGCAGGGCGGCGCCAAGGGACTCCTCCAAAACAGCCGCAACCTCTGCAAATCGCCCAGCAAGGTAAGCG
>JAPVSJ010000057.1:0-30490 GCA_047519745.1 Actinomycetota bacterium | reverse complement strand
GCGGCACTGGCCGCAGCGGTCGTTGACAACCGCGAAGCTAACCCGCGACCTATGCGAACGCCGAGGGCCAGCCCCTCTCGGCGTCCATGCTGACTAGTACATCGGCAACCTTCGGGTCATTGACAAGCTCTGTAGTTCTGCTGTTTCCTAGCAATCCGCAGCGCGACCGAGGCGAGTTCTATTGGCGGCTCGCCTCCGGAAACAGGTTCTCCAGTCGTTCGAGAGCCGACCGAACCACTTCGAGCGCGCTGTCGCTCGAAGCAGCCGCTTCGGTTGCCTCGCCCCGTAGGCAGTGCAGTAGCTGAGAGGGCTCTATTTCTTCTCCCCCTGCCCATCGGGTGAGCGTCTCGGGTGCTACAGCCTCCTCTGGCAAGCCGTAGGCATAGCGTTGGAAGTCTGCGAGCGACAAAATCGGCTTTCCGTCGACGAAGAGAAATTGCTCCTCCAGTGGCGTCTCCATGGAGGGAATCGTATCTGGCGAACAGGAGGGACCGGGGGCCAGACTCTCTGACGAGATGCCCTCCAAATGCGCGGAACGCAAAATCTCGGGAAGAGAGCCCGCCTCGTCGCCGTAGATCTTTACCCTGCATACATGGCCGTCAACGCCGATCCGCGCCTCGAGGTGTTCGATCCGGCCGCGTTCGAGACCTTTCACTTCCTCAGCCGGGAGATCGACGATTCCGGAAGGGTGAGCCTGCGCTACTCGCTCGACGACGAGATCGAGTTCGTCGAGCGGTTCGAGTTGCCCGAAGGCACGCACGTGTCCGACGCCGACCGCGAGCGGGTCGACGGAATCCTGTCCCTCCTGCACTGGACCGCTGGGGTCAGCTATTACAAGACCGCCACGCCGCTGCTGGTCAAGGGTGACCCGTGCCCGCCAGCAGCCGGAAAGCTGCTCGAAGCAATCTACTCGGAGGGCCTCGGCGAGTTCGCCTTCACGAACGATCTGGCCGCTCTGCCGAGACCGGCGTTCGCGACGGGCGGGCCCATCGCGGCGAGCCCGCCCGCGAAACGGAGCGAGCGAATTCTGGTCCCCATCGGCGGCGGCAAGGACTCGGCGGTCGCATTGGAGATAGTACGAGAGTCCGGCGCCGAGCTCTCCCTCTTCTCGGTCGGCGATGCCGGGCCGATTGCGCGCACCGCTGCGGTCGCCGAACTTCCACACCTCGTCGTCCGCCGCCGCCTCGATCCACGGCTCGCCGAGTTGAACCGGGCCGGCGCCCTCAACGGCCACGTCCCGATTACCGCGATCGTCTCCTGCGTCGCGATCCTCACCGCCTCCCTGCACGGTTTCGACGCCGTGGCGATGGCGAACGAGCGCTCGGCCTCGACCGGGAACGTCAGCTGGGACGGGATCGACGTCAACCACCAGTTCAGCAAGAGCATCCGCGCCGAACGGCTGCTGCGGGCGGCCCTCGACGAACTCAGGGCTCAGGTCGACTACTTCTCGGTCCTGCGGCCGGCCTCCGAGCTCGGGATCGCGCGTGCGTTCGCCCGGATGACGCGGTACCACCGCGCCTTCTCCAGCTGCAACAAGAACTTCCGCCTCGACGGGTCCGTGCCCGCCCAGCGCTGGTGCTGTGACTGCCCCAAGTGCCGCTTCGTCTTCCTCGTCCTGGCTCCCTTCTCCGAGCCGGGTCAGATGCGCGAGATCTTCGGCCGCAACATGCTCGACGACGAGTCGCAGTTCGAGGGCTTCGCGCTGCTCACCGCCACGGGGGGGATCAAGCCCTTCGAGTGCGTAGGCGAGGAGGAGGAGAGCAGGGCCGCGATGCGGATGCTGGCCGCCGATGTGCGCTGGCGCGACCATCGCGTCGTGCGCCGGCTCGCCGCGGAGGTGCTTCCCCGCTTCGCCTCCGAGGACGGACTCCCGAGCGTGGCGCTGGAGCTCTCCGGCGAACACAACATCCCGGCGGCTTTGATGCCGACTATCCGTGCGGTTCTCGGATCTTGAAGGCGCCTCGGTCGGCGTCTGGGGCGCCGGCCGGGAGATCCGCTCCTTTGCCTCACAGCTGAAGCGCCGCCTACCCGCCGCTCGCATCGAGGTGGTGGCCTTCGACACGGATCCGGACGAAGCCGAGATCGAGGCGATCGCTCCGGGGGCCCGGGTCGCGGTCGGAGAAGTGGCTACCGATCCGCTGGCCGAGTGCGACGTCGTCGTCAGGTCGCCGGGGGTCTCCATTCATCGCCCCGAGATGCAGGCCCTGCGCGAGCGGGGGGTCGCGGTGAGGACGGCGACCGGCCTCTGGCTTTCCGAGCAGGAGGGCCGGGGGGTCGTCGGCATCACCGGGACCAAGGGAAAGAGCACGACCGCCGCGCTCGCCCAGCACCTTGCCCAGGCGTCCGGGCACAACACCGCGCTGGCCGGGAACATCGGCGTTCCCGCCCTCGATCTGCTCGACCACGAGCCGGTGGAACTGGTCTTCCTGGAGCTCTCCAGCTACCAGATCGCGGACCTGGACTGGGGGCCCGAGACGGCGGCGATCACGAACCTTTACCGCGAGCATCTCGACTGGCACGGCAGCGAGGAGGCATACCGGCGGGAGAAGCTGCGCATCTTCGGCCTACCCGGCGTTCGCACGGCCGTGGCCAGTGCCAGGACGCCCGAGCTGGTGCGAGTGGCCGCCGATAGCGAGCAGATCGTGCTCTACGGCGACCCGGCGGGGTGGGACTGCGACGAGGCCGGCGTCCGCCACGGGGGAGACCTTGTCGTCCCGGCCGCGGAGCTGCCGCTGCGCGGCCCGCACAACATGCTCAACCTCTGCGCGGCGCTGACCGTGCTCGAACTCGCCGAAATCGAGCCCCCTCTGCCCGCCGGCCTAGCCAAGTTCGCCTCGCTGCCGCACCGCCTTCAGTCCTGCGGGGAACGCGACGAGGTCGCCTGGGTCGACGACAGCATCTCGACCACGCCCGAGTCGACGCTGGCAGCGCTGGACGCCTTCGCCGGCCGCGACATCGTGCTGCTCGCGGGCGGCCAGGACCGGGGACAGGACTACGCGGGACTGGGGGCAGCGCTGGCGCGGCGGGGCGCGGCCATCGTCGGGATGCCGAGCACCGGCGAGCGCGCCGTCGCGGCCGCGCGCGCGGCGGGGGTGTCGCCGGACCGCGCGGTCGTCGGCGCCGACCTTGCCACCGCCGTCGAGCTCGCGCGCGGCCTCGCCTGTCCCGGCGGCGTCATCCTCCTCTCCCCCGCTGCCCCCAGCTACGACCGCTTTCTCAATTTCGAAGAGCGCGGCAAGCAGTTCCGGGCGCTCCTGAAAGCGCTCTAAGAAAAAGGTCTAAGTCCGGGCGGAGAGCGCGCTCTCCAGCTGGCGCAGGGAGCGGATCGTAGAGCGGATCTCCTGTAGGAATTTGTCGGGCGGGAATTCGTGCGCAAGGCGCCGGTCGACCAGACCCGGGACGACTCCGGCGACCTCGACCTCCACGTCGAACGGGAGCGCCAGCAGCCGCAGCGCGTGAGCGTGCTGGAAGGGAACGTAGATATCGGTCGTGACGACAAGCAGCCGATGCCCCGGCCTCAGGTCCAGCTCGGTGTCCAGCAGCCATGTGAGGGTGTCGACGGTGTTCGCGCGCCGCACCTCCGGTTCGGCCGAGGGCGCAGCGGCGACCTGGATTGGAGTGCCCGCAGCCGTCATGTACTCGTGGACGCGCCAGGCGGCGTTGGGATTCTCCTCTGGCTGCCCCTGCCTGACGGTGGGATCGCTGACCTCGAAGGCGTGCCGGACACCGAAGTCCATCGCAGCGAACTCGTGGCCGACCGGCTCCGCTTCGAAATCGGCGAGCAGGCCGGCCTCACCCTCGGATAGGTCACGGAAGGCGCCGATGGCGACGATCTTGTCGGCCGTCAGCGCGCCATCGTTCACCGCTCGAGCGGTGAACAGCGGCCTCGAAAGACAGGCGCGAGCCAAACCCCCGAGGATCAGCACGACGTCGAAATGGCCCTTTGGCTCAGTGCCGCGCGCGACCAGCCCGAGCGCGGACACCCCGACTTCGACGACCTTTTTGGTGGATGCCGTGAACCGCGGTGACGTGCCGACGTCGCGCTCCCCCTGGCGGAAGTCCCATCGATCGGAGAACCGGTCCAGCCACTCCAGCAGCCCTGGGAGGCTGATATCGGCGGACGGAAGCTCGCCGAACGCGCCCACCACATCCAAGAGCGCCTGCGACCGCGCCCAGCGATCGACTCCCTCGAGAAGTCCCTCGGGACCGCTGGGAAAGGACGGCACCGGGGGCGGCAGTCGATCGCTTTTCTCCAGCTCCCGCATCGCCCCCTCGACGACGCCGGCGGCATCCTCGAGGGTCCCTTCCGGAGGCGGCGCGCTGCGGGCAAGGGCGATCTTTGCAAGCAGGGACGCGCTCTTGCCTGCCTCGTCCGCGTCGATGGAGCCATCGAGCACCTCGCGTTGCTTCAGCGCCTCGTTTGCGTGCTCGGTCGCTTTCCGCAAGTAGGCAGTTCGCTGGGCGTCCTCCGCTGGCAGGAGGATGGCGCGGTAGTAGGCGGCGATGGCGAGCCCGTTGACGCAGGCGGCGATGTGCGGATGGACCATGCGTCCGTAGATCTCGGCCCGCCAGGCGGCGACTTCCGAGTAGATTCGCTCCGCGATCCCGAGATGCTCGGCAGCCCGCGCGGGCGACTCCTGCGCCTTCGGGATCCGCACCCCGGCCAGGTTGTAACGGCTGCGCGCCTTTTCGGCGGGGGGAACCTCCTTGTCGGGAAGCCGCTGGCGGTGGTCATCGGCCTCTTCGAGGATCTTTTGCGCGCTGTCGAGCAGCTCCTTGCGCGTCTTGCCTGGGACCGGGAAATTGGCGAGTGGCCTCATCAGCAAACCCTCCATCGCCAGGGCCCGATAGGCCGGCCCTTCAAGGCCGCAGGCAAGTTTCAGGTCCCGCGCTTCCCTGGACCAGCCGATCGCCTTTTCGAGCAGTTGCTGATCTTTCTTGTGATGCTGGTTGATCGTCCGGGCGCGGCCGAGCAGGCAGTCGGCGCGCAGGCTGAGGTTGTCCATTAGGTGCCGTTCGGCCCGCTCGAAAGTCAGTCCCGAGCGACGAGTGTGGCCATGCAGCTCGAACAGCATGGCGACGCCATGCAGCGAAACGCCAAGCTCGGGATCCGGCTCGGCGGTGCGTCCGTCGATCGCATTTAGGCGCTCGTCCAGGCGGGTAATCGTGGACAGGTCGCCGTGCTCGTCAAGAGCGGCCATGGCGCGGTCCTCGCCGGTAAGAAGGCAAACCACCCGGTCGTACAGGTCCGGCTCCCCCGTTTCTAGATCGGCGCGAATCGCCGCGCTGAACAACCGGTGCATCCGCGCCATGCCGAGGTTGCGGTCGATGCTGAGTAGCCCGCGCCCGACAAGGAACTCCACCGCAGCCTCGCCGTCGACCAGCTCCGCTAGCACCGAAACCGGCTGCGCGTTAGCGGGCATCAGGGCGGCAAGCGCGGCGACCTCGAGCTCGGCCTCGCCGAACTTCGGATGGGCACGCAGCAGCGACCAGTAGACCGCAGGGCCCTGCAGCTCCGCCTCGATCTTCCCCGGCGGCGGGGGCAAGGCCGCCGTCCCCCAGTCCATATCGGGATCGAGCCTCCCGAAGGCGTCGATCAACAGCGGCCTGCCGTTCACCAGCCGCGCGATCTCCTCGCCGTCGAAGCGGTCTACCTCGCGCGCGTCCACTGGCGGCAACGGGACGATCCGGCAATCCGGAAGGGAGCTTCGACGAAGAAAGGGGATCCACTCCTCGTTGGTTGAGGTGATCAGTAGCTGTTGCCCCTCCTTTGGCACGGGAAGTAGGTCGCGGATCGAGGTCGGATCCCCATCGGCATTGTCGAGGACGACAAGCCACGGGTCGGTGGCCACGGCAAGCTGCGCGAGGGCGGTTTCGGCCAGAGCTCTGCGTTCGACCTCCGGAACCTCCAGTTCGGGACGCCCGAGATCCACCTGCATCGCCATCGCAAAGCTGTTCAGAAGCGCTTTGCGGTCCGAAGCGTCGAGGAACCAGGCGGCGCCGAACTTGGCTCGTGCCGCCTGGCGCCGGGCGATCGTGCTCTTGCCTCGACCCGACTCGCCGACCAGGACCACGACCCCGTTCTGGTCTTTAAGCTTCCCGACCGCCTCGCGATGGGCGGGGAAGTCTTCGAAATGACCCCCGGCGGCGCCCACCCACATCCGGATCGACGGCCGGGCCCGGGGCGGCGGATCGAGCTCGGTGAAGCCCTGCTGCCCGTGAAGGAAGGGCACGTCGACCAGCCACACCTTTCCGTCGGGGGCACCCGCGAGGCGTCGATCGATGGCCTTCCTCGCCGCCGCGAAGCCGGCATCGGCATTCGTCACCTCGACCACGTCCAGCGCCAGCAGCGCCTTGCCGCCAAGCAGCTTCTGGAGCGCCGAGAACGAGCCGACTTGAACCCCAAGATCGTCGGGGGCGCCCTCCGCCTCGTCCTGAAGGCGTTCCCCGATCCTTGCCTGCCGGAACGCCGGCAGCAGCCGAACCGGATCGTAAGCACCTCCCGAGAGCAGTCTTCCTGGCGTGATCACAACGAAAGCGTGGTCTTCGGTGACGGCCAGCAACGCGCCGACCTGGGATTGCAGGCACATCCCGGCGTAGGTTGCGGCGATATCCACGCAGGTGCCGTGGTGGTCGTTCAGCAGCCACCACGGGTGCCTGATCTGCTGCCTACCTTCGCTTGATGCCCAGGGCTCGAGGCCGTACCTGATCTCCTGGTCTCGGAGACGCTCATACAGCCGCTCCGCCCGTAGACGATCGGCGCCGGCCCGGGCAGCAGGCGACTCGGGGTCGCCTTCCTCTTCCAGGCTGAGCTCCACGGAGAGGTCGAATTCGCGGGCCACCGCCGCCGGCGCCACGTATCGCGCCAGCTTGCCGCGACCGGACTTGAACTCCCAGACGGGCCAGAAGTCAAGGGAGCCCCCAGGCGCCGCGGCCTCGTTCGCATCTCGGTCAGTCGCCTCGGTCATCGCGCCGCTGGCCTACGCATTAGCCCTTCTCCTTATGTTCCTGCGACCCTGGTTGACCACCCGGCCGCGGCCGCCGCGGTTCCTGCTGACCCTTAGGCAACGACCCCGAGGACGTGGGCCGCGAGCGAAGCGCGACCTTAGGCTCACTTGAACCGAAGCTAATCCGTTTCTCGCCGGTTTCTCCCGAGAGATCGTAGAAGGCGGTCACTACCCAGCCAAACTCGCGCCGGCGATGCTTGACGTTCCCGAGATAGGCATAGACGTGGACGGTCTCGAGCGTGCGCGGCACGATCAGGTCGAAGCAGAACTCATCGCTCTCCCCGGGCTCGATCTCGGGAATCCGCGGCTGCCCCCCGACGCGCCAATTGCGAATACGACTTCCCCCCGGCAGCAGCGGCCAGACCGCCTCATACTTTTCCTCTTTTTTAGGGATCAGGGTTTCGTCGTCAACCGCTGCCTTCGTCTTCTCGTCGAGCGGCAGGACTTGGCTAACGTCGACGTGAAGTTCTTTTACGGTGATGCGAAGAGCCCCGAGGTTGTGGGCCACCACCTTGACCTGCAGGAGTGCTCGGTCAGCGGTCAGATCGCGGTGTGAGACGGAAAGCGCCAGCTCCGCCTTCGGCCAGCGCGTTCGCTCCCTGTGAAGGGCCCAGACGGCCCAGACGGCACCAACAAGGAGCGCGAAGATAGTAGCCACGTTCGCCGCCACGTCGCTGACCGTCTTCACCGTCTCGAGGGATCCCACCACCATCGCGGCGCAAAGGCTAATCACTTGCTGATCGTTCCGTATCTACAGAACGATTCGCCGAGAACGGCGGGTCGTCTCAGCCATCGCCGCGGATCGAGACGGCGGTGATGAAACGGCCGGTCTGGCCGCCCTCGTGCCGGTGCGAGTAGAAGTCCTCGAGGTGCCGGTCGCTGGCGACGCCGGTGACCTCAATCCGCTCGCCGGCTACGCCGGCAGCTTCGAGGTCGATGCGGTTGGCCGCCCAGAGGTCGAAGAGCGCCTTGCCGTTCTTGGCCGGCTCGAGGATCTCGGCGGCGCGATCGCCGTATGCAGCCCCCGCCTTCTCGATCACGTCGGCGCCGACCTCATAGCCAGCCGCCCCGATCGACGGGCCGACGGCGGCGATGAGCGAGGCTGGATCGCAACCGAATCGCTCTCGCATGACTTCGACGGTCCGCGACGAGATGCCCGCGACGGTGCCGCCCCAGCCTGCGTGGGCCAGGCCCACGACCAACGACTCCGGGTCGAAGATCACCACGGGGACGCAGTCGGCCAGGGTCACGCATAGCGGCAGCCCCGGCTCGGCGGTGACCAGCGCGTCGGCATCCGTGACGATCGACTCCTCCTCGGTCGAGCCGCGGCCGGCGTCGGCGGCGTCGACCACCGCCACGCCGTCGGCGTGGATCTGCCGGCACCAGACCGAGCGCTCCAACTCGAGCTCGAAGGCGGTAAACAGCAGGCGGCGGTTCTCGACGACCTTCTCCGCATCGTCGCCGACTCGCAGGCCGAGGTTGAGCGAGTCGTATGGCACCTGGCTGACTCCACCTCGCCGAGTGGAGACGAGGGCGTCGATCCCCGCCGGGAGGGTTTCGAAGCGGTAGGCGAGAAGGCCGTCTCGTTTGTCGTGGCGCATCCAGCCCCTACACAGCTAGGGGGCGGGGTTTCAATGTCGATTCCTGCTCCGTAACGTCGATCGCCGCCGCTCCCTGGTAACGGTTGAACATCCCCTTCAGCGCTTCGATCATGCCGGGATCGTGGGTCTCAAACGCGACCTCGCGGCTCTGCTGGGGCGTGTTACCAAGGGGAACAATCGCGAAAATGGCGTGCAGATTGTCTCGCATCCAAAAATAGATGCTCGGTCCATGTGAAAGCGCCTGAGGTTGTTCGGCGCCATTCCTCAATTTCAAGACGAACCTTTTCGCGCCATAGAAATGATGCGTAAGAACGGTGCCATTGACTTCCGCCAAGCGCGTGACGTATTGCTCGACGCTCAGTCCGGATAGCTTCTCCGAGACGTCAGCGTCGGAGATCGGCGAAGCCGCTGGCTCGCAAATGCTGTGGGCGCGCTTCAGGAATTCCTCCAGACGGCCGTGCACGTCGGAACGTTCTCGCCACCGTTCCCACTCCTCCTCCGTCTGGGCATGCAGTTGCACCTGGTCGCGGTGGAGCTCTTTGCGCTCCTCCTCGGCGAGAAACATCATTTCCACCGAGAGCGACGGACGGGACGTTCGCCGGGCGATCTGGCGCTTCAGCTCACCGAGATAATCGTCGAATGCGTCGCCCTTGCTGACGATCCCGTAGGCCGGGTTGTCGCACAGCACCAGGATGCTCTCCTCGGCCTGCGAAAGAAGCGCGGTTACATGGGGAATGAAATGGGGAAAGCCTCCGACGGTTCGGGTCAGGACACTGTCCGACACACCTTTGAGCGTCTCCGACACGTCTTTTAGGTCCGTGTCATGGTGCAGCGCGACCCTGAGGGCAAGAACGCCGAACACCACGGCCACTATGACGCCCTCTATCGCGAGCGTATCGGCGAGGCCGATTGAGTCATTGGCACGGAACACCCAGATTATCTGGCCACCGATACCGACCAGCAGCACGGCTAGAATCCCACTGATACCGATCGGGAGATCGGCAACCCGCTGGGAAAAACCCTTCCGCCCGGATGCCTTAGGCGCCATTGCTCTGCTTCCCAGTCTCCGCCAGTCGGTCGAGAAGCCGCAGGAGCAGCAGCCACATCGGCATCACCGTCGATGCAGCCAGGTGCTCGCTCGGGGTATGGGCGCTGCGAATCGATGGTCCGAAAGAGATGGCTTCCATGCCCATGATCTTTGCAGCAATGAGACCGCACTCGAGCCCAGCGTGCATCGCCTCGATCTCCGGTGCCCGTCCGTTGACTTCGCGGTAAGTCTCGGTCGCGAGGGAGAGCAACAATCCGGAACCGTGAGGAGTCCACGGAGGGTAATGAGAGGACACGGATGCCTCTGCGTGGAACATGGCGGCTAGCTTCGCGATCTCTCCCTGAACGCGCTCGAGGCCGTCTTTCTCGAGGCTTCGGCTCGTGAGGGACAGTTTTGCGTCGGCGTCCCCGATCTCCACCCGGGCCAGGTTGCATGAGGTTTTGACCTGCTGGGGACCGCCGTCGGTCGCGGCCAGCACACCATGCGGAAGCCCGGCAAGCAACCGGAGAAGGGATTCGAAACCGGGTGGCGCCAGGGCCGCGTCCGGAGCTGGAAGGCTATGGACATTTAGCTCGAGGCCGGGCTCGGCATCGCCCCAATCGCCGTGCAAGCGCCGCCGGATGTTTTCGATGACCTCGTCGAACTGTGCGGAGGCGCTGTCGGGCAGCGCTAGATCGGCTTGGGCGGAGCGCGGAATGGCGTTGTGCGCCGTACCGCCGCTGAGCGACGCGAGCGAGACGGGAATTCCCGCTTTTTGGATGTCCACCAGGACACCCCCGAGCAGCTTGATGGCATTTGCAAGTCGCTTTTGGATGTCGAGGCCGCTGTGCCCTCCCTTGAGTCCGACTACCTCGAGCCGGCGACCGCTCCACCCGCCGCCTGGCACCCCGTCGCGAACGAGCGGCAGACGGACGACCGTATCCTGTGAACCGGCTGAGCCGTTGATCAGCTTGTCTGGGTCCTCGCTGTCAAGGTTGATCAGCAGCTTCGCGCTCAGCAGCGACGGGTCGAGCTCCAGGGCCCCACGCAGGCCCCTCTCCTCATCTACCGTAAACAGCAACTCGAGTGGGCCATGACGCACGTTGCGCGTTGTCATCAAAGCCAAGGCCGCGGCGACACCGATCCCGTTGTCCGCGCCCAGGGTGGTACCGGTCGCGTAGATCATGTCGCCGGCGAGGCGAGGCTGAATCGGCTCGGTTAAAAAGTCATGGTTCGCGTCCGGCTCGGCCTCACAGACCATGTCGAGGTGGGCTTGGACGGCGACGACGGGTACATCGCCGGCGTCGCGAGGGGCCACCCGGGCGACCGCGTTGCCAAATGCGTCCGTGCGCCAATCCGCTCCCGACGCCTCGGCGACCGAACGCACGTACTCCCGCGCGGCCTCCTCGTGGCCGGACGGTCGCGGGATGGCGTTCAATGCCGCAAAATGGCGCCAGATCGCAGCCGGCTCCAGTCCGCTGTAGGGGTTCACGCGCGCCACGATACCCCGCGCGCTGGGTGTAGCGACGACCGCTATCTCGGGTTTCAGCGAGGATTGGCGGCGCACTCAACGCAGCGCCGAGCGACGCTCTTGCCGTGACCCCTATCGCACCGGCCACCCCTGTGCTTCAACCTACAAGCATGAACAGGCAGGCGGGCATCTCAATCGGCAACTTCCGGGTCGGATGGCTGCGGGTGGACCCGGCCTTGGTCCGCGGCGAGGGCGGATACCTCAGCCCCGCCGTGCTGGTCCCTGGCACGATCCAATTCGATCCTCGTGAGGCAGGCCAAACGATTGCGATCACCGAGCTGGAGGCGGAGCTGATCCTGCCTGCCAGTTCGGAGTTGGCGCTCGGACTCGCAGTAGGTTCCCCGGCGCGGGTGTCCGGCACGAGGAGTCAGGCCGGCTTTTGGTCCTCGACCCCGTCCAGCCCGGTTGAACACCAAGTGGCCTTCCGCTTCCCGCTCTCCCGCGAGCAGGTCCGATTGATCGAAGACCACGCCCAACGTCTCGGCGATGGTCAGATTCCACTCGGCCTGCGGCTGTATGTAGCTGCCGCGTGGCTGCGCCGAAGCGAGAATGCACCCAGGCCGGGGCCACCGGGCCATCCGGTCGCAGCGGCGACCGGATTGGCTGCAGATCTCTGGGCGCTGCAGAACGCCAAGGTCGAATCGCTTGAACTGCGTCTGCGTCGCGAGGACTGGACTGCTCAGGTGCTGCCGGGGCTCGGCGCCGACGAGGTTCGCTTGATCGCCCTGCGCCTTCCCGCGGCTTCTTCTGCCATCGGGTCCGAGGCGACCACAGCGATTGACACGGCGCGCCATAGATATGACGAAGGCGACTACCGCGGTGCTGTTCAAGCCTGCCGAGACCTGCGCGACGCCGTCGCGGACCACCTCGGGGCAGACGGCAAGCCGATCGCCGAGCGGGTCGGCGAGAAGCTTGCGCTTCCGGCTGATTCGCCCACCAGAGCGCTCCTCGACAATCTATGGAAGACGCTCAGCGACCTCAGCAGCGCCGCGCACCACAGACAAGGCAGACAACTCGGGCAGGCCGAAGCCCGGGCGAGCGTCCTAATCGCGGCCACGGTCGTCGAGTACTTGACCGAGATTCTCGGACCCAACAGTCCGCCCGCTTGACCGCGTTCCAGCACGGCACCAGCAAAAAGAGCCGATGGAAAGCAACGTCTCAGAAGAGTGTGCGAGAGTAGGCACCAGCAGATGGTCGAGCCCTCCACACCAGCGTCCCTCTACGAAGCGCTTGGCGCGGCCGTGCCCGTAAGCGCACCCAAAGGCGAGACGGTGTCGACCAAGGCAAAGGAGACGATCGACAACGACGTCGAGGCGCTCTCTATCGAGGAAATGGCGCAGGGTGTCTGCTGATCGACCGGATGAGGTTCTGACTGGCAGCCTCTACAGCCAGCTCGCAGCGCCGGCGCCGGCGACTGCGGCCAACGGCGAGACGATTAATACGGCCGCCAAGGAGACGGTCGACCGAGACCGCGAGGAGCTCGAAGAGATGCTCCACCCTGGCGAATCCTGACGACCCCACCTCTGATCATCGGCAACGCCGACGACGAGCATGCCGCGGCCGTGCTCGCAGCGCTCGAGTCACGCTCAGTCGAGCCAGTCATCTTGGACGCCGCGTCGCTGGAATCAACTTCATACATGGTCGAGGGCGACAGGCTGAAGCTGGAGTCCGAGCAGAGCGATCGCCTCGAAATAAGGCTCAAAGCCCCTGCGCGGGGCTGGATACGGCGTATAGCGCCGCCCGATTGGCGTCGAGGCGTGCAGGCAGGAACTGAACAAGCCGCGATTCGAAGCGCCTGGACTGCACTCCTTAGCGCAATTGCCAGCGCCCCCGGCATTTCCTGGCTTACGCCCCTCGAGCGGCTCTTCTTGCGTGAGAACAAGCTGGTACAGGTGGCCGCCGCGGAGCGGCTCGGCATTCCGATGCCGAAAACGGTGGCCGCCTCCGACCGATCCCGGCTCCCGGTCGGGTTGGGCGACCCGCTCGTAGTGAAGCCCCTGGGACCCTCAAGCTTCTCTAGCTCCGATGGGATCGAGCGAGTGGTGTGGTCGCAGCTCATTCGACATGACTCGGCGCTCCTCGATCTGCTGCCCAAGGCGCCCTTCATCCTGCAAGCTCACCTGGAAGCCGAGCGGCATCTCCGCGTGGTAACGGTCTCAGAGCAGGCCTGGACGTGCGAGCTCCCGGCCGAAGGTCTTCCGCTCGACTGGCGACGTGACGAGGCAGCTCATGACTCCTTCCACCCCATCTCGGAGACCGAGATAGAGCAGCATGCACTCAGACTCGCCAAAGGCCTCGGGATCGGCTACTCGAGTCAAGACTGGATCGTGACGAAGGATGGTGCCTTCTTCATAGACCTCAATCCTGCCGGGCAATGGCTGTTTCTGCCGAGAGAAATCGCATCCGCAGTTACCGAGGCGATCGCGGTCTGGCTGAGCCCATAGAGGGAAAACCGAGATGATCGCGGGATGAAAGTGAGCATCAGAGCGTTCTTTCGCGGGCAGATGGTCTTCGCCATGCACGTGCTCGGCCTGATCGCTCCCGGTCTGACGATCCCCGTCCTGAGCGCCCATCAAATCTCACCCCAGCCCCTCGACGACTGGAGCGAGGAGGACCTTAAACACATGGTCGACGAGGGCCGGCGACAGGTAGACCGCCAGCTTTCGGATCTGGTGCATATCCGCAGCCGAGCCCAGTGGCTCTTTACCGTCGGAGCAGCCGTCACGGTTGCCCTCGCGGGAGCGTTCACCAGGGCTGAGCCGACCGGCGTGATCCTGGCCCTTTGGTTGCTGGCGCTGGCGCTCCTCGTCTACGGTGTCGCCGGGGCGGGGGCGATCCTGACCGTACGCGCGGATTTTGGGACGATAGACACGGCGGTGTTGAGCGCGTCGGAGCCGCCGATTCTGAGGGCGCTCGCCGTCAGCTACTCGCGCATGCTCGGCACTGGAGAAAACACCGTCGCGACCCGACTTACGGTGCTCTGGCAAGCGGTTCTGTTCGTCATCGCCGGCGGCTACCTGGGGTTGATCGCCTTCCTCGTCAAGCACTGACGTCGGGGGCTGCCCAAGGGGTTTCCCCGACGCGCGCCTCTCGAGATCTCCCTCAGCCAGTCAGGTCGAGTTCCCGGAAAGATGCAGGCGATCAGGTCCCCGCCTGCGGCGATCCGGCCGGTCCGGCTGCCAGTGCGTGCGCCCGGGGCCACGCAAGTGTCGATCTAGCCAGCGTCGTGTCTTGAAGTACCGTCGGACTCGGAGCCGAAGATCCGCTCGTGTAGGGCGAGTGCGATCGGGTTATGACGCTCGACGGCGGCCGCAAGTAGCGCCCGGTAGGCCTCACCGGCCTCCGAGGCAGAGCGTGGCAGCGCCGGGCTCTTGGTCGCTACCGACGCAAGCAGTGAAAGCAAGTCCTCCTCGCCGCGTTCGCCGAATTGTCTTCGTCTGCGGAGGCGCGATGCCTGCAGCCAGCAGAGACCTGACTCCAAGAGAGGCGTGGCAGCCTCGACCATCAGGAAGCGGCTGAAGGCGGCGAAAGACTCGGGGTTCATCAGATGCACCGCTGCCCACAGCTCGTAGAACCGCCGCATATGCGCGATCAACTCCGCGAACTGCGGCCCCCATCCCTCACTCGTTTGCCAACGTCCGATCCCCAGCAGCGACCGCCAGCAAGCGCTCGCATCATCGCCTGAGTCCTGCGGCCAATGCTCAACCGCGAACTCGAGCATCTCCTCCCAGCGCTCACCAAAGCGCGGCGGGGGGGTGCCCCTTGCGAGGCCAGCGGCAAACCATGCAGTCAGGAAGGGGGACACCCAGCGCTCGCCGGCGCCAGCGCTGGTGAAGAGCGGCTGCCACAACGAGCGACTCTCCTCAGGATCGCTGAGGCTGAGGATGCGCTCGGGAAGCCCCAGAAGGATGGCGTTCTCATAGCTGTAGGCGCCACCGCCATAGGAGCCGATTTCTTCGGCGATGTGGGCAGCGATGCCTCCGACCATCTCCCGCCAGAAGGAGAGCCAGCCGAGACGCTCGTTCTCATCGAAGGCCTCGGCGAAGTCGGGCATCCAGCTCCACGCCGCCCAAACATGGCTGAGATCGATTAGCGATCGTCGACGTCGACGCCCAGTCAAGGGCTGGTCGGAGGGCACCGTGCCGGAGTCGACAGGAGGGTCCGAAAGCCCCAGCGCGATCTCCTCAAGTTCCGCGGCGACAAAGCGCTCAAGGAACTCCGCGAGCTCAGCGAACGCGTTCTTTGCCGCCCCTTCATCCGACGCCTGACCGGCGAGGATGCGCTTAGTCTTCCAGCGGGCCACCACCACCGCCAGCGATTGCAGTTCGGCGAATCCGTCACCGAGCACGTCGCGCCGCTTCGCGGCAGCGGCATAAAGCCGCGTGATCGTGTTGTGGTGGAGGTTGGTGGCGAGGATCGCGACCGCCTCGCGCATCCGCCGATCCTCGGGGTCTTCGGCCCAGAGAGCGGGAAGGGCGTCGGCGCAAAATCGGTCATAGCTCCAATCGCTTACGTCCTCAGGCGAATCCATGAAGTGCTGCTTCAGCGGTGTGGAAGCCGCCTCGAGCAGGGTCTCCCGACACCACGCCTCCCGTTCGGGATAGGAGCGCAGCCACTCCCCCGCGCGGAGAAGGAGAAAGGCGGCGATCCCGCAGCGTGAATCAAGGGCGCTGATCACACCGTCGCTTACGACATCGGCGGGGGGCTCAACCATCGCTCTCCCCTCGACGACCTCGGCCCAGAAGCGATCGAGCTCCTCCTCGCCGTACTCCGCCTCGCCTTCGTCAATCGCCTTTCGCATCTTGTGCGGAAACTGCAGCCAGAACATGCGCTCCTCCGTCTCGGCCATCGCCTCGGCGCTCTCCTCGGCCAGCTCGGGCGGGTGGCAGTACTCCCAGGCCTCTCTCCCATCCGGAAGGGTGCGAGAGACCCAGTTGGAGACGTCGAGTCGCGCGATCAGGTGACGATCCTCCTCGCGACCTGCATCGCGCCATCGAGCGAAAACACTCTCCATCCAGCGCGCGAGCTCGGGGTCGCCGAGCAGCAGCTGCTGGGCGGCGCGCTCGAACTCGACCTTGCGATGCGCCATCTCGTGCCACTCGCCGATCATCTTCTGCATTGGCGCCGGCTCGAGAAAGAGGCCAATCTGGTACTGGACCGTGGACTGGAGGATGCGGAGGTGATCGAGTCGGTAGAGATCAGAGACACCGAGCAGCGACCGCAGCGGGCCGCCGAAGAGGGAGCTGCGGCGGTAGCCGACGGCGATCAGGAGGCCAGCGAAAGCAAGCGAGCGTGATTCGGCTATCACCTGCTCCACCGCGGGGCCGATGTCCTCCTCGGCCTCGATCCTCTCGTAGAACCATTTCTCTAGCGCCATCAGCGCGCTCGCCACCGTTTTCGGCGCGCGCGCATCGCCCCGATACCAGAGGTAGACGACCTCGTTACCAGGCCACTCCACTGGCGCTCCATCAATTTCAATCGTGATCGGCGGCAGCAACTCCTGCACCTCGTCGTCGAGCGCCTGCAGGTAGCGATCGGTCGCCTCATTGGTGACCGCGACGATCATCGCGATCGCCCTGTTCGGCGCGGCCCGCAGGAACTGGAGGAAGGACCCACGCAGCCAGAGCGGCGAGGACCACTTGTGGAAGTCGGGGACCCCATAGTCGTCAAGCGGGTGGTGCCGGCGCCGCGGCCCTCGCCAGCGTCGCGGGATGATCGCCGCCGCGATCAACTCGGCGGCGAGGCCAGGATCGGCCTCGATCACCGGAATAAGCGCGTCGGTGTCGAGGCAAAGCTCCCGAAAAGCGCTGAGCGCCCCGGCTCCGAGCAGCGGCAACTCATCATCGTCCTCATAAAGGGGGTCAAAACCGACTAGCCGCTGTGCCTCTGGCGTGTGTCCGACGGCGCCCTCGGGCGCAGCCGAGATTGGCACTGGGTCGATGAAGGCGCCGACCAGTACTCGCAGGCGCTCGGGCTCCTCCCGCACCGCGGCCATCGCGGCGCGCATGTGCGGGGCGAGAAGCTCGCCGGACACATAGGTCCGGGGCTCGGCGGCCTGCTCGAGGATCTGCTCGGCACCAGCTAGGACGAGCGCCGCACAGCCGGGACGCAGGGCGTTCTCAGCTGGCCCGCGGCGCAGCCAGAGGTCGAAGGTCTCTGCCAATTCGACATCGGCGAGCTTTACCACCTCCGCTCCGTGGCGGACCAGCGCGCTCACCACCGGCGGCCAGAACGGCCAGTAGGGAACCCGATTGCTGGCCGCGGCAACGACGGCTACATCGGCGCTGGCCCCCTGGAACACAGACATCAAGTAGGGGTCGGGCACGGTTGCGATGTAGCGAAAGCGGGAGAGGAAGCGATTGAGAAGCCGACCTTCGTCGGCAACAAGCAGCTCCCACGCCGCCTCGATCGCCGCGTCAGGATCAGCGGCAAAAACGAGGGCATCGAGAAAGAGATCGTGAATCGAGCCGGGGGCCTCACCGCCAAGAGTTCGCAGCTCCTGCGCCCAGCGGCAGGCATCGCCGTCCAGAAGCCCTAGCGCGTAGAGGCGGATCGAGCGATGCCAGAGCGGCGACCCAGCCCGATCGGCGAGATAACCGACAAGGTCGTCGCGATGGGCCAGAAGGACCTGGTAGCGGCTCCAGTCTCCATACAGGTCGTGGGCAAAGCCCACCCGCCCGTCGGTCACAACGAGAATCCCGTCTCGGACGAGCTCGTCGATCGCCGCAAGATCCCCAAGTTCGTCAAGCGGGATCGAGGAGCGCAACCGATCAGCCTGCTCGCGGGCGAGTTCGAGCAGAGCCGCAACACGGCGTTGACGTTCTGGGCCTACGCCGAGTGCCAGCTCCCAGAACCATCTGGCAACTGCAGTCTCATCGTCTTCGGACGGCGGCTCGCCCGGCGCATTGTGAGCGGAAATCGAGCCGGCGAACATGTCGAGAACCTTCGGTCGGCGTAGGATCCCGCCCAGCCGGCTCTTGCCGCTGAGCTCCGAGAGCTCAGGAAGCTCGCGCAGGATCTGGGCGAGCTGCTGGGCATTGAATGGCCCGACACTCACCGGCTCCCAAGTCACCTCGGCATTGAGCGAGCGAAGCTCGTTGCTGACCCGTGAGAATTCCTGCTCCTGGCAGGTAATAACTACCCTGACGTCCTGTGCCTCGCCGTGTTCGATCAGCCGAGCGGTGAGGTTGAACGGCGCTTCCTCGAACTGGCGATCGAGACCGTCGATGACGACCGTCAAGGGTCCCGGCGCCGCGGCAATCACCGCGTCGATCTCATGCCGGAGACCGGCGATCCCCAGCTCGAGGCGAAGCAGCTCCGCCCCTCCCAGCCACAGCACCTCATCGTCGGGCGCTGCCTCCAGCCACTGGCGCGCGATGACGGTCTTGCCACAGCCCGAGGGTCCGATGACGGCAACAGCGGATGAGGAGGCAGCCGCCGAGTCGACGCGCGCGATCTCCTCCTCCCGGGTCACGCTGATCCCGGCGATCGTCTCCCTAACCTGGCGCTTCGCCCGGCCTGAGATCTGGCGCAGCCGCTCCCAATCCCCTCGGAAGTCGAGGCGCTCGGCGAACTCGAAATCCTTCAACTCATCGGATAGGGCATCGACTTCGATGAAACCGCCAGCGACGCGCCTCTCGGCGACCAGCCTCAGCAGCGCGTCCCAGAGGTCCTCGCGATCGAGCGGCTCGGCGAGCGCCAGCCCACACCAAAGCAGGGCCTGCGCCTGAGCGGTCGACCCTGGCGCCAGCAGGTCGAGGTCGATAAAGCGCAGTCGCCGCAGGAGCCGCGCCGGGGAGCGCTCGTCCCCTTCGAGGCCATCGGCGAGATCCGCCGGGCAGGCAAAACTGCGCCAGAGCGCCCGGTGAGTGGCCGATACCGCTCCTTCGGTCCCGATCCGGGCCTCAAGGACAGAGGGCTCCTGCGCGATCGACCAACGGATCAGCTCGACGAGGCACTTGCCTACCGCCGCGTCGGGGGCCGGAGCGGCCAGGCCGAGCAGATCGCGTGACTCCTCAAACTGGGTGTCCCCCACTCCGCACAGTTCCGACCAGGCGTCATGGACGAAATCTGCCGCCGCAGCGCCGTTCGTGAACTGAGGCGAGCTTTTGATCGAGAGCGCCAGCCGGGATCCACCGCGGCCGGTGTAGAGGAGGTCGTCTAGGGCCCAACCCGCGGCTCTCACCTGGAAGTCGAGCCGCTCGGCGGGCTCGAGGCCGGCCCGAGGCTCCACGCCGAGGAGAGCGGCGGCCAGCAGGTAGGCGCCGACGTAGTCCTCATAGCGGTAGCCGATCCCGCCGGTTTGGTTGATCGAAGTGCCCCTCGCCACCGAGCGAGAGTACTCTCAGCGCATTCCCCCTCAGGGAGCGAAGGGTCGACCGGGATCGGGCTAACAACTCCGCTGCACCGAGGACTGGCCGTCCACCTCGCGGTTGACAGAGAGGTCGCTGGGTATCGAGTCCAGCAGCGCTCCCAAAGAGCCACACACCTCATCAGACCTGCGCCCAAATGGTATGCTGGCATCCCATGCGGCGCACTACCGTGAAGCTCCCTGACGACCTCGACGCTCGTCTTCGCCACGAGGCCGAGCGGCGCGGAGTAACGATCGCCGACATCACCCGCACTGCGCTTGAGCAGCATCTCGGGGCGGGCGGGCGGCGACGCCTCAGTGCCGCCGCCAGCGGGCGCAGCGGCCATAGCGATGTCTCGGAGCGGATCGAGGAGATCCTCGCCTCGGAGATCGCCCCATCGCGCTGATCCTCGACGCCGGGCCCCTCTACGCCTACGTCGACGCCGACGACGCCCATCACACTCCCTGCCTGGAGCTGCTCGAATCCCACCCAGGCCCCCTCGTCCTCCCCACGCTCGTCATCACCGAGGTCGCCTACCTGATCGGAACCCGGCTGGGCTGGCAGGCCGAGGTTCGCTTCCTTGGCGACCTCGCCGGCGGCAGCTTCGCGGTTGAGCCGTTGCATGCCAGCGACCCCGTCCGCATCGCGGAGCTCGTCGCCGAGTACCGAGACCTGCCGCTCGGCACCGTCGACGCCTCGGTGATCGCGGCAGCAGAGCGGCTCGACGTCACTGAAGTGGCGACGCTCGACCGCCGCCACTTCAGCGTCGTCCGGCCACGCCACGAGGTCGCCCTCCAGTTGCTGCCGTGAAAAGATGGCTCCGCGGTTCCGCTGCTGCCAGAAGCTACGATGGCTCTGACCAATGGCGGCAACAACGGCAACAGGACCCACAGCGCCACGGCAACACGGCGGCAACAGCAACCGCGTCTCTTTGAGCCCCGCGAGCGCTGCCGATTCCGTGCCGTGCCTGACACCTGTTGCCGTGAGCGTTGCCGCCAGACAAGAAAATGGCCCTCTCACGGATGAGAATGGCTTGCCAGAGCCATACCGCTACGGGGATTCGAACCCCGGTTTCCGGACTGAGAATCCGGCGTCCTAGTCCCCTAGACGATAGCGGCGCGGGAGCGACATTCTAGCGATAGCGGGCGGCGGCGCCGTCTGGGTCGGTCCGTCCGATCGGAGGGCTAGATTACGAACATGCGTTCGTTCGCCCCGTTCGTTCCATTTGCAGTTAAATTGACGGGGTCTGCGGCGGTGATGGAACCGGTAGACATGCGAGTTTCAGGGACTCGTGTCCGAAAGGACGTGGGGGTTCGACTCCCCCCCGCCGCACTGCATCATGCATCCTGAGGCGACGGTCGCCTCGGTTCTCCGACTTCACCGGGCGGGTCTCAACAACTGCGAGATCTCGCGGCAAACCGGCGTTTCGCGTCCTACGATCCGCGATTGGGTCAACGGCCGTCTTCCTCACTCATTTCGGCCGCGCGATTCGTGTGGAGCCTTTTCAAGACCCGGCCGATGCCAGCGCTGCGGTGGGTGCGAGCATGACTTCGCCGAACTCGGTCCCGACTACGTGTATCTCCTCGGCATGTACCTGGGCGATGGAGCGATCTCCGAGCACCGGCGGCAGGTCTACCGGATGAGGATCACGCTGGACGTGCGCTACCCCGGCATCGTGCACGAATGCGAGGCGGCCATGCAGGCAGTCGTGCCGCAAAATCGGGTCGGCCGCCAGCTGAGAAAATGCAATTGCTACGAGGTTTACGCCTACTCGAAGAGCTGGCTCTGCCTATTCCCTCAGCACGGACCCGGCAAGAAGCACAACCGGCCCATATTCCTCGCCGAGTGGCAGCAGAAGCTCGCTGAGCGGTGGCCAGAGCGACTGCTCAAGGGACTGATCCATTCAGACGGTTGTCGCTCCTACAGCACCGGCAAGAGTGGGTGGACTCAGCCTCGCTACGCGTTCGCCAACGTGTCCACCGACATCACGAGCATCTTCTGCTCCGCCTGCGATTGCCTTGGGCTTCGCTGGACCGCTTCGTTCCCCACGAATGAAGCGACGGCGGTTTCGATCTACGTCTCGCGCAAGGCCGACGTCGCCAGGCTGGACGAGTTCGTCGGGCCGAAGTGCTGAGCGCGCTGAGCGGTTCCCGCGATCTCCTCGACAAAGTCGGGCCAGAGCTGGGGCGGGAGGTCGTGACCCATGCCCTCGAAGATGCGCAAGTGGGAGTCGCGGATCGCGCGAGCGGTGGCGCGACCGGCGAGGGGGCGGATCAGCGGGTCGCTCGCCCCGTGCAGGACCGTCGCCGGCAGGCGCAACCTTTCGAGCGCTGCGGTGCGGTCGCCCGAAGCGGTGATCGCGTGCAGCTGGCGGGCGATGCCGGCGCGGCTGTGCGAGCGGTCGTAGGAGGCGGCGGCGAGTTCGCGGAAACGCGCCTCGTCCATCGGGTAGCCCGGCGAGCCGATCGTGCGGAAGGTCCTCACGGTGCGATCGATCGCTGCCTCGCGCCCCGCCCCGGGGCGGGCGAACAGCGTGCCGAAGGCCTTCCAGGTCGGCAGTCCGAGCCAGCGGTTGCCGGTCGAGGACATGATCGAGACCAGCGAGCGCACTCGCTCGGGGCGGCGGATCGCGACCGTCTGGGCGATCATGCCGCCCATCGAGGCGCCGACCAGGTTCGCCGACTCGATCCCGAGGTGGTCCATCAGCCCGGTCGTGTCATCGGCCATGTCGCGCAGCAGATAGGGCGCGGTGCGGCGGCGGCCGAGCAGCATGTCGGTGCGCTTGGGCACCCCCGCCGACTCGATCTTGGTCGAGCGGCCGATGTCGCGGTTGTCGAAGCGGACGACGCGGAAGCCGCGCTTGGCGAGCATCGCGCAGAACTCCTCGTCCCAGGCGAGCATCTGGGTCGCCAGCCCCATGATCAGCAGCAACGGCTCGCCCTCCGGATCGCCGATCTCCTGGTAGGCGATCTCGATCCCGTTGACGGAAGCGAGCCGCTCCTCGCCGAGGCCGTTCATCCGGGCAGCTTAGCTCTGACAGCTAAGTTTGCCCTCAATGCGAACCGCGATCGTCTCCGACCTCCACCTCGGCAGCGCCTTCGGCGAGGACCTGCTGCGCGACGCCGCGATCCGCCGCGTTCTGCTCGACGAGCTCGCCCCAGCCGATCGAGTGGTCCTGCTCGGCGACATCCTCGAGCTGCGCGAGACGCCGCTCGCCACGGCGCTGGAGAGCGCCCGGCCGTTCTTCGAAGGGCTGGGCGAGGCGATGGGCGGCCGCCCTGTCGTGCTGGTCCCCGGCAACCACGATCACCGGCTCGCCGAGCCATTGCTGGAGCAGCAGGCACTTGCCGGCACTCCCCTCTCGCTCGAACAGCACGCCGAGCCGGGCGGCGAGGCCTGGCAACGGATCGCGAGGTGGTTGGGCAGCGCGCGCCTGCAGATCGCCTACCCCGGGATCTGGCTGCGCGACGACGTCTACGCCACCCACGGCCACTACATGGACTGCCACATGACCCTGCCCCGCCTCGAGTGCATCGCCGCGGCAGTGTCGATGCGTATGTTCGGGCCGCTGCCCGGGCCACGCACCGCGCCCGCCGAATACGAGCGCGTGCTGCGGCCCGTCTACGGCCTCACCTTCGGCGTCGCCCAAGGGGGCGTCGCACACAGCGCGAGCCGCCCCTCCGAGCGTGCCTGGCGGGCGATGATGGTCCGCAACGGCGACGGCAACCGGGCTCGCCGTGCCGCCGTCCGGGCAGCTCTCGGCGCCGCGGTGCCAGCCACGATCTGGGGGATCAATCGCCTCCTCCGCGCCGACTTCGAGGTGACGCTCAGCTCCGGCGCGATCTCCCACAGCGGCGTCGCCGCGGCGACCGAGCTCACCCGCCGCCTCGACATCGGCGCGGGACACGTGATCACCGGCCATACCCACCGCGGCGGCCCCGAAGAGGACGATGCCGAATGGCCGCTTCCCGGCGGTGGCCGACTCCACAACACCGGCAGCTGGGTCTTCGCCTCGGCCTTCCACCACCCCGGCACGCCCCCGGGTCCCTACTGGCCCGGCACCGTCACCTGGCTCGAGGACGAAGCGCCACCGCGCCGCACCCGCCTGCTGATCGAGCGCCCTCGGGACGAGCTGCGCGGTGTCGTCTCGCGGCTCGCCGCGACGATGCGCTGAGCCGCGGACGACTCAGAGCCAGTCGGCGATGATGCCGCCGATCTCCTCGCCCGCGTCCTCCTGCAGGAAGTGTCCGGCGTTCTCGATCACCCGCGGGGCCGGGAGGTTGAGTCGCGAGGAGACCTGCTCACCCACCGAGAGCGGCAGCGCCGGGTCGGAGTCCGCCCAGAGGACCAGCGCCGGGCGCTCGTCGTCCCGCAACGCCTCCGCCACCCGCCTGCCCTCGGCGGCGCCCGGAGCGTCGGGCTCGGTCGGCAGGATCAGCGGGAAGGCGCGGGTGCCCGCCTTCGACTCGGGGTTGGGGAAGGGGGCCTCGTAGGCGGCGATCACGTCGTCGCCAGGGTCGTTCTTGCAGCCCGCCTTGACCAGAAACCCGGCGGGCACGTCGGGATTCCGGCGCACGTAATCGCGGAATTTGAGCCAGGTCTCGCTCATCTTCGGGTGGCCGGTGAAGGGGCCGGTGTCCATGATCACGAGGCGCGAGAAGCGGTCGGGGTGCTCGACCGCGAGCCGCAAGCCGATCGGGCCGCCCCAGTCGTGGACGACGGCGGTCGCGTCGCGCAGGTCGAGCTGCTCGAGCAGCGCCGACATCAGCTCGACGTGGCGGTCGTAGGTGTACCAGTCGAGATCGGTGGGCTTGTCGGAGCGGCCGAAGCCGGCGTAGTCGGGGGCGATGCAGCGGAAGCCCGCGTCGCGGACCGGCGGGATCACCTTGCGCCAGAGGAACGACCAGGTCGGCTCGCCGTGGAAGAAGACGACCGGCTTGCCCTCGCCCTCGTCGAGACAGGCGAGCCGCAACCCGTCCACCTCGTGATAGCTCGACTCGAAGGGAAAGTCCGGCAACCCCCGCAGGCTCTCCTCCGGCGTTCTCACCACCTCGGCGCTCACGCCGCGATCATGGCAGTTGCCGCAGGAAAGCGCCTATTTCGGGGCCGAAGTAGGGCGAGAAGAGCTGGGTCGGCCGGCCCTGGTAGCTGTAGCTGGTCACGCCGCTGACGAATTCGCCGTCGAAGAGCCAGGCGCCGCCGCTGGAGCCGGCGGCCATGTCGCAGGAGGCCGGCATCGTCGGCGGGCCCGAGAAGCGATCGGTGAGGGAATCGAGCCCGAGTCCGTGGGCGCGGCAGCTGCGCAGCTCTTCCCCGCCGGCGTGCGCCGCCGGGTAGCCGAAGATCTGAAAGGCGCCGAGCCGCGATTTCCCCGTCGCGAAGCCGCGCCCTCCGACCACGTCCGTGAGCGCCCCGAACTCGTTTGGCTTGACGCGCAGAGCCGCGACGTCGAAGTCGGGATTTTCCCGGCGACGCCACTGCGGCATCACGTAGATCGACTGGGCGACGAAGGTCCCGAATGGCCGGTTGCCGTGTTCGTAGGCGGGGACGAAGGAGAGCTGGCGGCCCTCGCTTCCCCTTTCGATCACGCAGTGCCCCGCGGTGAGGACGATCGAATGGCTCGGCGTGTTCAGCGCCGTGCCCGAGCATGAGTAGGGCCCGGTGATCGGATCGACGCCGAGGATCCTGCCGTTGGTGCGCGTACCGTCTTCGGCCGAGTTGAGCACGCGGATGCTGCTGGCTCCGGCCGTGGGAGCGCGCCGGAAGCGCCCCGCCGGGGCACGCCCGTACGTACGCAGCGGGCCGGCGGCGGCGCCCGGCCCCATTTTCAGCGTGTGGACCGGCGGCGCGGCAGCGGCGCTCGCCGCGAGCGCGAGCGCGAGCAGCACCGCCAAGGCGGGCAAGGCGAATCGTGGCGTGGGCCCCATCGAGCGCCTCATCGGCACGATCGTCCCCGCCGGATGACTTCTGCACGCAAGATTGGCCACACGGTCATTTCGTGGCAGGAAACACTTGTTTGCGACAGAAGCTGCTCATAACATTCTCAAACTGCGGTTCTTTCTACGAAAGGGTTACGCATGAACGATGAGAGCCTGATCAGCGGCTGGTGGGTCTTTGCCGGCGTGCTGCTCCTGATTGCCGGCGTGCTGAACATCGTCTACGGCATCGCCGCGATCGGGGATTCGAAGTTCTTCACTGAAAACGCGACCTTCATCATCAGCGGACTGCACACCTGGGGATGGGTCAGCCTGATCATCGGGGTGCTCGAGCTCATCGCCGCATTCTCGCTCTTCTCGGGGGGCGAATACGGCCGCTGGGTCGGCATCTTCGTCGGTTCGCTCAATGCAATCGCCGCGCTGCTCTCGATCCCGGCGTACCCCTTCTGGTCGCTGGCGATCTTCGCCCTCTCGATCATCATCGTCTACAAGCTGGCCGAGGGCCCGGAAGGAAACCCGGTCCCGAGGGGCTGAGCAGCACGGATCAGCCGCGCAGCGGCGATCCAGGCACCTGTTGCGGACGAAGGCCCCGGGCACCCGGGGCCTTCGACGTCTCGGCGCCGAGCGGCACCTCCGCGTCGAGGGTCGACCACGGCGCCACCGCGGCGTCGCGGCTCTCATAGAGGACGTCGACGCCGGCGAGACGGTCCTGCCAGCCGCGGCGCCGTTCGTCGAAGAGGATGCCGGCGAAGCCAAGGCAGAACGGGATCGCGGCGAGGAAGAGCCCGACCAGCCGCCGCAGCGACTTTCGCGGCGGCAGGCCGCGCCCCTCGGTGGCCAGCCTGATGCCGAAGAAGCGCATCCCCGGCGTCTGCCCCGCAAGCGACCAGAAGGTGACCAGGTAGAGACCGCCGAGGGCGATCCAGGTGACGCTGCCGACAACGAGGGCGAAGCCGGAGACGTTGCCGGTGCCGGAGAAGAAGGAGCCGATCAGCGCCACGATCGCGGCCAGGCCGGAGAAGGCGAGGTTGACGATCAGCAGGTCGAGGCCGAAGGCGAGGCCGCGGGTGAGCGCGCCGGCGCGCTCGGTCGGCTCGCTGCGGCGCTTGCGGAAGACGACGCGGCGCGCGATCCGCTCGATCACGCCGTCGAGGCGCCTGGTCACGTCGCCGATGGTGTGGCCGACGTCCTCGATGAAGCCGACGCTCTGGGCGCTGATCGCAGCGCGCAGCTCCGGCGCCTCGGCGATCCGCTCGACCAGGCGCTGGGCCTCGTCGCTGGCCAGTAGGCGCCGCCAGACCTCGTCGACCATCTCGCTGTCGAGCGCGTCGATCAGCGCCTGCTTCACCGTGTCGCTCTCCAGAGCGCCGCGGGCCGCTTCCTCGACCAGCGGCCCCTGCAGGACTCTGACCAGCGCGCGCTCCACCGCCTCGCTCTCGACCGCGGCGACCATCGCCTCCTCGGCGGCGACCTCGACCGCGCGGTCGATCCCGGCCGCCTTGCCGACCGAGCGCGCGCCGCGCACGCCGGCGCCGAGCAACCGCACCGAGAGCGGCAGCGGGGCCTGGGAATCGGGGCCGTCAGCCATTGCGGGCGAGTATACGGTCGCTTTGGTCAGTCGCCGAGCGCGTCGAGCAGGCGGTCGATCAGCTCGGCCTGCGCCGGGATGATCCGGCGGCGCGCCTCCGCCGGGTCGAACCACTCGGCGCGATCGACCTCGGGGAACTCCTGCCGGCCACCGGAGCGGGGCGGCCACTCGAGCTCGAAGCTGTTGCTCGCCAGCGCCGCCGGATCGAACTCCCCCTCCGCGGCCCAGGCATGGACGAGCTTGCCGCCCTTCTGGCGGATCGAGCCCAGCTCGATCAGGTCGCCCGGGTCGAGGCTGGGCGCGGCCGGTCCCAGCTCCTCCCCCATCTCGCGCAGCGCGCATCGGCGCAGCTCCTCGCCTGGGTCCGGTTCGCCCTTCGGGATCGTCCAGGCGCCGAGGTCCTTCTTCGCCCAAAACGGCCCGCCGGGATGGACGAGGAGCAGCGTCGGCTCCGCCCGGTTGCGAAAGAGGAGCACTCCGGCGCTTTCCTTCGCCGCCACCTGACTAGGCGACCGCGCGCAAACGGCTCTTTGCCTGCTGGGCGATCACGGCGGCCCATTCTGAATCGTCGATCCGCACCGGCGCCGTCGTCGCGAGGAAGTCCGCGAGGGTGCCGGCGAGTCCCTCCGGGTCTTCGAGGTGGGGAAAGTGGGCAGCGCGCGGCAGCGTCTCGAAGCGGCAGTGCGGGATCGCCTCGTGGGCGGCGCGTCCGTGCGCGATCGGGATCGTCCGGTCGCGCTCGCCCCAGACGATCAGGGTCGCCATGTCGCCGAGCAGGTAGAGCCGGTCGGCGGCGCTGACGTGCTGGCCATGGACGTCGATGACCGAGCGCAGCGTCTGCAGGAACGCCCGCCGCGAGCCGGGCTCCTGCAGCGGCCGCAGCGCCCGCGCGACCGCCTCGAGGTAGACGCCCTTGGAGTCGCCGCGGGCGCGCAGACGCGTCCCGGCGGCATCGATCGCATCGACGAGTCGGCGCCGCGTGGCGAGGCGGAGCAGCGGCGAAGCGCCGGGCAGCGCCGCGCCGCGCAGCAGCGGACTCACCTCGTGTCCGAGACCGCCACTGGAGATCAGCACCAGCCGCTCGGTGCGCTGCGGGAATTGGTAGAAGAACTGCATCGCGACGCCGCCGCCGAGCGAGTGGCCGACGATCGTCGCCCGCTCCACGCCGATCGTCGTCAGCAGGTCGCGGATGCTCGCCGCGTGGGCGCCGAGCGAGTAGTCGCCGCGTGGCGTCGCCGAGCCGCCGTGCCCGATCAGGTCCGGCGCGACCACCCGGTGGGAGCCGGCGAGCCGCTCGGCGACCGCCTGCCAGTGGCGCGAGGAGTTGACCATGCCGTGGATCAGGACCACGGTCGGCCCGCTGCCGGCGACGCGATAGACCGCGCGGTGGCCGTGCAGGTCGACCTCGTGGGCCTCGAAGCTGATCGCCGGGGGCACGCGCAGACCCTAGCGCTCCGACCACCCGGCGTGAGAGGGTCGCCCGATGCAAAAGATCCGCATCGCCAGCGTCCTCGTCCTCGCCGCACTCGCCCCGCTCGCCGCCGGTTGCGGCGGCTCCAGCTCCGGCAGCTTCCGGGTCGGACTCGAGGCGCCGCTCTCCGGCGAACAGGCGGTCCTCGGCAAGGGGATGCTGATGGGCGCGGAACTAGCGGCGACGAAGCTGAACGCGGGCAATGGGATCCTCGGCAAGCAGGTCGAAGTCGTCCCGATCGACGATGCGGCGGACCCGGCGACCGGCGTCAAGGCCGCGAAGTCCGCAATCGCCGAGGGCCTCGACGGGATCGTCGGTCCCTACAACTCCGGCGTCGGCGTCGAGACCCTGCCGCTCTACATAAAGGCAGGGCTGGTGCCGATCCGCCTCACCTCCGACCAGTCGACCAACGGCCTCGGCTTCACCCTGCAGCCGATGAGCTACCAGATCGCGCCGGTCGCCTCGCGCGCGCTGACCGAGTGGCAGGGGGCCAAGTCCGTCGCGATCGCCTACGACCCGACGCAGAACTACACGGTCTCGGTTTCGAAGGCGCTGAAGGCATCGCTGGAAAAGGCGGGTGTCACGGTGACCGCTTACGAGAAGGTCCAGCCGGGCAAGAAGTCCTACACCGACGTGGTCGAAAAGCTCGCCGCGACCGAACCCGACGTCATCTACGCCGCCGTCTACTTCCCCGAGGGCGGGTTGATCGCCAAGGAGATGCAAGAAGGCCACGTGAAGGCCCAGTGCATCGCCGACTACGCCTCCTACGACACCGGCTTCGTCGAAACCGCGGGCGTCGCCGCGGCGCGGGCCTGCCCGGTGGTCGGAGTACCGGCGCCGCAGGACTTCAGCGGCGCCGCCGTCCGGGTCGGCGAATACGAAGAAGAATTCGGCCAGAAGCCGGGCACCTGGAGCCCCTACACCTACGACTCGCTCGACTTCCTCGCCTATGGCGCGAAGCAAACCGGCGGAACCGCCCCCGGCAAGCTCGGCAAAGCCCTCGACGGGGTCAGGGGATGGCAGGGCTGGACCGGCTCGGTCACGATCGACCCGAGCAACGGCAACCGCCAGCCGGCGACCGTGGTGATCGTCGACACCGACAAGCACGGCCAGCTCCACGTCGACGGGGGCTGGGCCAAAGCGGTCGGCGCCCCTTACGCGGGGTAGGGCCAGGCGCTACCGGCCCAGAGCCTGACTGCGCCCTCGATCCCACCCTCGATCAAGCCTGATGGCGCTGGGCGCGCTCGCGTGCTTCCCCCTTCTGCTCCAGCGTCATCGCGCCGGGGTGGCCGTCCCCCGGCCAGGGCGTGAGGATCAGTAGCAGGCGGGTGTCGGACCTCGCGGCGATCGTGTGGCGCTCGGCGGGGTCGAACTCGAAGAGGTGGCCGGGACCGGCCGAGACGGCCTCGCCGGAGGCGGTGGTGACGTCAACCTCGCCATCCACGACGACGACCCTGGCCCGCTCGTGCACCTCGTGCTCCTGCAGCTCCTCCCCCGCCGGGAGCCGGAGCACGATCGTGCGCGCGTCCTCGGCCGAGGCGAGGATCTCCGGCTGGTGCGGCTCCGCCTCGATCGACCTCAGGTCCCAGCTCCGCATGCCGGCCCCCTCAGCCTCGCAGCCGCTGGGTCTCGCGTTGGATGTCGTCCTCGCTGAGCGGCTTGCGGGCGTAGACGTCCCAGGCATTTGCGCCGACCCCCACGCCCCAGCCGAGAATCGGGAAGATCGGCCAGAAGAAGCCGGCGCCGGTCACCGCCCATATGACCACCAGCATCGCGTTGACCAGGACGTAGATGAAGATGTGCGAACGGAAGTCGCGCTTCTTCTTCAG
Organism: Actinomycetota bacterium; assembly: GCA_047519745.1. Classification (GTDB taxonomy): domain Bacteria; phylum Actinomycetota; class Thermoleophilia; order Solirubrobacterales; family 70-9; genus VRUE01. The sequence goes on along the minus strand of JAPVSJ010000057.1, from coordinate 149 downwards.
CTGGGAGATCGCCTTCTCGCGCAGCTCCTCCTCGGTTCTCGGAGCGGCCTCCATGTGCTCTTGTTGTACCAGGAAAAGGGTCCAGGGATCAACCGCGACCGGATGGATCTGAGCAGAACCGGCGGCCCGAGTCGATCGCCTTGGTCCTC
>JAPVSJ010000056.1:0-7523 GCA_047519745.1 Actinomycetota bacterium | reverse complement strand
GGATCAGCCTCTCGACCTTCCACGCCGAGGAGGAGGTCAAGGTCGCCTGGGAGATCCTCAAGGCGCTGCAGCTGCGCGAGCGCGGCCCGGTCCTGATCGCCTGCCCGACCTGCGGCCGCCTCCAGTTCGACATGGACTCGGTCGTCGCCGAGATCGAGCAACGGCTGGAAGGCTACGCCGAGCCGGTCGAGGTGGCGGTGCTGGGCTGCGCCGTCAACGGGATCGGCGAGGCCAGCCACGCCGATTTCGGCATCGCCGGAGCCAAGAACGAGGGCCTGATCTACGCCCACGGCAAGCCGCTGCGCAAGGTGCCCCAAGCCAAGCTCGTAGACACTCTCTTCGAAGAGATCGACAAATCCCTTGACCGGGGCAAGGTCGAGTTCGACGAGACTGAGTCGCGCGAGGGTGCGGCCTGGCTCAAGAAGATCGAGGACGAAAACGCCGGCGAATTGACGCCGGAGAAGATCGCTCGGATGGAGAAGGAAGCGGTCGAACGAGGCGAGTCGGACAAGGTCCTGCTCGACGAGAAGGCCTCTCCCACCGCCGGTCGCCGCTTCACCAGGGCTTAAGCCCTACTCGCCGAGACGTCCTGTCGACCGCCATCCGCCTTACTAGTGGATAGGTTTCCCGCAGTGACGCGACTGAGCGAGAGCTTCATTCCGACCCTCAAGGACGCGCCTTCGGATGCGGAGGCGGTGTCTCACAAGTTGATGGTGCGGGCGGGGTTGATCCGCCAACTGGGGGCTGGCCTATGGACCTATCTGCCTGCGGGCCTGCGCGTGGAGCGGAAGGTGGAGGCGATTCTGCGCAAGGAGATGGAGGGGATCGGCTGCCAGGAGATGCTGATGCCGGTGCTGCAGCCGGCCGAGGCCTGGAAGAAGACCGGGCGGTACGCGATCGACGAGCTGTTCAAGCTCGAGGACCGCAAGGGCGCCGAGATGGTCCTGGCGATGACCCATGAGGAGTGCGTCACCTCCCACGTCGCCCGCGAGGTGCGCTCCTACCGCGACCTGCCAATCATGGTGTTCCAGATCCAGACCAAGGAGCGCGACGAGCCGCGGCCGCGCGCGGGCGTCCTGCGCACCCGCGAGTTCACGATGAAGGACGCCTACTCCTTCGACCGCGACGAGGAGGGCCTTGCTCGCTCCTACGAGCTGCAGAGCGGGGCCTATGGGCGGATCTTCGATCGCTGCGGCCTGCGCTGGTACCGGGTCGAGTCCGACGTGGGGATGATGGGCGGTTCCGGCGCCCACGAGTACATGGCGCCCTGCTCGGCCGGCGAGAACGAGGTGGCGCTGGCTCCCGGCTACGCCGCCAATGTCGAGATCGCCTCGGCGCAAGCGCAGCCTGTCGAGCTGCCGGCGCCGCTGGACGCCCCCGAGGAGGTCGATACGCCCGGCTTGACCAAGGTCGAGGAGGTGGCGGACCACCTCGGACTCCCGCGGGGAAGCTTCATCAAGACCCTGCCGATAATCGTCGAGGGTCGCGGCATGGTCCTCGTGCTGCTTCGCGGCGACCACCGACTCAACGAGATCAAGCTGCGCAACGGGATGAAGACCGACTTTCGCCAGGCGAGCAGCGAGGAGATCGAGGCGCAGCTCGGCCCCGTCGGCTATCTCGGCCCCGTCGGCAGCGGCCTGCCGATCATCAAGGACGCGGCGCTCAGCGGCAATTCCTACGTCTCCGGCGCCAACAGGCCGAACACCCACCTGCGTGGCATCGACCCCTCCCGCGACTTCGAGGCCTACGAGCTGGACGTGCGCACGGTCGAGGCGGGCGACACCGCCCCCGGCGGCGGCACGATCGAGATCGAGCCCGTGATCGAGATCGGCAACATCTTCCAGCTCGGCACTCGCTACTCCGAGCCGCTCGGGGCGACCTATCTCGACGAGAACGGGGCCGAGCGACCTATCGTGATGGGCTCCTACGGGATCGGCCCAGCACGCATCGTCGCCGCGGCGATCGAGCAGGGGGCGGATGAGCGCGGCATCGTCTGGCCCGCTGCCCTCGCGCCCTGGCAAGTGCAGCTCGTCTCCCTCGCCAAGGCCGGCGAGCCCGAGCGCGAGGCAGCCGACAAGCTCTACGCGGCCCTGCGCGAGGGTGGGGCGGAGGTTCTCTACGACGACCGCGACGCCGGCCCGGGGGAGAAGCTGACCGACGCCGAGCTGCTCGGCTGCCCGCTGCGCGTGGTCGTCGGCCGGCGCGGGCTCGCCAAGGGAGTCGTCGAGGCGAGCGAGCGATCCAGCGGGGCCGAGCACGAGCTGCCGGTCGACGGGGCCGCCGAGCAGGCGATCGCCCTGCTCCAGGGCGAGGATGGCTGACGCAGCTCCCTTCGGGCGTGGCCGCATCCGCCGGCTCTTCGGCCTCGACCGCAGCGGTCCACCGCCCAGGCAGACGCGAGAGGGCGAACCGCTCAATCCCTGGACGCTGCCCAACCTGGTCGGCTACCTGCGCCTTGCGGGGCTGCCGGTCTTCCTCTACCTCGCCTTCGAATCGGGCGACGGCCGCAGCGTCGCCTCGGCGACGCTCTTCTGGCTGATCGCCGCCGGCGACTACCTCGACGGCTTCCTCGCCCGGGTCACCGGCCAGTACAGCCGCCTGGGGGCGATGCTCGACCCGCTGATCGACCGCCTCACGATCCTCTCCGGCGCGATCGTCTGCTGGCACTTCGAGCTGCTGCCGCGCTGGGCGCTGGCGCTGCTCGTCGTGCGCGAGATAGCGATGCTGGCGCTCGCCCAGTACGGGCTGCGCCACGGGGTGGAGATCGCCGTCAACTGGCCGGGGCGCATCTCCGTCTTCCCGATCATGGGCGGCATCTTCTTCGCCCTCGTCTTCGCCGGCTGGGTGCCGGCGGCGCTGCTGATCGTCGGCGTCGCCCTGGCGATCCTCGCCACCGTGCTCTACGCCCGCACCGGCATGCGCGCCGTGCGCGAGCACAAGGCGCAAGCAGCCGCCCAGAATCCATAACCTTCAACCTAGAGTTGAACCTTTGGCCGAGCGACCTATAATTGCTCCTCGCGGCCAACGGAGGCGAAGGTCTCCCAATCAAGGAGCAAGATGGAGGACACCTTTCCCGATCTGGGTTCGCTCAGCGACGAAGAGCTGAAAGACCTGATCGACAAGCTCACCACCGAGGAGAACGAGATCTCCTACAAACGCCGGGTCCTGCACGGCAAGATCGACATCCTGCGCGCCGAGCTGGTCAACCGGCTGCGCCACAAGCACGAAAGCGGCGACTCGCTGATCTCGGGCGACGACGTCGCCCAGCTGACCGACATCCTCGCCGGCAAGGCACAGAGCGCACCCGAGGACGACACGGCCGCCTGAGGCTGGGGCAGATCGATGGCCACCCACTGTCCAGAGTGCGGCTTCGTCAACCCCGAGGGCGCCAACTACTGCCAGAAGTGCGGCGCCTACCTCGGCGGGCCCAAAGACGGCGAGGACGAGCCGACGACGATGACCTACACCGTCGACGACACCGGCGAGATGCAGCCGATCGACATCGACGAGGTGCTCGAGGAGGGCGGCGCGGCGCTCGTCATCCGCTCCGGCGGCGGGCGGGCGGGGGAGAGCTTCACCGTGAGCGAGGACCGGGTCAGCATCGGCCGCAGCCCCGACGCCGGCGTCTTCCTCGACGACGTCACCGTCTCCCGCAACCACGCCCTGCTGGTGCGCCGCCGCGACGGCTTCTACATCGATGACCTCGGCTCGCTCAACGGCACCTACGTCAACCGGCGCCGGATCGAGTCGCACCGCCTTGCCGACGGCGACGAGATCCAGGTCGGCAAGTACAAGCTCAGCTACCTGGAGAAGTAGGGAGCCCCCGTGGCAGTGTCCGAGCAGCAGGTTCGCCAGCGTGATTCGCGGCCCCGCAAGGCGCTGACGATCGGCGCGGTCTGCAAGATCCTCGAGAACGAGTTCGACGACATCTCGATCTCCAAGATCCGCTACCTCGAGGACCAGAAGCTGCTGACCCCTCGCCGCACGCAGGGCGGCTACCGCCTCTACAGCCAGTCCGACGTCGAGCGCCTGCGCACGATCCTGCGCCTGCAGCGCGACGAGTTCCTGCCGCTGCGGGTGATCCGCCAGGAGCTCGCCGCCGGCGGCGACATCGACCTCGGCTCGGGCGCCGGCGACCGCCGGCCAACCGCTGGCACCGTCCGCCGCGCGATCCTGGTCAACACCTCGAGCGCCTACCTGACGCTGGAGGAGGTGATCGAGGAGACGGGCGCCCGCTCCGAGCTGATCGCCGAGCTGGAGAACTTCGGCATCGTCCAGCCCGAGAAGCGCGACGGCAAAGCCGTCTACGACGAGACCGATCGAGAGATCGTCCGCGCCGCCAACGAGCTCTCCCGGGTCGGGGTCGGCGCCCGCAACCTGCGCGTCTTCCGCTCCTCCGCCGATCGTGAGGCCAACCTGCTTGAAGCGCTGCTGGGCCCGTCGCTGCGTTCGCGCAACCCCGAACGGCGCAAGGAGGCCCTGGAGAGCCTGGAGAGCCTGGCGGCGACCGTCAGCCACCTCAAGCACCTGCTGCTGGTCAGAGATCTCCGCCGCCTCGCCGGAGACTGAGCGGCTGTTGCGATGGCCCGCGTGACCCGTCGGCGGACGATAGCCGCCCCCGTCGAGGAGGTCTGGGGGCTGATCTCGGACCCCTACAGCCTGCCGCGCTGGTGGCCGCGGACGAGCCGGGTCGAGAGCGTCGACCGCAAGCCAGAGGGCAAGCGCAGCCAGTGGACCAAGGTCCTCGAGACGGCTGAAGGGCGCGGAGTCCGCGCCGACTACCGCTGCCTCAGCTCGGCCGAGGGCGAGCGCTATGTATGGGAGCAGCAGCTCGCCGGCAGCCCCTTCGAACGGCACCTGCGCAGCTCGGTGGTTGAGATCGGGCTGCGGAGCGAGGCGGACGGGACCGTGGTCAGCCTCACCTCCGACCAGAAGCTGCGCGGCATGTCGCGGCTGGGCTCGCCGATGATGCGCGGTGGTCAGGGCAAGATCCTCGAGCAGGCGCTCGACGGGCTCGAAGCCGCGCTTGGAGGACCACGGTGATGAGGCGGCCACTCCCGGTAGGCCTTCCACTTAACTTTTTCGGTGGGGCGCTATCGGGCTGGCGCCCCCAGGGCACCCGCCGAAAAAGTACAAGACGTTTCAGGCCTACCGGGAGTGGCCGATGAGCCACCCTCGCAGAGACTCCAAGTGGTGGGGGTGGGGCGATCCCGCTGTCGCGCCGGAGCTGGACAACGAGGCGCTGGGGGTGCTGCGCGAGCGGGTGGGGGAGCTGGAGCCTTGGCCGCTGACCGCCGAGCTTGATCGCTTTGAGCTGCCCGAGGCCGAGTCGCTTCCGTCGGCGCTGGTCGAGACGGTCGGCGAGGCCAACGTCTTCACCTCCACCGAGGACCGGGTGCGGCACGCGACCGGCTGCGGCTACGCCGACTTGGCCCGCTTGCGGGGAGGACGGCTGGACGCGGCGCCCGATGCCGTTCTGCTTCCCGCGGATGCCGACGACGTGCGGCGCGTGCTGGAGATCTGCGCGGCGGAGGGAATCGCCGTCGTCCCCTATGGCGGCGGCACCAGCGTCGTCGGTGGCGTTGCGCCGCTGCGCGGTCCCCACGGGCGGCTGATCAGCCTCGATCTGACCCGCCTCCGCGACGTCGAGGTCGATCGGCGCTCGCTCACCGCCCGCCTGGGCGCCGGCCTGCGCGGGCCCGAGGCAGAAGCGGCGCTCAATGCCGCGGGCGTCGTCCTCGGCCACTTCCCGCAGTCATTCGAGTACGCGACGATCGGCGGCTTCGCGGCCACTCGCTCCGCCGGCCAGGCCTCCAGCGGCTACGGCCGCTTCGACTCGCTGGTCAGTGCCGTGAGGCTGATCGCCCCGGCAGGCGAGCTGCGCACGCTGGAGACTCCCCACACCGCCGCCGGCCCGGCGCTGCGCGAGGTCGTGGTCGGCTCGGAGGGGACCCTTGGGGTGATTCCAGACGTCACCGTGCGCGTGCGCCCGCTGCCGAGCGTGCGGCGCTATGAGGCCTGGATCGCCGAGAGCTTCGAGGCGGGGGGCGAGGTCGTGCGGGCGCTCGCCCAGGGCTCGGGACTGCCCGACGTGATTCGCGTATCCGACGAGGAGGAGACCGAGGTATCGCTGGCGCTCTCCGGCCCGCGCGGGCTCGCCGGAACCCTCTTCGGCGGCTATCTCGGCCTGCGCGGCAAGCGCGGCGGCTGCCTGATCGTCGTCGGCTTCGAGGGGGACGAGGAGTCGGTCGCCCGCCGTCGCGCCCTCGCGGTGCGGGCCCTGCGCCGTGGCGGCGCCGCCTACCTCGGCCAGGGGGCTGGGCGCTCGTGGGAGCACGGCCGCTACCAGGGGCCCTACCTACGCGACACGCTGATGGGGATGGGGGCGATGGTGGAGACGCTGGAGACCTCGCACACCTGGTCGCGCTTGCACGAGCTGCACGAGGCCGTGGCGACTGCGATCCACGGCGCGCTCGCGGCCCAGGGCACGCCCGGCCTCGCCTTCTGCCATCTCTCGCACGCCTATGCCGACGGCGCCTCGCTCTACTTCACCTTCATCTCCCGCTCGCGGCGAGGTGAGGAGATCGAGCAGTGGCAGGCGGTCAAGCGCGCCGCCTCAGAAGCCATCGTCGCCTGCGAGGGCACGATCACCCACCACCACGCCGTCGGCCGCGACCACGCCCCTTATATGGAGGCCGAGGTAGGGAAGGTCGGCATCGACGTCCTTCGCTCAATCAAGCAGCAGCTCGACCCGGCCGGAATCATGAATCCGGAAAAGTTGATTCCGGCGAGCTAGCCGCCTTCGCCTTTGCTTGCGCCTTTCGCGATTGGCCCCGTGATTTCGCCCGTCAACACCGTTTCGCCGGTGTAGCGGGGCAGCGATTTGTTCTTTTTCGCCCGCGCGACCTCGGCCTGGTAGGCCGCATCGTCGGCCCGGGAGACGTAGATCTGGTTAAAAGCGCCGCTGGCGACGTAGGCGAGCAGTTCGGCTGGGATCGCGAAGCGGGCACCGAGGCGGCCGGATTGGTCAACGGGCACGCTGCCCACTCGCAACGTGAGTTTCGGCGAGCGGTAGAGCCAGACGATGTAGGACTGGCCCTTTTCGGTCGGCTGCAGGCCTTCGCCGGTCACCTGCAGGACGATTTCTTTCTTCAGCCGGCCGAAGATTGCCCGGCCACTCGCATCGCTGCCGTCGGCCGGTTCGAGCACCGCCTGCGTGACTTTGCCGCTTTCTGCCGCGGCGCTTTCCGTGCCGGCCGCGGAGACTTCAGAGGAGCCGGAGCTGGAGCCGGAGCCGCCGCTGAAGATCGCAATCACGGCCAGGACCACGGCGACGGGACCACCTCGGCCGACTCCGGCGCCGGGCTCGTCTTCGTCGCGGACCGGACGGCGCGCACGGTGAGCGTCGTCGACGGCCAGTCGCGCCGGATCGTCGCGAGCGCACGGCTCGGTGGCGTCCCCGACTACGTGCGCTGGGTGGACGCGACGGGCGAGGTCTGGGTGACCGAGCCCGGGCGCGAGGC
>JAPVSJ010000055.1:0-33028 GCA_047519745.1 Actinomycetota bacterium | reverse complement strand
TCGATCGTCGGCAACATCTACAAGGGCAAGGTCGACAACGTCCTGCCCGGCATGGAGGCCGCCTTCGTCGACATCGGCCTCGAGCGCAACGGCTTCCTCCACGTCGACGAGATCGTCCTGCCCAACGGGGAACAGGCTCCCAAGCGCGGCCGCGGCAGTGGCCGCAAGATCAGCGAGCTGATCAAATCGGGCCAGGAGATCCTCGTCCAGGTCGTCAAGGACCCGCTCAAGTCGAAGGGGGCGCGGCTCTCGATGAACCTCTCGATCGCCGGTCGCTACCTCGTCTACGCGCCGCAGGGAAGCGGCGTCGGCGTCAGCCGGCGACTCTCCGAATCCGAGCGCGACCGGCTGCGCAAGATGGTCGACCGGACCTACAAAGGGCCGGGCGGGCTGATCGTGCGCACGGCCGCCCACGGGGCAAAAAAATCCGACTTCGTCCGCGAGGTCGGCTACCTGCACAAGCTCTATGACGTGCTCGAGCGACGGGCCGAGAAAACCAAAGGGCTCGGCCTGGTCTTCCAGGAGGCCGACCTGCCGGTGCGGGTGCTCCGCGACGTCTTCCTGAGCGATTTCGAAAAAGCGGTGATCGACTCCCCCAAGCAGCTCGACCGGGTGAAGAACTTCTTCCAGCGCACCGCGCCGGAGCTGGTCGACAAAGTCGAGCTGTACGAGGGCTCCAAGCCCCTGCTCGACAAATGGGAGGTCAACAAGGAGATCGAGTCGACCCTCGTGCGCCGGGTCGACCTGCCCTCCGGCGGCTACCTGATCATCGACTACACCGAGGCGCTGACCGTGGTCGACGTCAACAGCGGCAGCTTCACCGGCCGCGGCAAAGGCGGCCTCGAGGAGACGATCACGCGGGTCAATACCGAGGCCGCCGACGAGGTCGTGCGACAGCTGCGCCTGCGCGACATCGGCGGCATCATCGTGATCGATTTCATCGACATGGCGCGGGCCAAAAACCGCGACAAAGTGCTGAAAACGCTGCGCAAAGCTCTCGACGCCGACAAGTCGAAGAGCTATGTGGTCGAGGTCTCGCCGCTCGGGCTGGTCGAGATGACCCGGCAGAACATCACCGACGGGGTGCGCGAGATCCTCACTGCGCCCTGCCCGACCTGCGACGGCGAGGGCGTCGTGCTCTCAGCCGAGACGGTCGCACTGGAGGGACTGCGGCAGATGCGCGACCTCGCCAGTCGCGACGAGGAGGCGTTCCTGCTGCGCGTCAACCCGAAGGTCGCGGCGCAGTTGATCCTGCCCGACAGCGGCCTGGCCGAGCTCGAGCAGGAAACCGGCAAGCAGTTCCACTTCGAGGGCGGCGACGCGCTCGCGATCGACACCTTCACGCTGATCGAAGCCGGCAGTCGCGCCAAGATCGAGGAGCGGGCCCTGCCCTTCAAGGTCGGCGAGGAGGTGCTGGTCACAATCGAGGAGCCGCACATGTACAACGCCGACGATGCGGTCGCCCGGATCGACTCCTACATCGTCAGCGTGACCGGCGGGGGGCGTTATGTCGGCGATCGCAAGATGGTCCGGATCGAGCAGGTCGAACGCGCGGCGGCGGTCGCGTCGCTGCTCGGCGACCCCGCTGGCAACGGCTCCGAGCAAGACGCTCTAGAATCCGCCGCCGCCAGATGAGCACCTACGCGGTCATAGAGAGCGGTGGCAAGCAGTACAAGGTCGAGAAGGGCACTTCGCTGCTCGTCGACCGGCTGTCTGCCAAGGAGGGCGAGAAGGTCGCCCTCCGACCCGTGCTGTTCCGCGACAAAGAGATCGTCGCCGAGCCGAAAGAGCTGGAGAAGGTGAAAGTCGAGGCAACCGTCTCCGAGCACCTGCGCGGCCCGAAGATCAAGGTCTTCAAATACAAGGCCAAGAAGGGCTACCGTCGCCGCGCCGGGCACCGCTCCGAGCTGACCCGGCTCGAGGTCACCGAGTTGAAGCTCGGCGCGAAAAAAGCGGCGGCGAAAGCCGAGCCGAAAGAGAAAGCCGCGGCGAAACCAGCCGAGAAAAAAGCAGCCGCCAAACCGAAAGCCAAAGCCAAAGCTAAACCGGCTGCTAAAAAGGACGACGATGGCGCATAAGAAAGGACTTGGCTCCAGCCGCAACGGTCGCGAATCCAACCCCAACATGCTCGGGGTCAAGGTTTTCGCCGGCCAGAAGGTCACCGGCGGCGAGATCATCGTGCGCCAGCGCGGCACTCGTTTCTGGCCTGGCGACGGTGTCGGGCTCGGCCGCGACCACACGATCTTTGCGACGCAGGCGGGGACCGTGCAGTTCAAGCCCTCGCGCAAGGGCCGCACGATCAGCGTCCTGTCCGACTAGCTTCGCTCTAGCCTTGCCTTGGGATGTACGACAAGGCGAAGATCTGGGTTGAGGGGGGAGCTGGTGGCAATGGGTGCGTGAGCTTCCGTAGGGAGGCTCATGTGCCTCGTGGCGGTCCTGATGGCGGAGACGGTGGGCATGGGGGAGACGTGGTGCTTGTCTGCGATCCCAGTCGTCGCGACCTTGGTGCGCTGCGCGGGAGCAAGCACTTCAGAGCTGGGCGGGGAAAAGGTGGCGAAGGGTCCAATCGGCATGGGGCTCGGGGGGAGGAGCTTTTGATTCCCGTGCCCGCTGGGACGCAGGCCGAAGCGGTCGATGGGAGCCGGATCGACCTTGTCGAAGCGGGGCAGCGGGCCGTTGTTGCTCATGGCGGTCGTGGGGGGCATGGGAACAAGCGGTTCTCGACCTCTGTCCGGCAGGCGCCGCGGTTTGCCGAGAAGGGGACCTCGGGGGAGGAGGGGTGGATCGAGGTTCGGTTGAAACTGCTCGCTGACGTCGGGCTGGTGGGCTTGCCGAACGCGGGCAAGTCCTCCTTGTTGGGGCGGCTGACGCGGGCGGAGCCGAAGGTCGGCGACTACCCGTTCACGACGCTCTCGCCGGTGCTGGGGACGATCGAGGGGGAGGACCGGCAGGCCGTCGTCGCCGACATCCCCGGTCTGATCGAAGGCGCGGCGGAGGGAGCTGGGCTGGGGCACGAGTTCCTCGCCCACGTCGAGCGCTGCTCGATGCTCGTCCATCTCGTCGACCTGGCGCCGGCCGAGGGCGACCCAGCGTCGAACTACGCGGCGGTGCGTGAGGAGCTGGCCGCCTACGGCGCCGGGCTCGAGCGGCTCCCCGAGGTCGTCCTGCTCTCGAAGCGCGATCTGCTTCCGGCAGAGCAGGTGGAGGAGGCGCTTACCGAGTGGCGGCAGCGACTCGGCGACTGTGTTCGGGGCGTGCTGGCGGCCTCTGCCGCGACCGGCGAGGGACTGGAGGAGCTGCGCGGGCTGATCCTCTCCGAGCTGCCCGAGGGCGTCCCGGCGCGCCCCGAGCGCCGCGAGGCCGGCCCGGCCGAGTTCGAGGTCGAGCACCGCGTCTACCGGCCGGTGGGCGAGGGCGGCTACTCAGTAGAGCGCGAGGACGACGGTGCCTTCCGCATCCTCGGCCGCGGCGTCGAGCTGCTCTTCGAGCGCCACGATCTCAAGAACGAGGAGGCGCTCGCCTACCTCGAGCAGCGCCTCAAGGAGATCGGCGTGATCGCCGCGCTGAAAGCGGCCGGCTTCGAGGCGGGCAACGACGTCCGCGTCGGCGAGCACGAGTTCGAGCTTCACCCCTGAGCACCGGGGTAAAAGTTCAGGGTCGGTCCCTGATGCGAACGCATGGCCTTTGGCGAGACCATCGGCCGCATGAAGATCATGCGCAGGAAGAAGAAGCGTCATCGCTATCGCAGTGCCGGCATCGAGCTGGTCGGCGCGCTCTCGATCGCCTCGCAGATGGCTCTGCTCTGTCCGCCCGGCGTCGACGCCTGGGTCAGGCAGGAGCTGGGCGAGCCGAGCGTGACGGGGGGCGGCGATCGGTCCGCCGAGGCCCAGAGCCGCCGATCGTGACTCTCCGCACCTGCATCGAGGACGAGCTGCAGACCCTCGATGCTCTCGATACGGCGATCTTCGACGTCCATTCCCACACCGGGGTGGATGTCGACGGCACGACCCGCACCGCCGCCGAGCACCTCGACGCGCTGGCGGGAATCGGCGGCCGAGCTGCGATCTTTCCGCTCTGCGTGACCGATGGCTACGAGCCCGAGAACCGCCGGGTCGTCGCCGAGTGCGAGGAGAGCGCCGGGATCCTGGTCCCGTTCGCCCGCCTCGATCCGAGAACGAGCGGCGCGGCCGACGCGGAGGCCGCCCTCACCGCCGGCGCCAAGGGGTTCAAGCTCCACCCCCGCGCGGAGGACTTCCGGATCGAGCACCCCAACGTGGATGCGATCGCGGGCGTGGCCGCCGAGGCGCGGGCTCCGGTTCTGATCCACGCCGGCGTCGGGGTGGGCTCGCTGGGCGCGCCGATCGTCGAGCTGGCTGAGCGCCACCGCGATTGTCCGCTGATCCTCGCCCACGCCGCCGTCTCGGACCTCGTCTGGCTCGGGCCGATCGCGGCCAGGCACCCCAACGTCTTCTTCGACACGTCGTGGTGGAACTCAAGCGATCTCCTCGCGCTGTTCGCGTTCGTCCCCCCGGGTCAGATCCTCTTCGGCAGCGACGAGCCCTACATGGACCTCGAGCTGGTCCTGGCAATCGCCCTGCGTTGCGCGCGCGCCGCCGGCCTCGACGACGACGCCCTGCGAATCGTCTTCGGCGGGCAGGCCGAGGCCCTGCTTGCCGGTGACATCGCGCTCGACGCGGGCCCCGCTCTCGGCCCGGCCGGCGAGGTACGGTCGCCGCTCGAGCAGCGACTTGTGGTCCTGCTCGCCGGGGCCGGTGGCGCGATGCTCGGCGGCGGCGATCCGGCGCGGATGCTGGAGCTGGCCCAGGTGGCCGTGGGGAACGATTCCGCGGCGAGCACGGGAGGCGAGATAGCCGAGCTGATCGAGCTGGCGCTGGAGGGCTCGCCCGAAGCGCCGTGGGCGGTTGCCCTGGCCCTCACGCTGGTGATGACCCCGGGGGTGGAGCGTCCGGCGATGGCTTCCTGAAGCGGACGAAGCGGCGTACGATCGACGCGGGTGAAGATGTCGGCGACGGCGACCGCACTGCTGGAGCGTGAGGAGGAGCTCGAGACGATCGGGCGGGTTCTCGATGCGGCCGCCGGATGCGCGGGGGGACTCCTGATGATCGAGGGGGAAGCGGGCGCGGGGAAGACCTCGCTGCTCGATGCCGCGGCCGGAATGGGTGCCGAGCGCGAGATGCTCATCCTGCGGGCGCGTGGCGGCGAGTACGAGCGCGATTACCCGTACGGGGTCGTCCGGCAGCTGTTCGAGCCGGCGCTGAGCGAGCCTGGTCGCAGGGCGGAGTTGCTGACCGGGAGTGCGGCTCTCGCTCGACCGGTCTTCGAGCCGGAGGCTGGACCGGTGGAAGGAGGCGCGGTCGAGCACGGGCTCTACTGGCTGTCCGTCGACCTCGCCGTCGCCACACCGCTCCTCCTGCTCGTCGATGACGTGCAGTGGGGAGATCTGGCCTCGCTGCGGACGCTCGCCTACATCGGCCGCCGTCTGGCGGGCCACGCAGTGGCGATGGCGCTTGTCGTTCGGACCGGCGAGCCCGGCGCCCATGAGGGACTGCTCGCCGAGCTTCGCGCGGAGACGGACACGCGCCAGGTCGAACCGCGACCCTTGTCCGCCCACGCGGCGGCAGAGCTCGTCGAAGCCGAGATTGGCGAGCGCCCCAGCCGTCTCTTCGCGGAGACCTGCTGTGAGGCCACCGCTGGAAACCCCTTCCTGCTGGCGGAGCTGCTGCGGGCGGTCGACGAGGACGGGGCAGACCTCTCTGACGAGACCGCCAAGCTCCTGACTCGGCTCGCGGCCGCAGGGGCCGCCCGTTCGGTCCTCGTTCGTCTGGCGCGACTCGGCGAGGACGCGACATCGGTGGCGAGGGCGGTTGCCGTGCTCGAACCCAACGCGGAGCCGCGGGCGCTCGGTGCGCTCTCCGGCCTCTCGGCGGAGGCGGTCGTGCGGGCCTGCGAGCGCCTCGCCGTCGCCCGCCTCGTGGCGGACTCGCGGCCCGTTTGCTTCGTCCACCCGCTCGTCCGGGAGGCGGTGCTGGCCGATATGGCGGAGACGCGGCGGTCGCTGGCACACGGTCAGGCGGCACGCCTCCTTGCCGAGGAAGGGGCTGCCGAGGATTCGGTCGCGGCCCATCTCCTGCTCGCCGCGCCGGCCGCCGACGATTGGGTCGTTGCCCAACTGCGCTCTGCGGCGGCGGCCGCGCTCGGCCGCGGGGCTCCCGACACCGCCATTCGCTATCTGCGACGGGCCCTGCAGGAGCCGCCCCGGCGGGACGATCGACTCGACGTCAGCCGCGACCTCGGGCTCGCCCTGATCAGGGCCGACAACGCGGAGGGGATCGACGTGCTCCGCGCCGTCAGGCCCGCAATCGAGGATCCTGCCGAGCGAGTCGAGATCGCTGCCGTGCTCTCGAACTCGCTCTGCGTGCGGGCGCACCAGGCCGAGGGGATTGCGATGTTCGAGCAGGCGATGCGAGAGATACCCGACCGGCAGAGCGACCTGGGTATGCAACTGCGCCGCTACATGCTGATAAACGCGAGCCTGGGGCTCGAACACGTGCCCGATGGCCTGCTTGCGAGCCCGGACGAGAGTTTGGACGGCAGCACGATCGAGAGGCGCGGCGTGCTGGGAATGACCGCATTTCTCCTTGCGCTCGGCCTCGGTCCGATGGTGCGAGTTCGGCGCCTCGCCGAAGCCGCCATTCCGGATCCGGAGACCGTCGAGGTGGACGCGGCGGGGGGCATGCCGGTCCACGTCAGCCTCTGCGCGCTCGCGCTGATCGACCTCGATGTCGACAAGTCCCTCTACGAGGGGGGCATCGCCGGCTCGCGGCGCCGTGGATCGTTTCCCGGCATTGCCACCGGCTATGGGTTGCGCGCCTTTCACCACTTGGCCAACGGTGAGCTGCGGGATGCCCAGATGGACGGAGAAACGGCGGTACGCCAGCTGGACCCCTACGGCGTTCGAGTCGCCTTTGCGAGCTGGGTGTCGGTGGCGGTTCGGGCCCTTGCCGGAAGGGGCGAGATTGCCGCTGCAGAGCGGCTGCTCGACGTTTCCTGGGGGGAGCAGGAGACGGGTCCGGGGGCCCCTGGGGCGAATCTACTCATGGCCAGGGGGGAGCTGCGCCTGGCGGCGGGGCGGCATGTCGAGGCGAGGCACGACTTCCTCGCCGCGGCGGAGCGGGTGAGGTGGCTGCCCTTCGCGAATCCCGAGGTCTTCGGCTGGCGAAAGGGCCTCACGCTCGCCGAAGCCGCCCTGGGCAACCTCCAGGAGGCGCGCCGGGTTGCCGCGGAGGCGGTCGAGGTGGCCCGCGAAGCGGGCGGCGTACGGGGGCTGGGAGTCGCGTTGCGGACCCAGGGCGTGGTTTCCGAGGGGGAGATGCGCATCGAGATCCTGCGCGAAGCGGCAGGGATCCTGGGTGGCACCAGGGCACGCCTCCAGCACGCCTATGCCCTTGCGGACCTGGGTGCGGCCCTGCGCCGCGGCAACTTCCGCAAGGAGGCCCGCGAGCCGCTGCGTGAGGCGCTCGAGCTCGCCCATCGCTGCGGCGCTCGGCCGCTCGAAGAGCGGGCTCGGGTGGAGCTGGCGGCGACCGGCGCGCGCCCCCGCAAGGCCGTCTTCACCGGCGTGGAGTCGCTGACGCCGAGCGAGTTGCGCGTCGCCCGCATGGCCGCCGAGGGGATGACCAACCGCGAGATCGCCCAGTCCCTCACCGTCACCACGAAGACGGTCGAGACCCACATGCGGCACGTTTTCCAAAAGCTCGACATCGCCAAGCGGAGCGAGCTGGACAGCACCCTCGGTGCTGAGGATTTCCGGCACTCATAGACTTCCCCAATGACGCTGGTGGTCAAGCTCGGCTCCTCGATCGTCGCCGCCGATGACGGCGAGCTGCGCGAGGACGTGCTCGACTCGGTCTGTGCTCAGGTCGCCGAGCTGGAGCAGGGCGGGGAGCGTGTCGCCATGGTCACGTCCGGGGCGATCGCTCGTGGGATGCGGCTGATGGATTTGCCTCTGCGCCCGCGGGCGATGGACGAGCTGCAGGCCGCCTCCGCCGTCGGCCAGGGAGATCTCTTTCGGGCCTATCAGTCGCGGCTCGCCAAGGGGGGGACCCGCTCGGCCCAGGTGTTGCTGACGGCGGCCGACATCGCCGCCCGCACCAACTACCTCAACGCCCGCCAGACGCTGCGCCGGCTGATCGAGTGGGGAGTCGTGCCGGTGGTCAATGAGAACGACACGACCGCGACCGATGAGATCACCTTCGGCGACAACGACTTCCTCGCCGCGCAGGTGGCGATCCTGCTCGACGCACGACTGCTGGTCCTGCTCTCAGATGTCGACGGGCTCTACGAGAGCGATCCGCGCAGTGACCCGGGGGCGGCGATGATCGCCGAGGTCGGCAGCTTTGCCGAGCTGGAGGGATTGGACATCGGTGACCGCACCTCGGCCTTCGGCTCCGGCGGCATGCGAAGCAAGGTCGCTGCGGCGGAGATGGCCGCCGAGTCCGGCATTCCGGCGACGATCTGCAACGGGACCACGCCCGGAACGCTGCTCTCCGCCACCGGCGGAGGGACGGTCGGCACCCGTTTCGCCGCCCAGGCCGGCAAGGCTTCGAGCTTCAAGCTCTGGCTGAAGTACGCAAAGCCGGTGCGCGGGCGCTTGGCCGTCGACGAGGGAGCGGCGCGCGTCCTGCGCGAGAGCGGCTCCAGTCTGTTGCCGGTGGGTATCACCGAGGTAGACGGCAGCTTCGAGGCCGGGGATGCCGTGGAGGTGACGGCCAACGGATCGGTGATCGGCAAGGGAATCGCCGACTACGGCGCTCATGAGCTGACCGGCGTGATTGGGATGAAGTCCGAGCAGGTGCGTGAGCTGCTGCCCCACGCTGCCGATGAGGTGATCCACAGAGATCGCTTCGTATTGGTTTGAGCATGGCTACCCTTAGCGGTCTATGGCAGTTACGACTACCTCTGTTGCTGAGACTTGCGCTGCCGCCCGGCGGGCGGCGCGTGAGCTTGGTGCTGCGCCGACCGCGACGAAGGATGCGGCGCTGGAGGCGATCGCGCGGTTGCTTGGTGAGCGGGTGGCGGATGTGCTTGAGGCGAACGCCGCGGACTTGGCCGGCGAGCGGGCCGGGGGGCTGACGCCGGCGCTGCGGGATCGGCTGGCGCTTAGCCCCGAGCGGGTTGCTGCAATGGCTGATGGTGTGCGAGCGGTTATCGGGTTGGACGATCCGATCGGCGAGGTGCTCGACCGCAAGACCCTGGAGAGCGGGCTCGACCTGACCAAGCTGCGGGTGCCGCTGGGGGTTGTCGCCGTCGTCTACGAGGCGCGGCCGAACGTGACTATCGACTGCGCGGCGCTGACGATCAAGAGCGGCAACGCGATCGTCCTGCGCGGGTCGAGCTATGCCGAGCGCACCAACGGGGCGCTGGCGGCGATCGTGCGCGAGGCGCTTGCGGAGGCTGGTCTGCCTGAGGACGCGACGGTGCTGCTTGCCGGTGGCGGGCGCGAGGACCTGGCCGAGCTGGCCACGCAGGAGGACACCGTCGACCTGCTGATCCCGCGCGGTGGGGAGGGGCTGAAGAAGGCGCTCAAAGACGTTGCGACGGTGCCGGTGATCTTCGCCGCCGCCGGCAACTGCCACGTCTACGTCCACGCCGATGCCGACCTGGAGATGGCGCGTCGCATCGCCGTCAACGCGAAGACGCAGCGCCCCGGGGTGTGCAACGCGGCGGAGACGCTGCTGGTCGATGCGGCGGTTGCGGCCGAGTTCCTGCCGGGCACGCTGGCCGAGCTGCATGACGCCGGTGTCGAGCTGGTCGGCGACGAGCGCGCTCGGGCCGCCTCCGGCGGAGTCGAGGTCGGGCCGGCCGGCGCGGAGGACTGGGACAGCGAGTACCTCGACCTGAAGCTCGCCGTCGCCTTGGTCGACTCGCTGGAGGAGGCGATCGATCACGTCAACCGCCACGGCACTCGGCACTCCGAGGCGATCGTGACCCGCTCCGAGGAGGCATCCGCCCGCTTCGCCGCCGAGGTCGACGCCGCCGTCGTCTACACCAACGCCTCGACCCGCTTCACCGACGGCTTCGAGTTCGGCATGGGGGCGGAGATCGGCAACTCGACCCAGAAGCTGCACGCCCGCGGCCCGATCGGCCTGCGTGAGCTGACCACCTACAAGTACGTCGTCCGCGGCGACGGCCAAGTGCGTGAATAGCTCGCCCGCGGCGAAAAGCTCGCGACCGGCGATCGGCGTCCTCGGCTCGGCCTTCAACCCGCCCCACCTGGGGCACCTGGCGCTCGCCCAGGAGGCGCTCTGGCAGCTCGGCCTCGACGAGGTCGTGCTGGTGCCGACCGGCGAGGCGCCGCACAAGCGGATACACGACGATCCCGGTCGGGAGTTGCGCCTGGCGATGACGCGGCTCGCCGCCGCCGACGACGCGCGCTTCACGGTCTCGACGCTGGAGGTCGAACGCGAGGGGCCGTCCTACACGTATGAGACCTTGGAGTTGCTTGCACGCGAAAGGGAAGAGCCGGACTTGGTGTTCGTAATGGGGGCGGACGCCGCTGTCGGGTTTGAGAGCTGGCGCGAGCCGCAGCGGGTGGTCGAGCTGGCGCGGCTGGCGGTGGCACGGCGCTCGGGTATATCCGACGCCGAGGTGGGCGCGGTGATGCGCAGCGTCAGTGCCGACGGGAAGGCGACGATGCTCGAGATGCCGCAGTTCGGCGTCTCCTCTTCCGCCGTGCGCGAGCGTGCGGCGGCCGGCAGGCCGCTGCGCTATCTCGTGCCGGAGGCGGTCGCGCGGTTCATCGAAGAGAAGGGGATCTACTCGTGAGTGGGCTCGAGTCCGAGGCGCTGGCACGACGGCTGGCCGAGCTGGCCGACTCGAAAGGCGCGACCGAGATCGTCGTCCTCGACATGCGCGGACTCGCCGCCTACACGGACTTCCTGGCGATCTGCACGGCGCGCAACGAACGCCAGGCGCGGGCGGTAGTCGACGAGGTCAAGCTGCGCCTCAAGGGGGAGCACGGGCTGCTGCCCGGCGGAGTCGACGGGGAGGGGGCGGCCGGCTGGATCGTGCTCGACTACCTCGACGCCGTCCTGCACGTCTTCACCGCCGAGGAACGGGAGCGCTACCAGCTCGAGGACCTCTGGCGCGAGGCGCCGCGGCTCGAGTTGCAGTTGTCACAGGATGGCGTCCGAGGGCACCTCTACGGTGCCGCGCATGGCTAGCTTCAAGCGGGCGCTACTGGGTTACCGCCGCGAGGAAGTCGACGCCGCGATGGCGGCGCGCGACGCGGCGATCGAGGCCGTCGAGCACCACGCGTCGGCCGCCGACGCCGAACTTGCATCTCTCTCGGGCATGGTGATCGAGCGCGAGCGCGAGATCCGCGGCCTCAGCGAGCGCCTGCGCGAAGCCGACGAGCGCCACGAGCGCAGCATCCACTCCCTGCGCACGGTCTCCGAGCGGCTCGAGGCGATCGAGGCGCAGGCCCGCGGCCAGGCGACGCGGATCAGAATGAAGGCGCTGCGCGAGGCTGTCGAGGTGAGCCGCCGCACCCAGGATCTCGCGGAGGCCCACGAGGGCGCCGCGAACGGCGCCGCCCAGGAGGAGCCGACCGCAGAGGCGGCCCTCGGGCAGCTCTTCGAGGGCCTGATCAAGCTCGAGATCGGCCCGCTCGGTGACTTCTCTCAGCTCGTCGGCTTCGAAAACGCGGTCGGCCGCCTCGGCGCCTCGGAGATCTCGGTCGAGCGCTTCTCCGAGGGCCGCGCGACGCTCTCGATGCACCTCGACGAGCCGGTCGACCTGCTCCGTGAGCTGGAAGAGAACGCCCCCTTCGACTTCAACATCCGCCGCACCGCGGACGACAACCTGGTCCTCGACGTCGACGACGACCAGGACCCCGAGCAGCGCGCCGCGTAGAACGCTGGCACGTTGGGCGAGTAGCCCGAACGATTTGGACGGTTGACGTATTGACTGGCAGCTCGTTGTCTGCGAACATATGTTCGTGGAGACGCACAACCCGAACCACAAGGGCAACGTGGCCGAGCTGGCGATCGCCAAGGAGGCGGCGACCTTGGGGCTGTCCGTCTTCGCCCCCCTGACCGAGCACGAGCGCTACGACCTGATCCTTGGCATCAAGGGACGACTCCTCAGAGTGCAGTGCAAATGGGGTCGCCGGGAGGGGGATGTCGTCATGGCAAAGCTCAGCAGGAGCCGGCGCGGACCCAACGGCTTCATCCGGGAGAGATATTTGGCGAGCGAGGTCGATGCATTCGGTATCTACTGCGGTGATCTCGACGAATGCTTCTTGGTGCCGATCGACATCGTGGACGGTCAGTGGAGCCTTCAGCTGAGACTTCGACCAACGAGAAACGGCCAGCGCGCGTCACTACACTTAGCCGAGAAATATCGCCTTGGGGCTGTAGCTCAGCTGGCAGAGCGTCCGGATGGCATCCGGAAGGCCGAGGGTTCGAGTCCCTCCAGCTCCATTAATCAAGGTTGTCTTACCGAACACTCCGAAGAGGTCGGTGCCCACAAGTTCCGCAATCACTTCGGCTACTACATGGAGCGGGCCGCGGCGGGCACGGATATCCTGATACGCCGCCGAGGCAAGCCCTACGCGCGCCTCGGGCCCGTGGAGCCACCCGCGTAGCAACGCGCCGTTCTCGCTCCGGCGGCACTCAGCGGCTCAATTTCGCAGGCGCGAGAGGAATGCGGTCAGGCGCTGTTCGTAGAGCCGCGGAGCGACGTTCCAGGACTCGACGTGGCCGGCGCGCGGCACGCGGTAGTAGGTGACCCAGCGCGGCAGCGCGGCGGCGAAGTCTTCGCTGATGGAGATCGGCACTACCTTGTCATCGCCGCCGTGGAAGAGCAGGATCGGCAGGTGGAAGGCTTCGGTGTGGTCAAGGGCGTCGAGGCTGTCCCAGTCGGCGTCGATGCGGGCGCCGATCGCCCACTCGAGCGGCAGCGCGGCGAAGGCCGGGAAGCCCTTCTGCGCCGCGTTGAATTCGAGCACACGCCGCCAATCGAGCGCCGGCGCGTCGAGGACGAGGCTGGCGACCCGGTGGGCCAGTGGCGAGCGCTCCATGAACTGGGCGACGATCGCGCCGCCCATCGAGAAGCCGACCAGGACCAGGTGCCGCGCGCCGTGGGCGAGCGCGTAGCGCGCCGCCGCCGCGAGGTCACTCCACTCGGTCAGGCCCATGTGATGGAAGCCGTCGGGGCTGGGCGGGGCGCCGAGGTCGTCCCGGTAGGTGATCAGCATGGCCGGAAGCCCCGAGCGATGCAGCACCGGCGCCAGGTGCAGTCCCTCCTGCGGGGTCCCGTTGATCCCGTGCACGACGATCGCCCAGGTACGGCTGTGGCCCGGGATCAACCAGGCCGGCATCGGCCCCAGCTCGCCGGGGACGCGCACCGTCGCAAAGCGCATGCCCAGCGCTTCTCGTGGATCGCCCGAATAGACATCGGCGTCGACCAAGACCTTCCTACCCGTGGCCAGGTAGCCGTGCACCGAGAGGAGCTTCCGGGTGACGGTGCCGGCGTTGTCATCCTCGATCGCGCCGATCACCGCATGCCCGCCGGGCCAGTCGAGCCCGTAGACGCCCGGTCGCTCCGTGTCTTCGGAGCGCGCCATCACGATCCGGCCGGGGGCGAGCCGCACCACCTCGTCGTTCTCGGGCCAGGGGGCGTGGTCGGGGACGAGCACCGCGTTCGAGAAATGCCAGCTCACCCCGGCACCGATCGCGATCGCCACGGCAAGCGCGACCGCACCGCCGATCAGCCACCCTCTCCTCGACCGCATGGCCGCAGCCTACTTCGCTCAATCGCCGCCCTCCAGCTGCCGATGATCAGGCGATGAACAGCGTCAACGAGCACGTTTTCTCGCATGGCATGCGAGATACGCGGAATACCCTCGAGGCCTGGAACGGCCATCCATGGGCTGTTCTGCGCGGCTGGTTGGCGCTCAGCGTGGCGATCGCGCTTACGCTGCTGGGCGCGGTTTGGGTCGTATCCGGGCTCCTCACCCCCGACATCACCCCGATCCACCTGCCCGGGCTGACCGAACCGCAGGATCCAGGTGACCTGCTGCCGATCCTCTGGCGCAACTCGCTTGTCCTCGCCCTGCACGCGACCGCCTGCGTCGCCGGCTTCATCGCCGGCGCCTCGATGCCGATCGCCGCCGCCCAGCGCCGCGGCCTCTCGCGCTGGGTTCACGTCAAGGCGGGGCAGTTCGCGATCCTCTTCGTCGCTGCGGTAACCCTCTTCTCGCTTCTCACCCAGTCCCTCTACCTCGGCTTCCAAGGCGCGACCGTCGCCTCCCAGCTCGACATATCCCGTGCCGTCCTCATCCTCACCGTCCTGCCCCACGCGATCCCCGAGCTGACCGCCCTCTTCCTTCCCCTCGCCGCCTGGCTGATTGCCAGCCGCCGCGGCGAGTGGAACCAGCTGCTCGCGGCCACCTTCCTCACCGTCGCCCTGGCGATTCCCACCCTCGTCGCGGCAGCCACGATCGAGGTCTACGTCTGGCCCCACATCCTCGAGGCGGTCTCGCCGGTCGTCTGACTCATAAGATCGCCGTAATGGCCGGTTACGACCCAAAGGCGATCGAGGCGAAGTGGCAGCGGCTCTGGGCCGAGGAGAAGACCTGGGAGGTCCCGAACCCCGGGCAGCCCGGTTTCGACGAGGCCAAGCCGAAGTCCTACGTGCTGGAGATGCTGCCCTATCCCTCGGGCGAGCCTCACGTCGGTCACCTCAAGTGCTACGCGGTCGGCGACGCGATCGCCCACTTCCGCCGCCGCCACGGTTACGAGGTCATCCACCCGATGGGCTACGACGCCTTCGGCCTGCCGGCGGAGAACAACGCGATCAAGACCGGCGAGCCGCCGCGTGAGGCGACCGAGCGCTCGATCGAGTCCTTCCGCCGCCAGTTCCGCGAGTGGGGGATCTCGATCGACTGGTCGCGTGAGCTCGGCACCCACACGCCCGAGTACTACCGCTGGACCCAGTGGATCTTCCTCCGCCTCTTCGAACGCGGCCTCGCCTACCGCGACGAGGCTCCCGTTCAATGGTGCCCGGTGGACGCCACCGTGCTCGCCAACGAGCAGGTCGTCGATGGCCGCTGCGAGCGCTGCGGCACGCCGGTGGAACAGCGCCGGCTCGAGCAGTGGTTCTTCAAGATCACCGAGTACGCCGAGCGGCTGCTCGCCGACTTCGAGCTGCTCGAGTCATGGCCCGAGCACGTGGTCACCATGCAGCGCAACTGGATCGGCCGCTCCGAGGGCGCCGAGGTCCGCTTCCGCTGCGCGGAGCTCGACCTCGACTTCCCCGTCTTCACCACGCGTCCCGACACGCTCTTCGGCGCCACCTTCTTCGTCCTCGCCCCAGAGCATCCCGAGCTCGAGCGCCTGATCGCCGGCACGGCCGCCGAGGGGGCGGTGCGCGATTACGTCAACCAGGTCGCTCGCGAGTCGGTCGAGGACCGTGGCGACGAGGGCCGCGCCAAGACGGGCGTGCCGCTCGGGCGCAGCGTCGTCAACCCGGTCAATGGTGAGGAGATCCCGATGTTCGTCGCCGACTACGTGCTGATGGAGTACGGCACCGGCGCGATCATGGCGGTCCCCGGCCACGACCTCCGCGACTACGAGTTCGCCAAGGCGTTCGACCTGCCGGTCAGGCGCGTGATCGAAGGCTCGGACCCGGAGATCGCCCGCGATGAGGGGGGGCTGCCGTACCCCGGCGACGGGCCGATGACCGGATCGGGCCGCTTCGACGGAAAGCACAACCGCGAGGCCTACGAGGAGATCGTCGCCTGGCTGAACGAGGACGGTCGGGGCGAATCGGCCGTCAACTACCGCCTGCGCGACTGGCTGGTCTCGCGCCAGCGCTACTGGGGCGCCCCGATCCCCGTGGTCTATTGCGAGGCATGCGGCGAGGACGGAGCGCCCGCGATCGTCCCCGTGCCCGACGACCGTTTGCCGGTCGAGCTGCCCGAGGTCGACGACTACGCGCCCAAGGGCCGCAGCCCGCTCGCCGCCGCTGAGGACTGGGTCGCGACCGAGTGCCCGCGCTGCGGCGGCCCCGCCCGGCGCGAGACCGACACGATGGACACCTTCGTCGACTCCTCCTGGTACTTCATCCGCTACCTCGACGTGGGCAACGCCGAGGCGGCCTGGGATCGCGCCGCGGCCGACCATTGGCTGCCGGTCGACCAGTACATCGGCGGCGTCGAGCACGCGATCCTGCACCTGATGTACGCGCGCTTCCTGACCAAGGCGCTCGCCGACCTCGGCCATCTCGCGGTGCAGGAGCCGTTCGCCAACCTCTTCGCCCAGGGGATGATCACCCGCGACGGCGCCAAGATGTCGAAGTCGAAGGGCAACACGGTCAGCCCCGCCGACTACGTCGAGCGCTACGGCGCTGACACCACCCGCACCTACATCTGCTTCATGGGCCCGCCGGAGCGCGGCGGCGACTGGTCCGACGAGGGGGTCGAGGGCGTCAACCGCTTCCTCTCCCGCCTCTGGCGACTCTGCGAGGAGGTCGAGCCGATGGCGGCGGGGGAGGTGGACCAGGAAGCCGGGGGAGAGGCGCGCGAGCTGCTCGCCAAGGCCCACTGGGCGATCGACAAGGTCAGCCGGGACTTCGAGCGCGGCTTCCAGTTCAACACCGCGATTGCCGCGGTGATGGAGCTGGTCAACGAGGCCTACCGGCTGAAAGACGGCCTCTACGGCAACCCGGGGGGGTTGGCGGCCGTTCGCTTCGCCACCGCCACCGCCGCCTCGCTGATCTCTCCCTTCGCTCCCCACCTCGGAGCCGAGGTTTGGGAGCGGTTGGAGGGCGGGCGTCTCTGGGAGACCCCCTGGCCGGTCGCCGACCCCGAGCTTCTGGCCAGCGACACCGTCACCCTGGTGGTTCAGGTCAACGGCAAGCTGCGCGACCGGATCGAAGCGTCCGCCGAGGCCTCTGAGGCCGACCTGCTCGCGCTGGCCCGCGAGAGCGAGAAGGTTCGCGCTCACACCGACGGCAAGCAGGTCGTCAAGGAGGTGGTGGTCCCGGGCAAGCTGGTCAACCTGGTCGTTCGCTGAGGACTTCCACAGCGGTTTTCACGGCCCAGATCGCTTTTTCTGGTACAAAGCGCCGCATGCTGGTCAGGCGCCTTGCAGAAGCTCCCGCGGAGGAGTGGCACCGGCTTCGCTACCACGCGTTGATGGACGCGGGGGAGCTCGGGGCCCGCAACATGTCCGTGACCTGGCTGGAGATGCCAGTCGGAGCCGAGCAGACCCTGCGCTCCGACGAGGGCGCCGAGCAGGTCTACGTGGTCGTACGGGGAGCGGGAACGATGTCCGTCGCCGGCGACACGCAGGAGGTCGGGGAGGGCGATCTGATCCTCGTCCCGCCCGCCACCGACCACTCGATCGCCAACAACGGCGATCAGGGGCTGGCCTGCGTATCGGTGCAGTCGCCACCGGTCGCCGCGGCCGAGCTGTACAGCGACAAACTCGCCGAAGTCGCTGGTTACACCGACGACGAAGATCTGTAGCTGAACTTTTTGATTTAGCGCACCACTCGCGCGTCGGGATCGGGCACGCTCGGTCCATGCCCGAGTTGAGCAGGTCTCAGGTCCTCGTCTACGGCGCCGTCGCCGTCGCGCTGCTGCTGGTCGGCGCGCGGGCGATCCGGTCTGAGGGCAGCGCCGGAACGTCCATGGCTGCCGCTTCGAGCTTCAACGACTCCAGCGGCTTCAGCCTGAAAAGCGGCGGGGGCGGCGACATCGTGGTCGATGTCGCCGGCGCCGTGCGACGGCCGGGGGTCTACCGGTTGCCGGCCGGCGCCCGCGTCGTCGATGCGATCGAACGGGCCGGCGGGCCGGCCGGCGGTGCCCTGCTCGAACGGATCAACCGCGCCGCGCGCCTCGCCGACGGGCAGCAGGTGATGGTGCCGAAGCGGGGGCCCGGGGGATCAGTCGCGACCCCTGGCGCCACGGCGGAAGACGGCCCGATCAGCCTCGGCAGCGCCAGCGTCGAGCAACTCGACACGATCGACGGCATCGGGCCGGTGACCGCCGCCAAGATCGTCGAATACCGCGACCAGCACGGTGGCCTCGCCTCGGTCGATCAGCTCGACCGGGTGAGCGGCATCGGCCCGGCGACGATGGAATCGCTGCGAGCCCGGCTGCAGCCCTGAGCTCATGCGTGCCAGGGCCCTGCCGGCGCCGCTCCTGCTGGTCGCGGCGGCGGTCGCGCTGGCGCTTTCCCACAGCGGCGAGCTCCGCGCTCGGGCCGATGCCGCGCTCGGCCGGGGAATGCCGGCGCGGGAGGCGGCGCTGGCGCGCGGCTTCGTGCTCGGTGAGGACGAGCAGGTCGACCCGGCGACGACCGAAGACTTCCGCCGGGCCGGGCTGAGCCACCTGCTCGCTGTCTCGGGTCAGAACGTGGCGCTGCTCGTCCTGCTGGCGATGCCGGTGCTGGCGGCGCTCGGGCTGCCGCTCCGCACCCGGCTTCTCTGGGTGCTCGGCCTGATCGTCGTCTACGTGCCGCTGGCCGGCGCCGGTCCTTCGATCCAGCGCGCCGGGATCATGGGTGCGCTGAGCGTGCTTGCGACCCTGGCCGGTCGCCGCGCCTCGCGCTTCTACGCGCTCGTGCTTGCCGCCGTGGTCCTGCTCGTCCTCGAGCCCGGCATCGCAGGCGACGTCGGCTGGCAACTCAGCTTCGCCGCGGTGCTCGGCATCCTCCTGCTCGCCGCACCGCTGCGGGCCGGGATCGCCGCGAGGATCGGCAGCCGCGGCTGGCGCCACGCCCTGGCCGAGGGCGCGGCGGTGACGATCGCCGCCACGCTGGCCACGGCGCCGCTGATTGCCTTCCACTTCGAAGCGATCTCGACGATGACGCTCGTCGCCAACCTGCTCGCCTTGCCCGCGGTGGCGCCGGCGATGTGGCTGGGGATGCTGAGCGGCGCCGCGGGCCAGGTGCCCGGCGCACCGGTCGCCGCCCTCAACGCCGTCAATTCCCTCCTGCTCGCCTACATCGCCCAGGTGGCCGCCTGGTGCGCCCGTCCGGGCTGGGCCTACCTGCACGTGCGGCTGGGGCTTGGCGGCCTGGTTGCCTCCTACGTGGCAATTGCGGCAGCCTCGCTTCTGTCTCTGCGCCTCGTCCGAATCCGCCAGCTTCGGCGCCTGCGCAAGAGAAAGGCCGCCGACTGGCCTGAGGCGTCCTCCATATGGACGTTTCAGGCCCGCCGCCGGCGCTTGGTGGCCGCGCTTGGGCTCGTTGCCGTTCTGGCCGCGCTCGCGTCTGTGCCGGGGTTGCTCGCGTCGGATGGACGCTCGCCTGACCCTCCGGCCGGGCTGCGGGTATCGGTTCTCGACGTCGGGCAGGGCGACGCGATCCTCCTACAGCCGCGGGGCGCTCCGGCCGTGCTGGTCGACGGTGGCCCGCCGGGAGACGCGCTCGCGGCGAAGCTCCGCGCCGCCGGGGTCACCCGGCTCGGCGCCGCGATCGTCACCCACGATCAGTCAGATCACGCAGGCGGAATCCGGGAGCTGCTCGGGACCTTCCCGATCGGGCGTCTCCTCTACGCGGTCCTGCGCGGACAGACCCTCGCCGAGATCGCCGCCGCGGGCGTTCCCGACCACCGCCTCGCCCGGGGTAGCGAGCTGCGATCGGGCGGCTTGCGGCTCGACGTGCTCTGGC
Organism: Actinomycetota bacterium; assembly: GCA_047519745.1. Taxonomy (GTDB): domain Bacteria; phylum Actinomycetota; class Thermoleophilia; order Solirubrobacterales; family 70-9; genus VRUE01. The sequence goes on along the minus strand of JAPVSJ010000055.1, from coordinate 13,325 downwards.
CTCCGGCCGAGCTGCTCCCGGGCTCGCATGCGGGCGAAGACCCGAACCAGCTGGCGCTGGTCATGGTTGCCCGCTGGCGCAGCTTCTCGATCCTGCTGACCGCCGACGCGGAGGCGGAAACGACGCCAATCGACCCCGGTCCTGTGGACGTGCTCAAGGTTGCCCACCATGGCAGCGACGACGCCGGGCTCGGCGCCCTGCTCGATCGCACCCGGCCCCGGCTGGCGGTGATCTCGGTCGGGGCGGGGAACCCGTTCGGCCACCCGACTCCAACCACTTTGGCGACCCTTGCGGCCCACGGGGTCCCGACCCTGCGCACCGACCTGGATGGAACCGTCGTGCTCGAAGCGATTGGCGACGCGGTTCGGGTGACCCGCGACGGCGGTTGACCGGGCGGCGAGAACGCTCTTGGGCATGGACGAATCAACGAATCGATATTGGGGGTTATGCCGCGGCGGCCTCGTCGATCGGGCGACGGCGGTCGATGGACGTATCGGTGCTTTCCAAACAGGGACAGCGGCCGCTGCTATCTGCCGTCAGGACGAGCGTTCTCGGCGAGGGCCTGCTCGAGCGGACCCGCAGCACATCGCTTGCCTTGCTCGGTGCAACCGCAGCGATCGGGCTTGCGATCGTCGCTCTGGCGCTCAACCAGGGCTGGCCGTTGATCGCCGGCGCCCCGATCCCCGGCCTTGGAGGCGGACATGAGGTGGTCGGCAACGCCTCGGTCGCGGCCCCGGCAGGGGGTCAGGTCGCCCGTCCGGCGGTAGCTGCCGGCACGGTGGTCAGGGTGAGTTCAGCGGCCGCCACGGGCGGATCCAGGCACCCCGGCCGCTCAGCGCTGGGCGGATCGCGCGCCCCCCGTGCTGCCGGGCTGGTTGCGTCCCATCCGACGTCGGTGGGCGCCACCGGCGGCCCGGCCGGCGAAGTGGTCCCCGCTCCTCCCGCGGCCGAGCAACCCCCCGCCACTGCGGCTCCGGCGCCGGCACCCGAAGCGGTACCGGCTTCCAGTCCCGGCCCTGCCTCCCCCGAACCTGCGGCGCATGGCACTCCCGAATCCCCGGTCCCAGCCCAGACGCCGCCGATTGCCGACAACGGCGAAGGACAGGACCATGGCCATCGTCTGGGCAGGGGCGGTGGTCACGGCCACAGCCACTCGGGGGGTGGAGAAAACTCGGATACGCCGGAACCGAGTGAAAGCCCAGAGGCGCCACCAGCCCCCAGCGCAGCTCCTCCGCCGGAACCCAATGCCCCCGAAGAATCCGACAGCGGGCAGTCACATGCGCCGTCTTGGGGTCACGGCGGCGGCCATGGCTACGGCCACGGTCACTGAAGCGGGCGGCTCCGGGTGGCCATCTAAACTCGGCCCGTGGCCGAGGAGATGCGTTCGCTCTATCTGATCGCCGGTACCGACGGGGCCAAGATCGATGCGACGCGCTCACGCCTGCGGGCACGGGCCGAGCGCGACGGTGGGCCGGCTTCGTTGCAGGTCTTCGAGCCCGGTGAGGGGCGGGGTGCGCCAGATCACGAGGCCCTGCTCGGCGCGATCCCGGCGCTGTCGCTGACGGAGTCGCGCCGCTACCTGCTCGCCGACGGCGTGGAGCGCTGGCGTGACAGGCAGCTGGAAGCCGTGGCGGCGGCGCTCGTCGAGCTCCCTCCCGATCTCAGCGTCGTCCTGATCGCGCGGGCAAAAGCGCCGGCGAAGCTGGCCAAGGCGGTCAAGGCGGCGAAGGGGGAGATCCACGAATTCGAGGCGCCGAAGGCGAGGGACATGCCGCGGTTGCTGATCGCCGACGCCGAGCGGCTCGGCTTCCGCCTCGACCCGGCGGCGGCGCGCATGCTGGTCGATCGGATGGGGGCCAATCCACAGCGCCTCCACAACGAGCTGGAGCGCCTCGCGCTCTGGGCGGGAGACGACGGCGCGGTGGCCGCCGCCGATCTGGACGCGATGATCGCCGACACCTCGGAGGCCGTCGTCTGGGCGCTGTCCGACGCGCTGCTGGAACGCGATGCGGCGGCTGCGCTGCGGATCGCCGAGCGGCTGATCTCGCAGGGTGAGAACGTCACCGGGTTGATCTACGGCCTCGCCTCACGGTTGCGCAAAGCCTGCATGGCTGCGGCGGCACTGGCGGAGGGGGTGCCGTCAGGCCAGGTCGAGTCAAGTCTGGGCATGCATCCCTATGCGGCCAAGCAGCTCGTCCGCAGGCTGCAGGGGGTCGAGGTCGATGAGCTGCAGGGGGCCACCATCGCCCTGGCGGATTTGGAGGTCTGGTGCAGGGGCGGAGCCGATTACGGAGACGAGCTGGCCTTGACGCTGGCTCTGCGGGCTGCGGCCGGCGTTCCGGCTTAGGGCCTCCCGGTAGGGGTGGAACGTCTTGTACTTTTTCGCCGATGCGAAGACGGACGACTTTCAGCACTACACCGAAAAAGTGGCTCTCCTGACGTTTCCGTGGGTCACGTGACGGTGACTCTTCCCGGCAACGGAGGACACAACCCGCCGAGCTTCAGCATCGCCAGGGAGATCAGCGCCTGAGGCGAGTGAAACCCAAAGGCCCGGCGGGCGATCAGGCGGATCTGGGTGTTGATCGCCTCCACCCGCGCGTTGGAGAGACCGTGGCGGATCGCCGCGACGATCCCCTCCTTCTGCGCAGCGATCGTGCGGGCGAGCTTGACGAAGGGCTTGAGGCGACAGCGCCGCGCCCAGGAGATCCATTCGTCGAGCAGGGCGATCGCCTTGCCTGCCGGCAGGCGGTAGATCTGGCGTAACTGCTCCTTCAGCAGGTAGGCACGGTAGAGCGGCCGGTTGAGCTTCTCGACATCGGCGAGCTTTGACTGCTGGCGCACTGTCAGGTTCTCGGGGTTCTTCCAGAGGGCGTAGCGGGTGCCTTTGAGCTCGCGGGCGACATCGCCCTGGCCTTGGCGGCGCGCCTCGTTCCAGACCTCGCGGCGGACCTTGTCGAGCGCTTCGGTGGCGAGCTGGATCACGTGGAAGGGGTCGACGCAGCGTTTGGCCCTCGGGCAGCGCTCGGCCAGCACCGCCTCGATCCAGCCCGCCATGTCGCAGGAGACGAGCTTCAGCCGCTTGGTGCGCTTGGAGCCGAGTTCCTCGAAGAACGCCTCCACGGTGGCCTTGTCGCGCCCCGGCGCCGCCCAGATGAGGCGGCCGGTGTCGTGGTCGACTACGACGGTCAGGTAGCGGTGGCCCTTGCGGTGGGAGATCTCATCGATCCCGATCCGCCGAAGGCCGGCGAACAGGTCCACCTCGCGTCCCGCCTCGGTCGCCACCCGCTCGCAGATCGCCCCGACGCTGCGCCAGGCGATCCGCATCAGCTCGGCGACGGCGCTGCCCGAGGTGTTCACCGCCAGCCAGGCGACCTGCTGCTCGAAGGCGCGGGTGAAGCGAGAGTCGTGCCTGGCCCAGGGCACGGCACAGACCACCACCCCGTGTTCGGCGCACCTCACCCTCGGCGCGTCAGCCTCCAGGTGGGCGATCGTCGTGCCGAGGTCCAGCGCCCGCCAGCGCCGTCGTCCCTCGCCGAGGTCGAAGCCCGGGGAGCGGCGGCCGCAGACACCGCAGCGGTCCTGTTCCTGGCGGTGGGGTCTGACCGCCACCACTACCTGCTCTTTGTCGTCGATCTCGACGCTTTCGACCACCACCTGCTCCAAACCGAGCAGGCGTGCCCATACCCTCTCCTTGCGCACGTCGTTGCCGCCCCTTTCGTTTCCAGTCTTCGAGAAACCGGAAACCTAGGCGCGGAGCGGCGTGCGCCTCTTTCTCAACTGCTTACGTGACCCACGGAAACGTCAGGAGAGCCGAAAAAGTTAAGTGGAACCCCTGCCGGGAGGCCCTAAGTTACTTCGCGGCGCTGGAGGCGATACGGGCGGCTTTCGCCTTCTTGCGGGCACCGGTGTTGCGATGCATGCCGCCCTTCTGCACAGCCTTGTCGATCCGCGACACGAGCGCTCGTTCCTCGGCCTCGATTGCTGCCGCATCGCCGCCCTCGACGGCGCTTTCGAGTCGCCGGAAATAGGTCTTGACCGTGCTGGTCAGGAGCCGGTTCTCGGTTCGCTCGCGCTCGCTGCGTAGGATCCGCTTCTTTTGTGAGGCTATGTTGGCCATGAGTCGTGAGCCTCGAAGCGGCACCGGCCGGTCCCAGGCGGCCGCCGACTATAGCGACTGAGACCAAGCTTGGAGACCCCCAGGGCACCCGACAAAGACGATCGCGAGCAGGCAGCGATCGCCGCTGACGCCGCGGTGCGCGCCGCGGAGGCATTCGAGCCCGGCGAGGAAAGCTCCGGTGAGCCCGCTCCCGGCTTGCGGTCCGGCCGCATCGCCCGCTCCACGGCGTTCTTCTCGCTGGCCACCGCCGCCTCGCGGATCGCAGGTCTCGCTCGCGAGGTCGTCGCCGCCGGTTACTACGGCGTAAACGGGCCGATGTCGGCCTTCACGGTCGCCTTCCAGGTCCCCAACCTGGTTCGCGCGCTCTTCGCCGACGCGGCGTTGCAGCCAGCCTTCGTACCCGTCTTCACCGAGCAGCTCGAGAAGAAGAACTACCGCGAGGCCTTCCGGATGGCCTCGACCCTGCTGCTGCTCGTGACCCTCGTGCTGGGGGCGCTCACGGCGCTGTTCGTGCTGCTGGCGCCGGTGATCATGCCGCTCTTCGCGCCGGGCTTCGAAGGGGCGCTCCTCGACCTCACCGTCACCCTTTCCCAGGTCCTCTTCCCGATCCTGATCCTGCTCGGCATGAGCGGCGTCGTCGTCGGCATCCTCAACAGCTACGACCGTTTCGGCGCCTTCGCGATCTCGCCGCTGTTCTGGAACCTGACGATCATCGCCGTGCTGGTCTTCCTGATCCCGCACCTCCACGGTCAGGACCGGATCTACGCCTACGCGATCGGCATCCTCGTCGGCACCCTCGTCCAGCTGCTGATCCCCACCTTCGACCTGCGCAACACGCCGTTCAAGTTCAGCTGGAGCTTCGAGTGGCGCAACCCCGACGTGCGCCGCGTCCTGCTGCTGATGCTGCCGGTGACGATCAGCCTCGGCCTGATCAACTTCAACATGCTGATCAACAGCCTCTTCGGCAGCCTAGTGAGCGAACAGTCGCCGGCGGCGATCGACAAAGCGTTCCGCATCTACCAGCTTCCGCAGGGGATCTTCTCGGTGGCGATCGCGACCGTGCTCTTCCCGACCCTGGCCCGTTTCGCCGCCCGCGGCGAGCTCGAGAACCTGCGGGCGACGATGGCCAACGGGATGCGCCAGATCCTCTTCGTGCTCCTGCCGGCAACGGCTGCCGTGCTGGTCCTCTCCGAGCCGATGATCCGGCTCGTCTACCAGCGCGGCGAGTTCACTCCCGAGCAGACGACCCTGGTCGCCACCGCGCTCTTCTGGTTCGCCTTCTCGCTGCCGACCAACGGCCTCTACCTGCTGCAGACCCGGACCTTCTTCAGCCTCCAGCGACCCTGGATGGCGACCGGGCTGGCGGGGCTCGACCTGGTCGTCTCCACGCTCGCCGCCTTTGCCCTCTATAAGCCGTTCGGGACCGGCGGGATCGTCGCCGGCACCGGCATCGGCACGTCGACCGCGGTGATCGCCCAGGCTCTCGTCCTGCGTCACGAGTTCGGCGGCCTGGAGCTGGGCAGGCTGCTCTCGACCGGCCTCAGGATCGCGATCGCCGCGGCGGCGCTGGCCGCCGTCTCGTTCGGCATCTGGGACGTCCTCGACAGCGCCCTCGGCCGCGGCCTGCTCGGCCAGATCGTCTCGCTGGGAACTGCTTTGGGCTTGGGCGGAATCGTCTACGTCGGCGCCGCCAAGCTCCTCCGCATAGCCGAGCTCGAGCAGATAACCCGCCTACTTCGCCGTCGTTAGATGCTGGACTTGGGCCGCTATCTGCTGGGCGTGCTTGAGCTGGCCTGGCTCGCGGGCTTCGCCACTCTTGGAGCTTCGGCGCTCAGGGTGCGGCTGCTTCCGGACTTCTCTGGACCGCCAGCGCATCTGGGCACCGCGGTAATCGCCCTTGCTTTGCTCCTCTGGGCGGCTGAGATTCTTGGGAGTTTTGGCCTTTTTGACGCGGTGCCGTACCTCGTCATCGTTGCTGCGGCTGGGCTGGGGCTCAGGCGGGGTCTGGGAGGAGGGTGGGGGTGTCCCTCTCGCGTAGCGGCGTCCCGTTTTTCGCACGAACCGGTCGGCGAGAGAGACCCGCTTAGAGGCGAAAAACCCAGCGAGCGAGAGGGACGCCCCCACCCTCCTCCTCAAGGAGCGGCGTTAATAGCCCTCGCGATCGCAGCCGTCGCGGTCATCCATTTCGGCATCGATGTGAGGTCAAAGCTGTCCACTGGTATGACCGGGTTCGATTCGACCTGGTACCACGGGCCGTTCGCCGCGGGGTTCTTTCAGACTGGGGACACCTGGAGCTTGCACTTCATCGCGCCGCAGTTCCTGGCCTGGTTCTACCCGGCGAATGCGGAAATCCTCCACGCAACGGGGATGTTGGCGTTTGGGCGGGACTTGCTGTCACCGCTGTTAAATCTCGGATGGTTTGTCGGCTGCTTAGTCGCTTGCTGGTGCATTGGAAAGCCGTACCGAGTTGCGCCTTGGTCACTTGCGCTGGGAGCCGTTGCGCTGAGCCTGCCGGTGCTCTCGGATCAAGCTGGCGAAGCGAGAAACGACATCGTCGGGATCTTCTTCCTACTCGCTGCAGTTGCTGTTCTTGTCAACGCCCAGGTGGGACGAGAAAACGGGCAGGTAGGGGCAGGGGGTTCGGGAAGCGGTGGTGACCGACCCGGTGCTGAGCTGGGCGCGCTGCTGGTCGCCGGGCTGGCGGCCGGTCTCGCCGCGGGCACCAAGCTCAACTTCCTCCTACCTGCTGCAGTTTTCGTCCTCGTGATTGCTGTCGTTGCGCCAGCCGGGAGGCGATGGCGGGCTCTTGCGGCGGCTGGCCTGGCAGCCCTCGCCGGTGGCGGCTACTGGTACCTGCGCAACCTGATCCACACCGGCAACCCGCTGCCCTGGTTCGACCACCTCGGGCCGATCTCGCTGCCGGCGCCCGAACAGGCGCTGGGTGGGCGCGAAGGTCACAGCGTGCTCGGCTACTTGACCAACGGCTCGGTCTGGTCGGAATGGTTCCTGCCCGGCCTGCACGGCGGCCTGACGATCCTCTGGCCCCTGCTCGTTGCCCTCGCCCTTGCCGGTCTTCTCCTGGCTCTTTTCCCAATGCGGTCGAGCTTTGGCTCGCCATCCGCACCTAACCTCGACTGCGACAGGGCGCTACTCGTCGCCGGCGCCACCGGTCTCGCGGTGATCGCCGCCTGGCTGATCGCCCCGACCTCAGCTTCCGGCCCGGAGGGAGTCGCTCGCGGCTTCGAATCCGGCCTGCGCTACTTAGCCCCAGCTCTGGTCTTGGGCCTGACCGTGTTACCGGCGGCACTCCTCCCGCGGGTGGCACGGTGGCGGGGGACCCCCATAGCGGAGGGCTCGCGAAGCGAGTCCGAGCACATGGGGGAGGGCCACCGTGACAGGACCCGCGGGCCACTCGTGGTGGTGGCCTTGGTCTTGCTGGCGGCGATCGCGATCGGCTACCCGGTCCAGCGCCACTACCTGCAGAACCGCTACGCCAAGCCGACCTTCGCCGCCCCCGGCCTCAACGCCGCCTTCAAATGGGCCAGCAGCATCTCCCACGCCCGAATAGCCACCACCAGTACGCGCCAGTACCCCCTGTACGGCACCGACCTCACCAACCACGTCCAGTACATAGGCGAAGAACAACCCCACGGCGGTTTCACCGCCCCCTCCACCTGCAAGCAATGGCGCCGCCTACTCAACGAAGGCAACTACGATTACGTAGTCACCTCCCGCGACCGCATAGAACAGGGCAAGCCCCCATACCCACCAACCACCCGCTGGACCGAAGGCCGAGGAGCAACGCCAATCTTGAAAGCGCCGCCAACGGTCGTGTTCAAGCTGAGCGGGCCCCTGGATCCATCGGCGTGTAGGTAGGCCGGTCTCGCGAGCGACGGCTGCCATCGAGTAGAGGGGTCGGGGGTGTCCGGGCGAGCAGCGGCGTCCTCTTTTCGCCCCGCCAGCTCAGCGAGCAAGACCAACGCGGCTGGCGAAAACCCAGCAATCGCCCGGACACCCCCGACCCCTCCCCGACAAGCCCAGTCAACCACTCGCCATACTTGCGACCCGCCCATGGACCACATCCGCAACTTCAGCATCATCGCCCACATAGACCACGGCAAGTCGACGCTGGCCGACCGCATCCTCGAGCTCACCGGCGCCGTCGACCCGAAGAAAATGCAGGCCCAGATGCTCGACTCGATGGACCTCGAGCGCGAGCGCGGGATCACGATCAAGGCCCAGGCGGTGCGGGTCGAGTACACCGCCTCAGACGGCCAGACCTACCACCTGCACCTGATCGACACCCCTGGCCATGTCGACTTCTCCTACGAGGTCTCGCGCAGCCTTGCCGCCTGCGAGGGCGCCCTGCTCGTCGTCGACGCCGCCCAGGGCGTCGAGGCGCAGACCGTCGCCAACACCTACCTGGCGGTCGAGAACGGGCTGGAGCTGATCCCGGTGATCAACAAGGTCGACCTGCCCGGCGCCGAGCCCGAGCGGGTCGCACAGGAGATCGCCGACCTCACCGGCGGCGACCCCGAGGAAGCGCTGTGGATCTCGGCCAAGACCGGCGAGGGGGTGATCGAGGTGCTGGAGGCGATCGTCGAACGCATCCCGGCCCCGAGGGGCGTGCCGGACGCCCCCACCCGGGCGTTGATCTTCGACTCCGAGTTCGACCAGTACCGCGGCGTGATCGCTTACGTGCGGATGGTCGACGGTTCCTTCCGCAAGCATGAGCGGATCCTCGCGATGCAGAACGGCACCGAAGCCGACATCGACGACATCGGCTTCTTCCGGCCCGCGATGACGGGGGTGCAGGGGATGGACGCGGGCGACGTCGGCTACCTGATAACCGGCATCAAGGACGTCGCAAAGCTGCGCGTCGGCGACACGCTGACGGCGCAGGAGCGACCGGCCGCGGAGCCGCTCGAGGGCTACCGCGAGGTCCGCCCGATGGTCTTCTGCGGGCTCTTCCCGATCGACACCGACCGCTTCGAAGACCTGCGCGACGCGCTCGAGAAGCTCGCCCTCAACGACGCCGCGCTGTCTTGGGAGCCGGAGACCTCCGAGGCGCTCGGCTTCGGCTTCCGCTGCGGCTTCCTCGGCCTGCTCCACATGGAGATCGTGCGCGAGCGGCTGGAGCGCGAGTACGGGCTCGACCTGCTCTCGACGACCCCGAACGTGCGCTATGAGGTCCACATGACCAACGGCACTTCGAAGGAGGTCCGCAGCCCCACCGAGCTGCCCGACCCCGGCACGATCGAGGCGATCGAAGAGCCCTTCATCCGCGCCACGATCATTGCCCCGTCCGAGCAGGTGGGCGCCGTGATGGAGCTCTGCCAAGGCCGCCGCGGTACCCACGTCGACATGCACTATCTGAGCCCGCAGCGGGTGCAGATCCGCTACGACATGCCGCTGGCCGAGATCGTCCTCGACTTCTTCGACCTGCTCAAGTCCTCGACCCGCGGCTATGCATCGCTCGACTACGAGCCGATCGGCAACCGGCCCTCCGACCTGGTCAAGGTCGACATCCTCCTCGCCGGCGACAAGGTCGACGCGCTCTCGATCATCGTCCACCGCGAATTCTCCTACGAGCAGGGCAAGCGGCTGGTCGAGCGGCTGCGCAAGACGATCCCGCGCCAGCAGTTCGACGTGCCGGTGCAGGCGGCGATCGGCTCCAACATCCTCGCCCGCGAGACGGTCAAGGCGGTGCGCAAGGACGTCACCGCGAAGCTCTACGGCGGCGACGTCACCCGCAAGCAGAAGCTGTTGAAGAAGCAGAAAGCGGGCAAGAAGCGGATGAAGCAGGTGGGGCGGGTCGAGGTGCCGCAGGAGGCGTTCCTGGCGGTGCTGCAGATCGACGAGTAGATAGGGTCTCGCGCCATGGCTATCAAGACCGAGGCAATTGGCAAGGAATGGCCCGCCACGACTTATGAGGTGGGTAAGGAGAAGATCGGCGAGTACGCGCGGGTGATCGGAATCGAGAATCCCGTCCACTTCGACCGCGAGGCGGCCAAAGCGGCCGGCTACCGCGACGTGGTGGCGCCGCCGATGTTCTGTGTCGTCTACAGCGCTCCGGCGCTCGGGCCGGCGATGTTCGATCCTGAGGTCGGTATGAACTTCGCCGCGATGGTCCACGGCGGCCAGGAGTTCGTCTGGGGTGAGCCCGCCTGCTCCGGCGATGAGATCACGACCGGCGCCAAGTGCCTGCAGATCTTCGAGAAGGACGGCAAGGGCTTCTACGAGTTCGAGACCGTCTCGACGAACCAGGACGGCGCCGAGGTCGTGCGCGGAACCTGGACCAACATCGTGAGGGGAGTCTGAGATGGCGGAGCTGAACGTCGGGGACCAGATCCCGGAGTTGAGGGTTACTCCGGACAAGTACCTGCCGCACCGTTACGCGGGTGCCTCGGGCGACTTCAACCCGATCCACATCGATCCCGAGTTCGCCAAGGCCGTCGGCCTGCCGAACACGATCCTGCACGGCCTCTACATGATGGGCTTGACCGCCCGCGCCGCCGCCGAGTCGGCTGGCGGCGATCCGCGCTCGCTGAAGCGGCTCTCGGTGCAGTTCCGGGGCATGGGTGCACCGGAGACGGAGATCGTCGTCAACGGGACCGTGAAGTCGGTCGAGGACGGTAAGGCTGTGATCGACGTCGTTGCTGCGCAGGGCGAGAATCAGACGATTCGGAATGCAGAGGCCGAAGTAGCGTTTTAGGAGCGCCGGCCGAGCCTTCCCAAAACGCTCGGCGGGAGCCTCGCTTGAGTGTTTTGGGAAGGCTCACCCGGCGCTCCTCCTAGACTTCAACGCGTGCTTTCCTCGCGGCAAGAGCTGATTCTTCGGTTGGCGGTCGATGCTTATCTCGCGTCAGGCAAGCCTGTGCCGTCGAAGGAGATCGCGGAGAGTCGGGAGATTGAGTGGGGTCCGTCTACGGTGCGGGCGGAGCTGGCGGCGCTGGAGGCGGCTGGGTATCTGAACCACCCGCACACCTCGGCGGGGCGGGTTCCGACTGAGGTCGGATACCGCTACTACGTCGATCGCCTGATCGAGACGGGCGCCCCCAGGGCCGATACGGGTGTCGAGCTGGAGCTCTCGCGGCTGCGGCGCGAGGTCGATGAGGCGATGCGGGAGACGACGGCCGCGCTCGCCCAGATGACCGACCTGATGGCGCTGGCCACTGCACCGGCGCCGGCCACGGCGACGATCCACCGGGTCGAGGTGCTGCGTTTGCAACCGAGCAAGGTGATGGCGATCGCGATCGCCTCGACCGGCGCGATCGCCAAGCGCGTCTTCGACTTCGACGGGCCGGTCGACCCGGGCCTAGTCGAGTGGGCCTCCAGCTATCTCAACGAGTCCCTGGCCGGGATGGGCATCGGCTCGCGGATGATTGCCAACCGCCTTGCCGACCCCGAGCTTGGCCCGTCGGAGTCGCGCTTCCTCGCCACGCTTGGCCCGGCCTTCACCGGGCTCGAGCAGGAAACCGGCGACAGCCTCTACATGGAGGGCGCCTCGCGGCTCCTCTCCGACGACCATCGCGGTGACCTGCCCCGCGCCGACCGGCTGATGACTGCGCTGGAGCGCCGTGCCGGGGTGCTCGGGATGCTGCGCTCGGCCCTCGAGGAGCGCTCCGTCTTCCTCTGGATCGGCGGCGAGAACCCGCAGCCCGAGCTGCGCTCGGTCAGCGTCGTCGGCGCCAACTACGGTCTGGCGCACCGCAATCTCGGCTCGGTCGGCGTCGTCGGCCCGCTGCGGATGGACTATGCAACCGCGATCGTCTCGGTGCGCGGTGCGGCGCGCGAGCTGTCGCGCTACTGCGAGTCGGTCTACGGCTGATGCCAGGCGACTACTACGAGATCCTCGGTGTCGGCCGCGACGCCAACGAGGCCGAGGTGAAGACCGCCTTTCGTCGCCTCGCTCGCGAGCTGCACCCCGACGTCAATGACCACGACCCCGAGGCGGAGGAGAAGTTCAAGGCCGCCGCGGAAGCCTATGAGGTGCTCTCCGACCCCGAGCGCCGCCGCGCCTACGACGCATATGGCCACGAGGGCTTGCGTGGTGCCGGCGGTGCCCCCGGCGGCTTCGGCTCGGTCGAGGACATCTTCCAGGCCTTCTTCAGCGGCAACTTCGGCTTCGAGGTGCGGCGCGGCCCGATGCGCGGTCAGGACCTGATCCACCAGGTCGAGATCTCGGCGATCGACGCGATGTTGGGAACCAAGATCAGGGTCCCGAGCCACGAGGGCGAGCGGGAGATCGAGCTTCCGGCGGGTATCCAGCCCGGCAGCCAGTTCGCCCTGCGTGGGCACGGCATGCCGGGCGCGAACGGCGGCCCACCGGGCGACATGGTGATCGCGGTGCAGGTGATCGTCCCGGAGGCGCTCTCCGAGGAGCAGCGCGAGATCGTGGAGAAGCTCGGCGAGACGATGGAGGCGCACAACCTCCGCTCGCGTCACGGCGGTGGCGACAGCTTCTTCAGCCGCGTGCGGCGAGCCTTCGGTTGATCCGTCTTGCGGTCCGCTGCCAGCCCGAGCTGGCCGAGCTGGTGCTGGCCGAGCTGACGGTTCTGGCGCCTAACGGGGTGGAGGAGGAGCGCGGACCCGGCTACGTCGAGTACGCGATCTACGGTGGCGAGGGCGAGCTGCCGGAGCTTGGGGAGATCGAGGTCGCGGCGGGGGATGGCCTGGTCGAGCTGGTCGCAACCACGGTTCCCGACGACTGGGCGGACCGCTGGCAGGACTTCCACAAGCCGCTGTTGGTCGGCGATCGCCTCTGGCTGCGCCCCTCCTGGGAGGAGCCGCGCGAGGGCACGATCGACGTCGTCGTCGACCCGGGCCGCGCCTTCGGCACGGGAGCCCACCCGACCACCCGCCTCTGCCTCGAATTCCTGCTCGAGCTGGAGGCGGCCGGTGAAGCTCACGGTCCACTGACCGATCTAGGCACCGGCTCGGGAGTCCTCGCAATCGCAGCCGCCAAGCTCGGCTGGGAGCCAGTCTCAGCTTTTGACCATGAGCAAGCTTCGATCGAAGCGGCAGCTTCCAACGCCGAGGCCAACGGAGTCCCGGTGCAGCTCAAGAAGCTCAACCTCCGCGACGGGTTGCCGGACCTTGCCCCAACTGTCGTGGCCAACCTGACGGCGCCGGTCCTCAAGGTCGTAGCCGGTCAGATGCGTGAAGGCATGGGGGGGAGCCGGGGGAGGACTCGGCGGAGCAACAG
>JAPVSJ010000054.1:0-3518 GCA_047519745.1 Actinomycetota bacterium | reverse complement strand
GGGCTGCCGGTGCTCCTTTCTGCTCTCGCCTCGCAGTCGCCCGATTCCGGCGCAGACGCCGTGCGGCGTCCAAAATCACGAAACTCCAGGTCCTTGACCTTGGCCGTCCTGGGCGCCCTCAGCTCGCCCTCGGAGGCGGGGGTGATGGCGGGGAGAAGGGCACGGAGCGTGGCGAAGAGACCGGTCTTGGCGGCGGGGCTCTTGGCGCTGTGCTCTGTGCGGTTCACTTGCTCTCCTTGGTCGTGGTGGTGCTATCGGTGGCGTGGAAGTCGGTCATGCGGGGGGCTCCGCCGGCTAGAATCGGCGGCATGACCGCGAAGCAGAGGCTGCTGGAGCGAGTTACGAAGCTCTCGGAGGCGGAGGCCGACGAGACGCTGCGGCTGCTCGACGCCCGGGAGGACCCGGTCCTCGTCGCCTTCCGCGAGGCGCCCGAGGACGATGAGCCCTGGACCGAGGAGGACGAGACGGCGGCGGCGGAGGGGCGGGACGACATCGCCGCCGGGCGCACCGTGTCGCTGGACGAGGCGATGCGAGAGTTCGATTGAGCGAGGTTCCCGGCGCGCCCTGGCGCATCGAGCTTGCGCGTAGCGCCCAGCGCGACCTGCGTCGCCTCGATCCGCAGGTGCGGCGACGGGTGGAGCGCGGCCTGCGCGAACTGGCGGCGAATCCCCGCAGGAGCGGAGCGTTGCGGAAGCTGGCCGGGGCGCCGGAGTCGCGCCTCCGCGTGGGCGACTGGCGGGTGCTGGTCGTGCTCGACCCGGCGGCTCGAACGATCCTCGTCACGCGGGTGCTGCCGCGGGGCCGCGCCTACGAGCGCTGAGGGGGCGTTGCGGGTCATCGCTTCCCGGCCTTGCCGGCCTGCGGGCACTTGACCTTGAGCGTCGGGGTCGAGTCGGCCGTCTTGGCGTTGTGGGCGTCCATCTGGACCGACGCCTTGTTGGTGGCCCGGCAGAGGTTGGTCGAGTTTTCCAGCAGGCTCTTCTTGCCGCCCGGGAGCCGCAGGACCACCTTGCTCAGGGGGGCGTCGGGGACCGCGGCGAAGGTGGTCCTGATGCCGCCGTTGACGGAGTCGATGCGGCCGACGGCGTCGACCTCCAGGGGCTGCGTTGCCGGGCCGTGCAGGGCCAGGACCATGTCGGGCAGCGGGTGGGAGGAGGAGCGCAGGTAGACGTTGCCGGTGAGCGGGTAGTCGAGGAGCGGGCTGGTGGCGGTGGCCTTGCCGTAGATCGAGCCCGCCGGGCAGGCGCCCGCGGCGAACTGGACCCGGGTGCAGATCGTCTTGATGTGGCTCTGGGCGAGGAACTCCGAGTGCGGCAGGGCGACCTGGACCGAGCCGATGTTCGCGTCGCCCTTGCGGGCGGTGAGGATCGCGGTCAGGGCCGGGTGCTTGGAGCGCTTGACCCCGCCCTTCAGCGCCAGCGCCAGCTTCGGCTTGAAGCCGAGGCGGTCGCAGCCCGCCGCCTGGAAGGGAACGCTGGGGTGGGCGAGGGCGCCCTGGGTCGAGGTGACCGTGGAGGTGATCGCCGAGGGTTCGCAGCTGGTCGGGTTGAGGGTGAAGTTCGGCCGGGTGAGGTCGACGCGGACGTCGCGCAGGTCGAGCGGGATGCCGTGCAGCACCGTCGGCAGCGGATCGGAGACCGCGGTGATCTGGGTGGTTTCGGGGTCGATCCTCAGCGCGTTTCGGACGACGACCGAGCCGAGGTCGAAGGGGCCGGCGACCGCCGGGGCGACCACGGCGAGGCTGAGCGGGGCGCCCTTGTAGGGGCCGGCGAGGTAGGCGCGCCCGGCGGAGGTGTAGAAGGGTTCGAGGCCGGCGCCGGCGCCGACGGTGACGGTGCCGAGCTGGCTCGCCGCCGGGCAGGAGGGGCTGTGTTCCTGACCGGCGCCCGTCCCTTCGTTGCCGGAGATGCCCGCGAGGACGGAGTCCGGGCAGTAGGGGATGCCGGCGGGCTTGCCGATCAGGCCGGGAGGCAGAGCCGCCTGCAGGCCGGCGATTTCCTGGCCGCCGTCGGCGCGGGTGAGGCGCAGGTGGAAGGGGCTGTAGCTGCCCGCCAGCGGGTTCTGGGTGCCGGCGTCGAGCTTGGGGTCGAAGCCGCCGCCGCAGCCTTCGGTGACCTGGAAGCTGGAGGAGGGGTGGGCGGCGGCGTTGCCCGACCAGGGGGTGAGCGTCGTCTGGGTGGTGTAGGTGCCGCAGGCGGCCGGGGTGCGCAGGGCGGCGCGCTGGCCGCCGAAGAGTTCGAGGTGGATGTTGGAGAACGGGGTCTGCGGCACCTGGGCGAAGCTGGTGGTGAGCTGGCCGGAGGGGCTGAGCGTCACCTGGCCCGCCTGCTTGATCCGCACCCCGGGCACTTCGGCGACCAGGTACATCGCCAGCAGCGAGCCGAACGGGTTCTGAGACTGCTGGGCGAGGTAGACATAGCCGTTGAGGGGGGTGTCGAGCAGCGGCGTGGTGATTTCGACCGAGCCGAGTTTGGAGGCGTCGGGGCAGCTGACCGGGGCGTTGTCGAATTCGACCGCCGAGGAGCCGAGCGGGCTGGTCACCCCCATCTGGGCCGGGGTGCAGGCCGCGCGGCCCGAGGCGGCGGCCGGGTTCAGCGAGAGGCCCTGGGGCAGGGTGACGCTCGCTTCCTTCATGTCGGACTGGCAGATCGCCGCTTCGACTTCGGCGGCGCTGGCCTTCGGGTCCCAGCAGTCGCGGGGCAGCCCGAGGTCGACGTTGAGGCCGGTGGGGCTGTCTGCCTTGTTGGTGGTGAGGGAGGTGGCGATCGTCGGTTCGAAGGGCACGTCTTCGCAGCCTTCGATCCCGACCCGCGGGCCCCGGCTTTCGGGCGGTTCGGGGTAGAAGGGTCCTTCGTGGCTGCGGTAGGAGGCTTCGTCGAAGCCGCCGGGGTGATCCCAGGAGTCGGCGCGCAGGCCGAAGCGCAGGCCTTCGCTCGCCGGGGTGCAGGAGGTGGGGGTGCGGAAGAGGGCCCTGGGGGCGCCGATCCCATTCGTGCAGCCCCTACTAGATGAGAAGCTTTCGCCGGGGCAGGCGCGCAGGGGATCGTGGCTGGGGTCGGAGGGGACGCCCCAGAGGCTGACCGTGTTGCCGGCGATCGCCAGGGCCTGGGGGATGGCGGCGCTGGTGGTGCGCAGCACGTAGCCGCCGCCGGGGCCGGGGACCGCGACGGTGTCGAGTGAGATCAGGGCGCCGCCGACGTTGGCGCCGAAGCGGGCGGGGGCGCCGGGCGGGGGGACCATGTTGAAGAGCGGTGAGGGACTCAATTCGACGACCGAGCCGAAGAAGGTGGTGCGGATGTAGAGGATGCCGACCTGGGTGGCGGGGGCGCATTCGGGCGTCGTGTTGGTGGCGCCGGTGCCCTTGGCGAGTTCGGTCGCGTTGCACTGCGGCAGCCCGGCGGTGGCGCCGACGAAGCCGGGAGGCAGGTCGGCGACGACGTCGTGGACGTCCTCGACCGGGATCCCCGGCCCGTAGCCGGCCAGTTCGTGGAGGTTGAAGTCGAAGGCGGTGGTGAATT
>JAPVSJ010000053.1:0-3551 GCA_047519745.1 Actinomycetota bacterium | reverse complement strand
GGTCCCAGAGCCCAAACGGGGGAAATTCACACGTCCAACTCAGGGGGTTGGCCTTGCGGCGGCATGAAATCACGAAACTCCAGAAGGACGCAGGGAGGGAGGCGACGGGAGCGCACACCGTCGTGCGCGACCTAGCCGACCGACTGAGGACGCCGAGATTGGCCGTCCTGGGCGGAGCCCTCGCCACGCTCTGCACCCTCGCCCTGCTCCCCTCAGCCGCCCTCGCCGCCGCGCCCCCGACGATCTCCAACCTCGTCGTCTCCGAACTCACCACCACCTCCGCCCACTTCTCCGCCGAAGTCGATCCCGGCGGCGCCACGGCCGAATTCGACACCGCCTGGCACTTCGAGTGCGTCCCATCCTGTACCGGCCTCTCCAACGGCACCGTCTCCGGCGCCCCAGAAGAAGTCGAAGACGACGTCAGCGGCCTCCAGCCCGCCACCTTCTACACCGTCCGCCTCGTCGCCTCCAACAGCGGCGGCGAACGCAAAGCCACCGCGACCTTCACCACCCCCGGCGCCGCGCCCCTGGTCAAAGCCTGGGCCGCCGGGCCGATCGCCCCCACCACGGCCGACATCAACGCCCAGATCGACCCCCGCGGCTCGGCCACCAGCTACTGGTTCGAATGGGGCAGCGCGGACTGCGCCGTCGCCACCTGCACCTCGATCCCGCCCCTGCACGAAGCCTTCGCCGGCTCTGGCTCCACCTACACCTACGTCCTGCGCCACCTCTCCGGCCTCAGCCCCGAAACCACCTACCACTTCCGCGTCGTCGCCAAAAACGCCTCCGGCATCGCCGAGGGCCCCGACCGGACCTTCACCACCGCCGCGGCCGAACCCGCCTGCGCCAACCAGGGCATGCCCGGCACCAGCTTCCTCCCCGACTGCCGCGCCTACGAGCTGGTCAGCCCCTCCGAAAAGAACGGCCAGGACGTCATCCCCAATAGCTTCAAGACCGTCGCGGCCACCAACGGCAACGGCGTCGCCTACGTCGGCCTCGGCGCCTTCGGCGACGTCAAGGGGACCGCCACCGACGTCCAATACGTCGCCCGCCGCACCGCGGCGCCCGGGACGGGCGGCTGGACCAGCGCCGCGGTCAGCCCGCCCGGCCAGTCGCTCACCCTGCTGCCGCTCTTCTTCGGCGCCGCGTCGTCGTTTGCGGCCTTCACGCCCGATCTGCGCGACGGCATCTACGAATCGTGGAGGTCGCTGACCGACGCGCCCAACGTCGCCGGGGTCGTCAACGACTACCGGCTCCGCGAACTGGAGGCCCGCCAGTCCCCGGCGGAACTCCTGAGCGCGAGCGCGGCGGCGCTGAACCCGAGCCCGGCCACAGAACCGACAGGGATCGTGTACGAGAATCGCCTCGTCGGCGCCTCGGAAGATCTCAGCCACGTGATCCTTCAGTCGCCGTGGAACCTCACCGGCGATGGCAGCTTCTCCGAAGTGGGCGACCTCTACGAGCAGGTCCAAGGCGTCGGCGTGCGTCGCGTCGGGCGCATCCCGTCCGGCACGAGCACCGAATGCGACGACAGCGTCCCCGGCTCGGAATGCGTTGACGGGCCGGCCGTGCAGGCCGGCCTGCCCGTAGCGCTCGTCTTCGGGCGCTCCGAGTACTCCAGCGGGATGATCTCCGATGACGGCTCGCGGATCCTCTTCAAGGCTCCTTCCGAAGGCCCAAACAAAACTGATGGGACCATCTACATGCGCGAAGACGGCGAGCGCACCTACCAGATCAACGCCTCCGAGACCGGCACACCCGCCACCGGCACCGCCCAGCTCTGGGCCATGTCCGCCCACGGCTCCCGCGTCTTCTTCACCACCGGCGAGAGCCTGCTCGAAGAAGACGAAAACGGCGGCAGCTCCGACCTCTACATGTACGAGGTCGGCAAGCCCGCCGGGCACCGCCTGACCCTGCTCTCGAGCGACGAAACGGGCGATCATGCCGAGTCCGTGAGCTCAGTCGTCGGCACCTCCGCCGACGGCCATTACGTCTACTTCGTCGCAAGCGGCCAGCTCGTCTCGGGCGAACCGTCGTCGACGGAATCAGGCGGATCTGGCCTCTACCTCTGGCACGACGGCCAGATCTCCTACATCGGCGCATTCGGAGACAGCAACCTGGCGAACCTCGACACACCGGCGGCCCAGTGGCAGTTCGTTACGAGTGCGAAAACCTCCCGCGTCTCACCGGACGGCCGGCACCTGCTGTTCATGTCGACCCGCGACGCCGGCTTCGCCGGCCGCGGCGGCTACCCCGGCTACGACCACGGCAGCTGCGGCAGTGAAGGGTGCCGCGAGCTCTATCTCTACAGCGCCGAAAGCGGCCGCCTCACCTGCGTCTCCTGCAACCCGAGCGCCGCCGCCGACTCCGAACACCCCGGAGACGCCCTGATCGACATCCGGCCCGGCGTCAGCGCCACCCCCCCGATGGAGCACGAAAGTCACGCGCTCTCCGACGACGGCCGCCACGTCTTCTTCAGCACCGCCGAAAGCCTTCTGCCCGAAGACACCAACGGCAAATTCGACGCCTACGAGTACGACGTCGAAACCGGCGCCCTGCGCCTGATCTCCTCCGGCACCAGCTCTGCCGACTCCTACTTCATGGACGCCAGCCCCGACGGCAAAGACGTCTTCTTCGTCACCCGCCAGCAGCTCCTCGGCTGGGACAACGACTCGAACTACGACCTCTACGACGCCCGCGTAGGCGGCGGCTTCCCCGAACCGGTCCCGGTCCCCGCCGCCTGCGAAGGCGAGTCCTGCCGCAACGCCCGTCCCCCCGCCCCTCCCTCCGCGCCGTCCTCATCCGAATCCGCCGGCCCCGGCAACCCCAAGCCCCACTGCCGCAAGGGCACCAAGGCCGTCAAGCGCCACGGCAAGACCCGCTGCGTCAAGAAGCACCACCGCAGGAAAGCCAACGCCAACCGGAGGGCCGGACGATGAGGACCAAGACGATGAGGATCCGCAGGCTCTCGGCCCTCTGCGCGGCGAGCGCCTGCGCCCTGCTCGGCCTCGGCGCCGCCTCGGCCAGTGCCGCCACCCCCAGCGTCACCAACGTCCCTCCGGGCGCCGGCAGCCCCACCTCGGTGCCCCTGCAGGGAACCGTCGCCACCGAATCCACCCTCAGCGAGTGCCGCTTCGAATACTTCTACCGCCAGGTCGGCACCGCCGACACCGGCTTCGGCGCCCACGCGGTTCAAAGCGCCGCCTGCGCCAGCTCCGACGGCACGCCGATCGCCGGCCCCGCCGAAGTGCCCGCCGACTCCTCCTCCCATGCGATCGCGACCGAAGTCCCGCTCCCCGAAGCGGGCCTCGCCGTCGACTACCGCCTCTCCGCCACCAACGCCGACGGCACCGCGGTCGGCCCGGGCTTTCAGAGCTCGGGCTTCGGCATCAACACCTTCGACGGCTCGATTACCGACGCCGCCGGCAACCAGCTCACCAAGGCCGCCGCCCATCCCGCCGAATTCACCACCGCCTTCGACTTCAACCTCCACGAACTGGCCGGCTACGGGCCGGGGATCCCGGTCGAGGACGTCCACGACGTCGTCGCCG
>JAPVSJ010000052.1:0-5798 GCA_047519745.1 Actinomycetota bacterium | reverse complement strand
CTCGACTACGTCGACCGCACGATGCAGATGCACCGCGGCGGCAAGATCTCGGTCGAGAACAAGTACCCGCTGAAGACGCGCGACGACCTCTCGATGGCCTACACCCCCGGCGTCGCCCGCGTCTGCCAGGACATCGCCGCCGACCGGGCCAAGGCCTTCGAGTACACGATCAAGAAGAACACCGTCGCCGTCGTCTCCGACGGCAGCGCCGTGCTCGGCCTCGGCAATATCGGCCCCGAGGCGGCGATGCCGGTGATGGAGGGCAAGGCGATGCTGTTCAAGGAGTTCGCCCAGGTGGACGCCTTTCCGATCTGCCTCGACACCCAGAACGCCGAGGAGATCATCAGGGCTGTCGAACTGATCGCCCCGACCTTCGGCGGGATCAACCTCGAGGACATCTCCGCCCCGCGCTGCTTCGAGATCGAGGACAGGCTCAAGAAGACGCTCGACATCCCGGTCTTCCACGACGACCAACACGGCACCGCCGTGGTGACGATGGCAGCGCTGTTCAACGCGCTGAAGATCGTCGGCAAGCCGATCGAGCAGCTGCGCGTGCTGGTGGTCGGCCTCGGCGCGGCCGGGGTAGCCGTGACCAAGATGATGCTCGCCTCAGGCGTCACCCACGTGGTCGGCTGCGACCGCCAGGGCGCGCTCTCGACCGAGCGCGAGGACTACCAATCCGGTGAGATGAGCGGGATCAAGCGCTGGTACGCGGAGAACTCCAACCCGGAGAAGCTCCGCGGTCAGCCCGCCGACGTGATCGAGGGCATGGACCTCTTCGTCGGCCTCTCCGGGCCGGGGATCATCCCCCCCGAGGCGCTGGGCAAGATGAACGACGATGCGATCGTCTTCGCGATGGCCAATCCGACGCCCGAGGTGATGCCCGAGGACGCGGCTCCCTACGTGCGGATCATGGCCACCGGCCGCTCCGACTACCCGAACCAGATCAACAACGTGCTCTGCTTTCCGGGAATCTTCCGCGGCGCCCTCGACGCCGGCTCGCCCAACATCACCGAGGAGATGAAGCTGGCGGCCGCTCGCGGCATCGCCGAAGTGGTCGACGAGGACGACCTCTCCGAGGACTACGTGATCCCCAGCGTCTTCAACCGCGACGTCGCGCCCCTGGTGGCGAAGGCTGTCGTCGAGGAGGCCAAGCGCGAGGGGCTGGCCCGGTTCAGCGAGGAGACCGGCACCTTCTCCACGGTGGAGGTCGGCTGACGGGTGAAGGTTCTCGTGACCGGAGCGAGCGGCTTCATCGGTTCCGCGCTCTGCGACGCCCTGCTCGCCCGCGGCGACACCGTCGTCGGGCTCTCGCGCGACCCACAGCGGGCCCGCTCGACAAACCCGAGCGTCGTCTGGCACGCCTGGGAGCCGACGCTCGAACGGCCACCGGCAGCCGCATTCGAGAACGTCGACGGGGTGATCAATCTCGAGGGCGAAAAGATCAACCAGCGCTGGACCGACGACGCCAAGCGCCGGATCATGGAGAGTCGCCGCACAGGGACCCGCAACCTGATCGCGGCGCTCGCCGGCCTCGAGAAAAAGCCCAGGGTTCTCGTCAACCAGTCGGCAATCGGCTTCTACGGCGACCGCGGCGAGGCCATGGTCGACGAGTCGGCCCCCTCGGGTGAGGGCTACGACGCCGAGGTCGTGCGCGAGTGGGAGGCCGCGGCCCGCGAGGCCGAGGGCACCGGCGTGCGTCTCGTGATCGTCCGCACGGGCCATGTGCTCGATGCGAGTGGCGGCCTGCTCGGCGAGCTGCTGACGCCGTTCAAGCTGGGGATCGGCGGCCCGATAGCCGGTGGCCGCCAGTACATGTCCTGGATCCACATCGACGACGAGGTCGGGGTCCTGCTCTGGGCGCTCGACAACGAGAAGGTCAGCGGCACGATCAACTCGACTGCGCCCAACCCCGTCACCAACCGCGAGTTCGCTCAGGCGATCGGGCGGGCGCTGGGACGGCCGGCGTCGGTTCCGGTTCCCGGGTTCGTGCTCGATCTCAAATTCGGCGCTGAGTTCGGCAAGGTGTTGCGAGGTGGGCAGCGGGTGATACCGCGTCGGGCGCTCGATCTGGGATACGAGTTTCGTTATCCGGAGATCGACGGGGCGCTGAAGAACTTGTTGTAGGGGAGGGCCGGATGTCCCCCGCTGCAACCCGCCGCTGGGACCTTGCGAGGGCGCAATTGCTTTGCTGGCTCACAAGTTGCCGCGGGGGACATCCGGCCCTCCCCACGCAAGCTTCTTGACGACGGAAGCTTCGGGCTGCGGAGCTATTCCAGCTCGTCTCTGACGGATTCGCGCAAGCTGCCGGAGCTGCTGGCTTCGTCGACGGCCTTGAGGAGCTTCTTGATCCCCACCGCCCCCGAAGTTTCGGACAGCTGAGCTATCCCCGCCTCTTCCAGGATCGGCTCGGAGAAACGGGAGGCGGCGCGGGTCGGCTCGCCTATGTAGGCGATCGAGCTGGAGTCCTCGGTCGCACGCCGAGCATTGGCACCGATCCGAGCGAGGTCGAGCTTCCGAGAGCTTTCGACTCTAGGCAAGCAGACAACACGAACACGAACATCACCAGCCCGCCCCCCATCCCGAGCAAGCTCACCCTCAGCTTCCGAGCAAAGCGACGCAGCAACATAAACACGCACAGTCGCACCCGCAGCAGCTCCTTCGCCCCCCCCACAACCAGCTCCCGCCGAGAGCGCCACGAAGCTTGCCGAGAGGAGAGCCACAGCTATACGCGCGGAGGACGGGGCACCCCCCCGCAGCAACTTGTGAGCCAGCTGAGCAATCGCACCCTGGCCAGAGTTCTCGGCGGCGGGTTGCGGCGGGGGGGTGCCCCGTCCTCCCCCACCACTA
This sequence comes from Actinomycetota bacterium, assembly GCA_047519745.1. Taxonomy (GTDB): domain Bacteria; phylum Actinomycetota; class Thermoleophilia; order Solirubrobacterales; family 70-9; genus VRUE01. The sequence goes on along the minus strand of JAPVSJ010000052.1, from coordinate 2,948 downwards.
GCCAAAGAACACCTCGGCCTCGCTGTAAAGCTCCTTGGGCACAGTCTTCAGCTCCGCCGTAGCCTCGCTGATCTGAACCAACTGGATATCGGTACCCCGCAGCGCGGTCATCATGCCCCAGCGACCGCCGTCGGCAGCGTCGATCGCGTGCAGGCCGAAGCGGGTAGCGAGCACGCGGTCGAAGGCCGTCGGCGTACCGCCGCGCTGCACGTGGCCGAGCACGGTCGCCCGCGTCTCCTTGCCGGTGCGCTTCTCGATCTCACCTTCGAGCCAGTGGGCGATGCCGCCGAGGCGGACGTGGCCGAAGGCGTCGAGCCCCTTGTCCTGGGTCTCGGGGATGCCGCCCTTGGGCTGCGCCCCCTCGGAGACGACGACGATCGGCGCGAAGCGCGCCTCGAGGCGCCGCCCGACCAGCTCGCAGACCTGCTCCAGGTCGAAGGGCTCCTCGGGGATGAGGATGACGTTGGCGCCGCCGGCGAGGCCGGCGTGAAAGGCGATCCAGCCGGCGTGGCGGCCCATCACCTCGACGATCAGCACGCGGTGGTGGCTGTCGGCGGTCGTGTGGAGGCGGTCGATCGCCTCCATCGCGATGTTGACGGCGGTGTCGAAGCCGAAGGTGTAGTCGGTGGCGCCGAGGTCGTTGTCGATCGTCTTCGGCACGCCGATCACGTTCACGCCGTGCTCCTCGTGCAGGTGGGCGGCGACGCCGAGCGTGTCCTCGCCCCCGATCGCGATCAGGCCTTCGACCCCTTCGCTCGCGATGTTCTCGACGATCCGCGCGGCACCGTCCTGCCCCAACGGGTTGGTGCGCGAGGAGCCGAGGATCGTGCCGCCGCGCGGCAGGATGCCCCGCACCTCGGGCACGCCAAGGGATCGGCTGTCACCGCTCAGCGGGCCGTGCCAGCCGTCGCGGTAGCCGACGAACTCGTGATCCAGGTGTTCGACGCCCTTGCGGACGATCGCGCGGATCACCGCGTTGAGCCCAGGGCAGTCGCCCCCGCCGGTGAGCACGCCGATCCGCATTACTCTTCAGCTTACGCAGGCGACCCGAAGGAGCGATATGAACGACGCAGCCGATCTGAGCGCGGTCAGGAAAGCACAGCAACAGACCTGGTCCGAGGGCGACTTCGCGATGGTCGCCAACCTCGTGATGATGCCCTCCGAACAGCTTGCCGAGACGCTGGAGATCATTCCCGGCGAGCGGGTGCTCGACGTCGCCTGCGGCAGCGGCAACGCGGCGCTGGCCGCCGCGCGGCGCTCCTGGGGCGACGTCGTTGGAGTCGACTTCGTGCCGGCCCTGCTCGAGCGCGGCCGCGAGCGGGCAGCGGCAGAGCGCCTCGACGTCGAGTTCGTCGAGGGTGACGCCGCGGAGCTGCCCTTCGGCGATGCCGAGTTCGACGTAGTGACGTCGGTCTTTGGGGCGATGTTCGCCCCCGACCAGGAGAAGACCGCGGCCGAGCTGCTGCGCGTCTGCAAGCCCGGCGGCCGGATCGGGATGGCCAACTGGACGCCGGACGGAGGGGTCGGCGGCATGTTCATGACGGTCGCCAAACACGCCCCGCCACCGCCCGGCCTCAACCCGCCGCTGCTCTGGGGCACCGAGGACCGGCTCCGCCAGTTGTTCGGAGACGGCATCTCCGACCTGCGGCTGGAGCGGCGGATCTCGCGCCAGCCCTTCCGCTCGATCGACCACTACCTCGACTTCTTCCGCACCTACTTCGGCCCGGTCAAGGTCGCCTTCGAACGCGTCGGCGCCGAGGGAGAGGAGGCGCTCGAGAGCGACCTGCGCGCCTACCTCGAGCAGTCGAACACGGCCGGGGACAAAGCGTTGGTGCTCGAGGCCGAGTACCTCGAGGTGGTCGCGACGCGAGCCTGAGGCAGGCGGCCCGTCAGGAACTGCTGGGCTTGAAGACCCGGATGGTGGCGCCGATCAGCAGGACGCCGAAGAAAATCAGCCCCGCAACGCCGCCGCCCTGGCCGAGCCAGGCGTAAGCGACAGTCGTGGCGCCGATCGCGAAGAAGAGGCTGACAACGAGTCCCATGCGGCGCGAATCCTAGTAGAAGCGGCGGCCTACGCGGCGAGCGCGGCAAGGGAGTCACGCAGGAATTTGCTGACCGCCTGGGCGGCAGCTTCGGAGGAGCCGGCCTCGCCAGCAGCCCGAACGAGACGGCTGCCGACAATCACTCCGTCAGCTATCTCACCCACTTCAGCGACCTGATCGGGGGTACCTATGCCGAAGCCGACAGCGACCGGCACGTTGGCCTCGGCCTTGGTTGCGGCTACCAGCTCGGTGAGGCCGTCGGGGAGCTGCTGTCGCTCTCCGGTCGTCCCAACGCTGGAGACGAGGTAGACGAAGCCCTGGGCGGCGGCGCAGATGCGAGCCCGGCGCTCGGAAGGGGTGGTGGGCGCCAGCAGCGGAACCAGCGCCAGCCCAGCCCCCGAGAGCGCCTCTCGAATCTCATCGGCCTCGTCAAGCGGAAGATCAGGAACGATCGCCCCAGCCGCTCCCGCCGCGGCGGCGCGCCGCGCAAACTCAGCAGCCCCCCCATGTGCAAGCACCATGTTCGAGTAGATCATCAGCACAACGGGAATCCGCTCCGAAACCGAAGCGCAAATCTCCAGAGTGCTCTCCAGAGTCGCACCCCAAGCCAGAGCCTCAGTCGCGGCAGCATGGATAGTCGGCCCATCGGCCAGCGGATCCGAAAAAGGCACCCCAAGCTCAATCAGATCGGCCCCCGCCTCCACATAAGCAGCAGCTATCGCAAGCGAGCCCTCCTGATCAGGAAAGCCACCCATCATGTAGGGCATCAACGCCGCCCGCCCATCCTCACCAGCTTTCCCAAAGGCCTGGGCGATCCGCTCGTCCCCGGACAGACCGCTCACACTGGGAGACGGGGGATGACTCGCCGGAGCCTCCACGCTGTTGCTCCGCCGAGTCATCCCCCGT
>JAPVSJ010000051.1:0-10035 GCA_047519745.1 Actinomycetota bacterium | reverse complement strand
CGCGCCGGCCGCCCGACCCCAGCAAGAGGATCACCGCCATGAGCGCTTACCCGCAAAGAAATCAACCGCCCCTTGACACGGGCGTCCATCTCAGAAGGTCCGGTAACCCGCGCCCGACGGTGACTCGTGGCGAGCCCAGGTCGGCGCAGTCTCATCGGCCGCTGCGAGCGCCTCGCGCCGCGCCTTCTTGGCGCTGGCCTTGATCTCCTCTTCGGCGGCGCGGCGCAGGCGCTCCTCACGCTGTTCGGCCTGGCCGCGAATCCGCTCCGACTCGGCCTGCAGTTGCTCCTCCGCCCGTGCCTTGGCCTTCTCGGTCGCCTCGCCTTCGACCTTTTCGATCAGCTTCTGCACCCGCTCCTCGGCCTCACGGCGGACGTCGACGGTGCCCTGCATCACCCGCTCCTCGATCTCGGCCTCGAGCCGGATGGCGATCTGGTGGGCCTCTTCGGCGCGCGCCTCGGCCTCGGCGGCGCGCTGCTCGGCCGCGGCGACGCGGCGGTCGGCCTCGGCCTGCGCCTTTTCCAGCACCTCGCCGGTCCGCTTCGAAGCCTCCGCTTCGACCCGTTTGACCGCATTCGAGGTGGTCTGGTCGGCCTGGGCCCGGCTTGCGGTCAGCTGGGTCGTGAACGCCTCGCGATCCGCCTCGGCGCGCTTCACCGCCCGCTCGAAGGCCTTCTCGGCGCGATCGCGGCCCTCCTCGGCGCGGGCCACCCGCGCCTCGCTCGCGCGGCGCTTCTCGCGCTCGGCGGCGATCCGCTCGCGGCCTTCCTCGCCGAGCTTCGCCAGCGTCTCCTTCGCCCGCGCCTTGATCGCTTCGCGAGCGGCCTCGGCCTCGGCCAGGCGCGCCTCGCTCTGCCGCACCCACTCGAGCGCCTGCCCGGCGACGCCGTGAAGCTCCTCGGTCGCCTCGGCCACCGCGTTCAGCTTGACTGCGGGCTCACCCATTCGCCGCAACCTACTATGGGCCCCGGAAGCCACGCCACCCCTAGCCCAGCAAATAGCCGCAATTAGCGGCAGTGGTTCTGAACGGGGAACGTTCGAGGTCTAAGCGGACTTCTCGGCCTCGCGCGCGTGCAGTTCCCGCTTGAGGATCTTGCCGGTCGCGTTGCGCGGCAGCTCGTCGACGAACTCGACCTCGCGCGGCGCCTTGTAGCCGGCCAGATGGGCCTTGACGTGGGCCTTCAGGTCTTCGCCGGAGACGTCCGCCTCGGCGCTGACGACCACGAACGCCTTCAGCCGCTGGCCGAACTCCGCGTCCTCGACCCCGATCACCGCCGCCTCGACCACCGCCTCGTGGTCGGCGAGCAGATCCTCGACCTCGCGCGGGAAGACGTTCTCGCCGCCGGAGACGATCATCTCGTCGTCGCGGCCGTCGATGAAGAGCCGCCCCGCGCTGTCGATGTGACCGACGTCGCCGCTGCTCAGCAGCCCGTCGATCACGGCCTTGCCGCCGCCACCGGTGTAGCCCTCGAAGGACATCTCGTTGCCGACGAAGATTCGGCCCACCTCTCCCCGCGGGACCTCCCGCCCCTGCTCGTCGTAGAGCCGCACCACCGTGCCTCGGGGCGCCCGCCCCGCCGTGCCGGGCGCGGCCCGCAATTCCTGCGGCGTGGCGACGGTCGCGTAGGCGACCTCAGTCGAGCCGTAGAGGTTGTAGATGTTGTCGCCGAAGCGATCCATCCAGGCGATCGCCAGCTCGCCCGGCAGCGTCGAGCCGGAGAGCGAGGTGATCCGCAGCGACGAGAGGTCGTACTTGTCGAGCGTCTCCTCGGGCAGCTGGAGGATGCGCTGCAGCATCACCGGAACCGCGCCGAGGACCTGGGCACGGTGCTCCTGCACGGCCTGCAGGGTCCCCTCCGGGTCGAAGCGCCGCCGCAGCACGATCGTCGAGGCGGTCGGCAGGCTCATGATGAAGTGAAAGAAGCCCCAGGAGTGAAAGAGCGGCGCCGCGATCATCATCGTGTCGCGGCTGCGGAAGGGGATCCGGTCGATCAGCGCCGCCAGCGCGAACAGCCCGTCGGGGCTGGAGCGCTGCGCGCCTTTCGGCGTACCGGTCGTGCCGGAGGTGAGGATGACGAAGCGCGGTTTGTCCGGGGGCGGCTTCAGGTCCGAGTCCCCGGCGGACGCGATCAGCGAGTCGAGCGTGGGCGCCTCGGTCTCATTGTCAGCCCAGCCGACGACCCGCTCCACGCTCGCATCGACCCCGCCGAGCAGCTCGCTGAACTCCTCGTCGTGGACGAGGACCTTGGGACCCTCGCGACGCGTCACCTCGGCGAGCTGCGGCCCGGCGAACATCGTGTTGAGATAGAGCGCGCTGGCGCCCAGCTTGGCCGCGGCGAGCGTCGCCTCGATGAAGCCACGATGGTTGCGACACATGATCCCGATCCCGTCTCCGTAGCCGATTCCCATCCGCTCGAAGGCGTGGGCGAGCGCGTTCGTGCGCCGCTGCAACTGCTCGAAGGTGAGCGAGCCGCGCTCATCGATCAGCGCGGTCTCGTGCGGGTGATGGATCGCGGCGGTGGTGATGCCGAGGGCGGGCGAGGCACCCCAGCGGACCAGGGCGGAAACCACCTTCACGGCTTTGTCGGGACGGTGCAGGCCGGCGATCCCCGCCTCGTGCAGGACCTTGACCTCGAATGCTTTGTCTGAGGCCGCCTGCCGCACAGCTGTCGCAATCGATCCGAGCGTGGCCATGGGGGTCCGGAAGCCTATTCGCTCTCCACCGAAGCCACCGCCATGCAGGCGATTCCCTCGCCGCGGCCGACCCAGCCCATGCCCTCGTTGGTGGTCGCCTTGACGCTGACCCGGGCGGAGGTGGCCTCGGCGAGGATGCGCTCCATCTCGGCGCGGTGTCCCGCCAGCCGGGGGGCCTCGCAGATCAGGGTGGCGTCGATGTTGAGGATCCTGCCGCGGATGGTGCCGACGACCGTGCGCAGCATGTCGATCGAGTCGGCGTCGCGCCAGCGCTCCTCACCATCGGGGAAGAGCGTGCCGATGTCGCCCCCTCCGGCCGCGCCGAGCAGGGCGTCGATCACGGCATGCGTCAGCACGTCGGCATCGGAGTGGCCGCCGAGGCCGCGCTCGTGCTCGATCTCGACCCCGCCCAGGATCAGCGGCCGGTCCTCTGCGAAGCGGTGGCTGTCATAGCCGATGCCGACGCTCATCGTTCAGCGATTCTCGCCTACCCGCGCCGGCAGCGGCTCCAGCCGACGCTGACGGCGCTCGAAGACACTGATCTCCTCGACGCCGAGATCGGCCAGCAGCCCCAGGGCGCGGTCGTAGCCGAAGCCGACCTGCTCGGGCAGGTGGGCGTCGGAGGAGAGGGCGAACTGGGCGCCCGCCTCGGCGCACATCCGGGCGAAAGCCGGCGCGGGATAGAGCTCGCCGACCGGCTTGCGCAGCCCGGCGGTCGAGAGCTCGACCGCGATCCCGGCCGCGGCGATCGCCTCGACCGCGGGCTCGTAGTAATGGCGTGGGTCGCGCTCCGGCAGCGGCCTGGCGCGCCCCCAGACCTTGACCAGGTCAGGGTGAGCGAGGATGTCGAAGAGGCCCGAGTGGGCGCACTCGGCGAGCGCCTCGAAGTAGCGGCGCCAGACCTCGTCGGCGTCGCCGCGCCCCTCCCAGACGTCCCAGCCGGGGTGGTCGACCGCGGCCTCGCCGACAAAGTGGACCGAGCCGACCACGTAGTCGAAATCGTGCGCCTCGAGCAGGTTCGCGGTGCGGTCCTCGGCGCCGGGGACGAAGTCGCACTCGATCCCCAGCTTCAACCCCGTCCCCCGCACGAACTCGCAGTAGGCGCCGAGATCGTCGCGCGCCTGCTCTTCCCAAAACGGGTGGCGCCAGAGGGTCAGGGCCTCGGTGAAGCGGTAGACGTGCTCGGAGACGCCCAGCTCGTCGATCCCGGCCGCGGCTGCGGCCTCGCGGTAGCGCTCGACGTTCTCGGCGGTGAAGTACCGCCCAGGAGGCGTATCGGGCTCGTCCGGGCGCAGATGGAGGTGGTAGTCGGTCAGCATCGGCGCACCACGTTACCCTCGCCCGGGCATGCTCCGGCAGCTCGGCATCCTCTTCGCCGCATTCGTCGTCGGCGCCGCGATCGCCGGCGCTCTCGGCGCGGCCAGCCTTGGCGTAGCGCTCGGCGTGGGCCAGATCTGCTTCGCCGCGGCGCTGGTCTGGGTTTTACTGAGCTGAGCGCTCGGAGAGAAGCAACTCGGCGAGACGTAGATCGGTCGGAGTGGTCACCTTGAGGTTCTCGGGCGGAGCCGGATGGATCAGCACCCTGCCGCCCGCCGCCTCGACCATCATCGCCTCGTCGGTGGCCGCTTCGATCTGCGCGGGATCGGCATCCAGCGCAGCGCGCAGCGCATCAACCCGGAACACCTGAGGCGTCTGCGCCGCCCAGAGGTGAACGCGATCGACGGTCCCCTCGATCACTCCCTCCTCGGCACGCTTGATCGTGTCCGTGACTGGGCTGGCGGCTATTGCGCCATCGGCCTCGGGGGCGGTGACGAGGGTCGCGACCACTCCCTCGACCAGCGCGCGCGTCACAAGCGGTCGGGCGGCGTCGTGGATCGCGACCAGCTCGGTCCCCACCGCCGCGAGGGCGTTGGCGACCGACTGGGCGCGGGTCGCACCCCCGTCGACCACGCCGAGGTCGTGGCCTCCCAGGTCGTGGACGTGGCCCGGCGGGCAGGCGACGACGATCGAGCGCACGCATGCGGCCGCCCGCATCGCCGCGATCGACCACTCGACCATCGGCCTGCCGGCGAGCGGCACGAAGGCCTTCGGGCCGCCGGCTCCGAGCCTCTCCCCGGAGCCGGCGGCCGCGATGACCGCGGTGACGGATGCCACAGGCGGACTGCTAGGCGGTGGCGGCGAAGCGCTCCTCCAGCAGGCCGTCGAGGTATTCCTCGGCGCCTTCCTCGTCCTTGTCGAGCGCGTACATGAACTCGGACGCGAGGATCTTCTTGGCCCGCGTGTACATCTGCTTCTCGCCAGTGGAGAGGCCCTTCTCCATCTCGCGAAGCGCCAGGTTGCGGACCACCTCGGCGAGCTCGAACACGTCGCCGGTCTTGATCTTCTCGCGGTTGTACTTGAAACGCCGGTTCCAGTTCTTCGGCATCTCGGACACGTCATCGGTGAGGACGCCTGTGACCTTCTTGATTTCGACCTCGTCGATGACCCGCCGCAGCCCCGCCTTGCCGGCGTTTTCGCAGGGAACCATCACGGTGAGTTCGTTGTGGAGGATCTTGATCGTGAGGTATTCGCGCTCCTCACCCATCAGCTCCCGTGCCTCTTTCTTCATCACCAGGCCGGCGCCATGGTGCGGGTAGACGACCTTGTCGCCCTCCTCGAAGTCGCACACGTACTCGACCTCGATCTCCTCGACGTCCACCTCGGTGACCTCTTCTAGCTGGGGAATCGGTTGCTCCTTTCGATTTACGACGGCTTCTGCCGTCAACTCTGTAAGTACCGGTCGACCAGATCGACCTCTTGCAGCCGCCGCAGGCCCTCGCGGATGTCCTTGGCCCGGGTTTGGCCGACGTCCTCGACGGCTTCGAGGTCGGCGTCGGATGCCGCCAGGACCTCCTCCAGGCCGCCGAGGTCTTGGATGATCTTCTGGACGACAAGCTTGGGGATGCGCGGGATGCGACCCATCACGCGGTAGCCGCGCGGCGCGACCGGGAAGTCGAGGGTGTTGAGCTTGCGGTCGTAGCCGAGCAGCTCGGCGAGGCGACCGAAGTCGAGCACGTCCTCGTGCGGCATCCGCGCCAACGACTGCAGCACGGTGCCGAGGTTCTGCTCGGAGTCTTCGACCGAGTAGTCGCGGATCAGCGCCGACTTGTCGGCGGCGACGCCGACCATCGTCTCCTCGAGCTGCATCTCGATCAGCCGCCCCTCGGTGCCGAGCTCGACGATGTAGCGCTCTACCTCGACCGCCATCCGCGTCGTCAGCTCGGCTCGCTGCAGGACGGTCAGCGCGTCGTAGAGGACGCCGCCGCCCTCGAACTCGAGCACGGTGAGGCGGTCGGAGACCTGTTCGAGCCGCTCGCGGTACTTATCCAGCGTCGCCAGGCCCTGGTTGGCCTTGGCCAGCACGGCCGGGATCTCCTGCAGGATGTACTTGGTCCCCTCGACGTAGAGCGAGACGACGTCGCGGCGCTGGGAGATGGCGACGACCAGCGCACTGGTCTGCTTGGAGACGCGCTCGGCGGTGCGGTGGCGGGTGCCCGTCTCCGAGGAGAGGATCGTCGGGTCGGGCATCAGCTGCACGTTGGCCCACACGATCTTGGTCGCCTCGGCGTTGAGCACGATCGCCCCGTCCATCTTCGCCACCTGGTAGAGCATCGCCGGCGTGTAGTCGATGTCGAGCTTGATCCCGCCGGAGAGCATGTGCGAGATGTCGCCAGGGTCGCCGACGACGATCAGCCCGCCGGTGCTGGCGTGGACTATGTTGTCGAGGCCCTCGCGCAGGGCGCCGCCCGGAGCGACGACATCGAGAGCCCTCAGAAGCCGGGGATCCTGCCGTTCTGCCAACTCATGAAGCTCATCCCCTGGCGGTGAAGACATCTCGTCTAGGATGGCAAATTCCGCTCTGGAATGCGGTCTGGCTAATCCCTAGTGGAAAGGTCGGATAGGACCTTGTCAAGCGAGTTGGTCACCTAAGCCGGTTTTTCCGCGCCTAAAGGTGAAAATGGCGGTGATGGCGGTGGGGTGCGGGTGCCGGGCGGCCCGAATCTCGCACGAAGGCCCAGGTGAGGATGGTGCCCACCGCACACAGGGCGACCAGGACCCAGGTCGAGCCGGCTACGGAATCGGCGAACGAGCCGTCGTCGCCGAGCAGGGCGTGGAAGACGGCGCCGGTGACGGCGAGGGCGATCGTGCCGGCCATCACCCGGTCCATCGCCAGCACGCCGGAGGCGATACCGACCTTCTCGGCCGGCATCGCCGCCATCGCCGCGGTCGACATCGGCGCGTAGACGAGTCCCAGGGCGACGCCAAAGGGCAGGTAGCCGGCGAGCAGCAGGGCGTATGAGCTACCGGCGTCGACCTGGGTCAGCGCCAGTAGGCCGAGGACTCCGAGGGCCATCCCCAGCGTCATCAGCCGCCGCGCTCCGAAACGGGCGATCAGCCGTCCCGAGAAGGGCGAGATGAAGATCATCGGCACGGTGACCGGCATGATCATCAGCCCGCTGAGGACGGCGGAGTGGCCGCGCACGTCCTGCAGGTACTGCGGCTGGAAGAACATCACCGACCAGTAGGTGCCGACCAGGGCGAAGGCGGCGGCGCTGGCGCCGAAGTAGGGGCCGTTGCGAAAGAGCGAGAAGTCGACGATCGGATCGTGAGAGCGGTGCTCGATCCGCCAGAAGGCGTAGAGGGAGGCGAGGCCGACCACGCCAAGGGCGGCGATCGCGGGGGCGCCGAAGACCCGCGACTGCACCAATGCGAGGACGATCGCGGTCAAGCCCACGGCGAGGGTGACCAAACCCGACAGGTCGACGTGTCGCCCGGCGCCAGGATCGGTCGACTCCGGCGCGGCGAACGACATGATCGCCACCCCGAAGACAGCGATCGGCAGGTTGATCCAGAAGATCAGCCGCCAGTCGAGATCGACGAGGGCACCGCCCGCAAGCGGCCCGATCCCCAATGCCAAAGCGGAGATCCCGGCCCAGATGCCGAGCGCGCGCGCCTGCTGCTCGCTCAGAAACACGTTGCAGACGATCGCCAGCGAGAGCGGCAGCATCGGCGCCGCGCCCAGCCCCTGCAGCACCCTGCCGCCGATCAGCATCGCCTCCCCTTGGGCCGCGCCGGAGACCACCGAACCGGCCGCGAAGACGCACATCCCGACGACGAAGAGGCGCTTGCGCCCAAAGACGTCGCCGAGCCGGCCGGCGGTGACGACAAAGGCCGTGATCGCCAGCAGGTAACCATTCATCACCCACTGCAGCCCCGCCTGGGTCGCGCCGACATCATGGCGAATGCTCGGCAACGCCAAGGCAACCACAGTCGAGTCCAGCATCAAGACGAAGAGGCCGCAGCAGGCGCCGACGAGAGTCCACCAGGGACGCGACATGTGCGGGAGGCTATGCGTAGAAGGGCCTGGGTGTCCCTCTCCCGGAGGCTCCGGGATGTGCCTAGGAACCCTGGCTCGCGATCAGCTGCGCAACGGTCTCCGGGAGAGGGACACCCAGGCCCTTCGAATCAGCTGCGCAACGGCCTCCGGGAGAGGGTCACCCGTCCCCTTCCCCCCTCAGTGCGTCGCAACCAGGTCGCGATCGGGCTCGATGCCCCAGCGCTCGCCTACAGCTACGAGGTCCTCGTCCAGGGACCACCGATCGGGGCGCTCCTCGCCCTCGTGCGCGGGACTGGCGCCCTTCAGCGCCATGCAACCGGTGTTGTCGCCGATCGCGCGGATCGCCGCCACGTCCTCGTTGCTCAGCCGTTGCTCGGCTGGCAGGTTCGCCAGTTCGACCCGCTTTGCCTCGATCGGGCAGGCCTCCTCGCCGGCCTCCTGGATCAGCGTCGGGACGACACACTCGACCGCCGGGTGGGCGAGGTTCCACTGGCAGGCGAGCTGGATCGGCGTCAGCCGAGCCTGTTCGGCGATCGGCATCAGCGGCTCCAGCTTCTCCAGCCCGGCCTCGATCCAGCCTTCGGGCCGGAAGGCCCGGTGGTCGCCCTGCGCCAGCTCCATCCCAGGCCGCAGATCGCCCCAGAAGAGGCCGCCGTAGTCGACGACGCGGGTGATCACCTTGACGTTGTGGCGGGCAGCGGCGTCGAGGCAGAGCTCGCCTGGCCAGGGCTCGAAGGGGTTGAGGATGATCATCGCCCAGTCGATCAATGCACCGAAGCGCTCGATGCAGGCGATCAGGTCGAGGGTGAAGCCGTTGGCGGGCCCGGGCGCGACCCCGATCTGGCCGGTCAGGCCCGCCTCGCGCAGCGCCGCCATCCCGTCCCAGACGGCCTCGCTCGAGTAGCCGATCCGGTCGGGGTTGTGCAGCAGCAGCAGGTCGAAGCGATCGACGCCGAGCCGTTCGAGGCTGCGCTCGGCCGCCATCCGCAGGTAGCCGCCGTATTCGCCGGGGCCACGCAGGTCGGGATTGGTGAAGCGAGGAAACCCCCGAGGCCCATCCCGCTCACCCTCGTAGAAGTCATGCCCAACAGCCCCGACCAACGAGTACTCCTCCCGACGCACCCCAGCCAACGCCCGCCCCAGAACCAAATCAGCTTCACCCTGCCCATACGTATCGGCAGTAAGAACGGTGTCGATACCACCGCCAGGTCGCAGCAGCGCCTCCAGGCGCTCAATCTCGATCTGCTCCCCGAAGCGGATGAACCGGCCGCCGCTCCAGGTGCCTACCGCGCTGCGGCCCGGCTCACGCATCGGATGAAGGGTGCTCAGGCCTCGTCGTCGCCGGCAGGCGGCTCGGACTGCTCGGGCTCGCCGTCTTTCTTCGCCCCGACCCCGACCTTCTCCGGCTCGGGCTTGTCCGGCTTGGCTTTCTTCTTCGCCGGCTTCTTCGGCTCGATGATGCTCAGCTTCAGCGGCTTGTCGTCCTCGTCGCCGGAGGCGTCGCGCTCGACCATGACGGTCGAGCCGGGGACCATCGGGCCCTGGCGCAGCACTTCGTCGGCGAGCGGGTCCTCGATGTAGCGCTGGATCGCGCGGCGCAGCGGCCGGGCTCCCATCGAGGGGTCCCAGCCTTTGTCGACCAGCAGGTCCTTGGACTCGTCGCTCAGCTCCAGTTGCAGCTCGTGCTCGGCGACCTGGACGCGGACGCGGTTGATCATCAGGTCGACGATCTCCTTGACCTCTTCCTTGGCGAGCTTGTGGAAGACGATCACCTCGTCGATCCGGTTGAGGAACTCGGGTCGGAAGACTTTTTTCAGGTCGCTCATGATGCGGTTCTTCATGTCGCCGTAGGACATGCCGGTCTCGTCGGCGACGGTGAAGCCGATCGAGGTGTTCTTGGCGATCTCCGAGGCGCCGATGTTCGAGGTCATGATCACGATCGCGTTGCGGAAGTCGACCGTGCG
>JAPVSJ010000050.1:0-4500 GCA_047519745.1 Actinomycetota bacterium | reverse complement strand
GGGGGGGTTAGCGGACTCACCCGTCCGAACCCCCCCTTCCCCCCCGCCACCCGCGGAAGATGCCCGTTAGCCAGAGGCGCGCGATTCCGACCGCGAGAAAGGCCACGCCCATTAGGACTCCCAGCGAGAGCGGGCCGCCGCCGCAAGAGAGGGTGCTTATGAGGATCAGCAGGCCCAGGGCCACAAAGACCAAGGAGAGCGCGCGGATCGAGCCGCTGTAGATCCGCTCGGGCGAAGACATCGCGGCGATTCTCTCAGGCTGGGACGGGCACGGGCTGCGGCTGCTCGCTGCGGTCGGAGACGACGATGACCCGGCAGGGGCGCTCGCTGAGCACGGTCTGCAGGGTCTTGTCGTAGAGCGGCGTGCCGTTGCGGTAGCGCAGGCCGACGACGATCGCGGCGGCGTTGATCAGGTTCGCCTCGTCGGAAATCGAGTAGCCCGCCTGCGCCGGGCGCACCCGCTCGACGTGTCCGGTGACCCGCTGCCCGCCGATCAGCTTCGCCTGCTCGATCTTGCTCTGCGCCTCGGCTTCCGCGTCGCGCAGGTCGGCGTTCAGCGGCAGGTCGGTCGGCACCGTCAGCATCGAGTGGATGTGGACGCCGCGGCGCCGCTTGGAGGCCAGCTTGATCGCCGTCGCGACCATCTCCTCGGAGAACGGCTCGCCGTCCTCGAAGGCGACGAGGATGCTGCGGTACTCGATCTCCTCGACGCCGAGCGGCTCCGGCGTGACCACTTTGACCGTCTCGGTCAGCGGCAGCCTCTGGTTGCGGCGGTAGAGGACGTAGACGACGATCCCGAACGCCATCCATCCGGCCCCGACAGCCAGCGTGCGCGGGTTCAACGCCATCACCACGATCCAGGCGGCGAAGGTGCCGAGCCCGCCGAGCACCGCGGTCAGCGGCACCTCGAAGCCGAAGGCCTGGAAGTTGAGCCGCGGTTTCCAGGGCCGCTCCTCGCCCGCATGCCTGCGACGCAGCTGGATCACCGATACGTGCGCGATCGTGAACGAGAGCATCGCGCCGAACGAGTAGAGCGTCGCGAGGAATTCGGCCTGACCGGGGATCAGCGTCAGCATCGCCACCCCGGCGAAGATCATGATCGCGATGTATGGGGTGCGGTAGCGGGGATGGACGGCGCGCAGGCCCTCGGGCAACTGGCGGTGCTGGCCCATCGAGTAGGTCAGTCGGGAGACGCCGATCAGGCCGGCGTTGGTCGCGATCAGCAGGATCACCGCGGCGAGGATGCCGACGTAGAAGCGCAGCGCTTCGGTCAGGCCGCTGCCGAGGCCGAGGTTCTCGACGATGCCGAGGATCGGGTCGTTGGCGAACTCGCTTCCCAGGGCGGTCGTGTAGTGCCCCGCAGCGTTCTGGATCACCGGCATCGCCGACAGGGCGACGATCGGGATCAGCAGGTAGAGGCCGAGCACGGCGGCGACGGTGAAGCCGACGCTGCGCGGGATCGTCCGCGCCGCGTCCTTGGCCTCCTCGGCCATGTTGGAGATCGTCTCGATGCCGGTGTAGGCGATCATCGCGACCGCGATGCCGAGGGCGAAATCGCTCCACGAAGGGGCGACGCCGAGGTGGATGTTGTCGACCAGAACCTGTGGGCTCAACACCAGCACGACGCCGATCCCGACCAGGACGACCTGGGTGCCGAGGTCGGCGACGGCGAGGATCAGGTTGAGCTTCGCCGACTCCTGCGAGCCGCGGATGTTGAGCAGCGCCAGCGCCCCGATCAGCACGGCACCGCCGACGATGTCACCCGGTGCATGGCCGAGCGGCTCCCAGAAGACCGCCAGGTAGTGGGGCACGAAGTAGGCCGAGATCGCGACCGTGATCGTGTAGTTGAGCATCTGCCCCCAGGCGGCGATGAAGCTGACCAGCTCGTTGAAGGCGTGGCGGGCGAAGCTGGAGGAGCCCCCCGCCTCCGGGTACATCACCGTCGCCTCGGCATAGGTCGCCGCGGTTGCGGCAAAGATCAGGCCAGAGATGACGAAGGCGACCGGGGTGAGGCCGAGGGCGAAGGCGGCGGTGACGCCCAGCGCGTAGTAGATCGAGGAGCCGACGTTGCCGTAGGCAGCCGAGAACAGCGCGCCGACGCCGTGCACACGGCTCAGCGATTCGTCTCTGGGGATCCGCTGCGCCATCGATCAGTTAGAGGGACGGGTCACTCAGTCCGAATATACGGAGACCGCCGGTGCTCTCCGCACGTGGGCGCGGGTCAGCTCGGCGGGAGAAGCGCAGCCACAGAGGGCGAGCGTCAGCCTGAGCTCCTCGCGCAGCAGCTCGAGCACGCGGCGGGCACCGGCCTCGCCGCCGACCGCAAGCCCCCAGAGCGCCGGTCGCCCGACCAGCACGGCATCGGCGCCGAGCGCCAGGGCGATCGCGACGTCGACGCCGCGCCGGATGCCGCCGTCGACCAGCACGGGACCGCGCCCATCGACAGCCTCGACCACCTCGGGCAGCGCGTCGGCGGTGGCGAGACAGCGATCGAGCTGGCGTCCGCCGTGGTTGGAGACGACGACGCCCCCGGCGCCATGCTCGATCGCCAGAGCCGCGTCCTCGCCGGCAAGCACGCCCTTGACGAACACGGGCACGCGGCAGTTCGAGGCCAGATCTTCGAGGTCGGACCAGCTCAGCGCCGGCTGCATCA
Source organism: Actinomycetota bacterium (assembly GCA_047519745.1). Classification (GTDB taxonomy): domain Bacteria; phylum Actinomycetota; class Thermoleophilia; order Solirubrobacterales; family 70-9; genus VRUE01. The sequence goes on along the minus strand of JAPVSJ010000050.1, from coordinate 1,847 downwards.
GCTCGAAGGTCTCCTCGATCGTCACCGCCCGATCCGAGCCAAGCGCCGCTTCGACGCTCGGCACGCCCAGCTCCTCAGGGATCTTGAACCCGGTCCGCCGGTCGCGCTCCCGGTTGCCGCCGCGAGGCGCATCGACCGTCACCACGATCGCCTCGTAACCGCAATCGACGGCCTCCTCGATCAACGCCCGCGTGACCCCCTGGTCTTTGAAGCAGTAGAGCTGAAACCAGCGCCGGCCCCCCGGCGCCGCTTCCGCCACCGGCCGTGGCCGCCGCGTCGCCAGCGTCGAGAGGCACATCACGATCCCCTCCGCAGCAGCAGCCCGAGCCATCGCCTCCTCCCCATCCGAATCGACCAGCCCCTGATAGGCGACCGGCGCGACCAGTACCGGCATCGAGACGTCCCCACCCAGCAACTCCACCCCAGTCGACCACTCGCCGAGCCCGGCAAGCGCCCGAGGCCGCAGTCGCCAGCCCGACCAGGCCGCAACGTTCTCCCGCAACGTCAGCTCGTCCCCGGCCCCACCGAAGAAGTACCCTGCGACCCCGGCATCCAGCTTCTCAGCCGCAACCCGCTCGAAGTCGGCGACGTTGATCAACCCCTCGATCACGCGCGCACCCTAAACGAGTATCCAGGGGAGAGAATCGACCGCTAGAGACTTGAGTCCGAGTGGCTTGCATCAATCAGACCTCGCCGCGGCTCGCAGCGCCTCGTCCGCTTCTTCTGGACGGAGCATGCAGTTGACCGCCTGGAAAAACGCAACCTGCGGGCGCGTGATGTCGTGGCAGCTATCCAGAAGCAACACCAGAGACGGGCGATCAACCGCGGTCGAGCGCAGTGGCGTGTTATCGGTTCGACCGGCGATGGCCGTTCCTTCGTCGTTATATACGACCACCCGCATGGCGCCGATACTGGCGCCGTGCGCATCGTGAGCGCGTGGCCGCTTTAAGCCGTGACAAAGAGTTGCGCTATCCTCGACCGACCATGCATGCGCACTATGACCCAGAAGTCGATATCGCTCTGCTCTCATTCGAGACTGGCAAAGCAGTCAGCGAGGAGCACGACTGGGGTCTGATCGATCGCCATCCGGACGACGGTCATCTAATGGGTTTCGAGATTTGGGAGGCAAGCCAAAATCTCCCTCCCGAGCTGGTAGACGCGCTACCAACTCCGGGACGCACCAGCAGCGCCGCATAGCGTCCTACTGATAGTCACTGAAGACGCGCAGAAGATCGCCTTCTCGCAATGCCGAATCGCTGTGCCCCAGATCGCGGCGAATCGATCGGAGGAGCGCTTCATAAGCGAGCGCTGGTGCAAGCGGCTCGTCGTCTGATGGCTTGGTCTCCTCAAAAGCGACAAGTGCCTGGATTACCGTGGCGTCGGCACCCAAAAGAAGCTCCTTGCCCTTGAATTTGGTGAAGAAATGTTTCGTTTCGGGATTACTTGACTGACCTCCCGACGCAAATTGCTCATGCGCACGCTCTACGAACTCTTTGTACATCGGTTCCATGCGTTGGCGTTGCACCTCTCGTCGGCGCTCTTGCTCAACCCGTGACCGCTCGAAGACCACCGCAATAGCACCAATGACGGCGACCACGATTGATCCGGCTACCGCAGGATCGGCGGAGACCGCCTCTACCGCCGCCCACACGACAACACCAAAAAGGCATAGCCCGGCGACGATCCGACCGACGGCCGAAGCCATGTCAGCTTTGACTGCCACTCTTCGAGCCTAGGTATCCGGGCGGATGCTTCGACCCATGGTCTAGGTTGCGCTTGGAGGGGCGAGGTGCCCCTCCCGACGCAGCGGCGTCCTGTTTTCGCCCCCAGTGCCTCCGCGGACAGCC
>JAPVSJ010000049.1:0-15988 GCA_047519745.1 Actinomycetota bacterium | reverse complement strand
TCTTGCGGGCGCCGAGGTCGGCGGTGATCGCGGTGCCGGCGACGCCGGCGACGACGACGGCGGTGACGAAGGGGGCGAACTCGCGGATCGAGGCGAGGACGAAGAAGCCGCCGAGCCGGTCGAGCGAGCCGAAGAGGGTGAGGAAGTTGGCCGCCTGCAGGCCGGGGGCGCCGAAGCCGAAGGCGACGGTGGAGACCAGCAGCGGGAACCAGCAGAGCTGCAGGGCGAAGAGGAACTGGCCGATGAACTCCTCGCCGTAGGGGTAGGGCGGCCTGACCGCGGAGGCCATCGTCCGTGCGGTGAGGATCATCATGTCCCCCACCTGCTCGAAGAACGACTTGGCGGGTGCGATCCTCCTGCCTATGGATGCGGCTGCTTCCATCTCTCCTCCGGCAAAGCGGGACAGCATCGGGCGGTCCCTGCTCCGAGCTTTGAGTGTATGGGATGGGCCAGCCACCTCGGTTAGCCGAGTGTTGAGATCCCGCTAACCCGGCGCAGGGGGGTTCGAGGCGGGCGGAGAGGTGGAATCCCCGTGGTATGTTCCGGCCGCTTTGGAGGAGCCTGGGGGGAATCGCAGATACGACCGGCGTTCCCGCCGGCAGGCGCTCGCCGCCGGCGTCGCGGCGGGGCTGCTGACGCTGTCGATCGCCGCCTGCGGCGGCGGCGAATCGTCCTCGGACTCGAACGAGCCGGCGGGCAAGTACCCGGTCAAGATCGTCACCGCGGAATTCCCGGCCAAACAGCGCCTCGGCGAGACGACGCTGCTGAAGCTCGGCGTGCGCAACACGGGCCACAGCTCCTTGCCGAGCCTGACCGTGACGATCTCGGTCGGCGGCAAGGAGGGCCGCAACTCAACCCTGCCCTTCGGCTACCGCGACCCCGCACCCGGCCTCGCCCAGCCCGATCGCCCGGTCTGGGCGCTCTCGGCGCGCTACCCGAAGGCGAACGGCTCGGCGGAAACGGCCGGGGCCGAAACCGCGAGCCCGAAGACCTTTTCCTTCGGACCGCTGAAGCCCGGCAAGACGACCGAGGCGGTGTGGAAGCTGAGCGCGGTCAAAAGCGGCAAGTACGACCTCTTCTACGAAGTCGGCGCCGGGCTCAGCGGCGATGCGAAGGCGGAGACCGCGCCCGGGACCGCGGCAGGTGGCTCCTTCACCGCCGAAATCAGCACCGTCCCACCGGAAACGGAAGTGACCGACAGCGGCGAAGTCGTTGAAATCCAAGGGAAGACGCACAGCGGCAAGTAGCGCGGTCGCGCTGCTTCTGGCGCTGGCGCTACCGGCCTGCGGCTCGGCCCAAGCGCCGGATCGAACGGCACGGCCGGCGGCCGCGGGGGTCGGGCTGAAGCAGATCGGCAGCTTCGAAAGCCCGGTCTACGTCAGCGGCGCACCGGGGTTTCCCAAGCTGCTGTTCGTGGTCGAGCAGGGCGGGACGGTGCAGGTGCTGCGCGACGGGCACGAGCTGGCTCGTCCCTTCCTCGACATCCACGACCTGATCTCCTCCGGCGGCGAGCGCGGGCTGCTCTCGATCGCCTTCCCGCCCGACTACAGGAGCAGCGGCCGCTTCTACGTCTACGAGACCGACCCCCGGGGCAACATCAGGATCGACGAATTCAAACGCAGGAGCGCGACGCGAGCCGCGCGGGGCTCCCGTCGCGCAGTGGTACGGATACCCCATCCGGTCAACGCCAATCACAACGGCGGCCAGCTCCAGTTCCTCGGCAACTGGCTCTACTTCGGCACCGGCGACGGCGGCTCGGGCGGTGACCCGCCGAACAACGCCCAGAACCCGCACAAGCTGCTCGGCAAGCTGCTGAGGATCGACCCCCGCCGCGCCGGCGCCAAGCCGCAGATCTACAGCATCGGCCTGCGCAATCCCTTCCGTTTCTCCTTCGACCGGGTGACCGACCCGGGGCAGCCACGGATCGCGATCGGCGACGTCGGCCAGAACCGCTTCGAGGAGGTCGACTACACCACCGTCGCCGCGGCGCAGGGCGCCAACTTCGGCTGGGACGCCTTCGAGGGCTTCGCCCCCTACACGGAAGAAAACAGCGGCACGCCGGACCCGGGCGGGACGGTCAAACCGATCTTCGCCTACTCGCACGCCCGCGGCGGAAGCTGCGCGATCGTCGGCGGCTACGTCGTCGCCGATCCGCGGCTGACCTCGCTCTACAAGCGCTACGTCTACGCCGATCTCTGCGAGGGCAAGCTGCGCAGCCTCGTCCCCCACCTGCACGGGGCGAGCCACGAGCACAAGCTCGGCCTCAGCGTCTCCACCCCCAGCTCCTTCGGCGAAGACGACCGGCACCGGCTCTACGTCTGCTCGCTCGACGGCCCGGTCTACCGACTGGTCCCGCGCTAGTCTTGGCTGACCAGCCAATGTTCGACCAGTCGACGACCGAGACGATCGAGGTCCTCAATCCCGCCAACGGGGAGGCGATCGGCAGCGTCGCCGTCGACTCCCCCGAGCGTGTCGCCGAGACCGTCGCCCGGGTGCGCGGAAACCAGGCCGAGTGGGAGGCGCTGGGCAACGATGGCCGCTACCGCTGGCTCGGCGAGTTGCGCGACTGGCTCTTCGACAACCACGAGCGCGTGCTCGACACGATGCAGGCGGAGACCGGCAAGGTCCGCGGCGACACGAGCGCGGAGACCGTCTACCTCACCGACCTGATCAACTTCTACGGGTCCAAGGCCGACAAGTTCATCGGCGACGAAACGGTCCGCCCGCACTCGGCCCTGGCGGCCTCGAAAAAGCTGATGGTCCAGTACCGGCCCTACCCGGTGGTGGGCGTGATCAGCCCCTGGAACTTCCCCCTGGCGCTCGCCCTCGGCGACACGATCCCGGCCCTGCAGGCGGGCGCGGCGGTGGTCGTCAAGCCCTCGGAGTTCACGCCGCTGGGCCTGGCCGAGATCGTCGAGGCCTGGAAGCGGGAGATCGGCGGCCCCGACGTGTTCGACTGCGTGCACGGCACCGGCGAGACCGGCGGTGCCCTGGTCGACAACGTCGACTTCATCCAGTTCACCGGCTCGGACCGCACCGGCCGCAAGGTGATGGCGCGCGCCGCCGAGACGCTGACTCCGGTCAGCCTCGAGCTCGGCGGGAAGGACCCGATGATCGTCCTCTCCGACGCCGACGTCGACCGCGCCGCCAACGCGGCCGCCTGGGGCGGGATGTTCAACTCGGGCCAGGTCTGCCTCTCGGTCGAGCGGATCTACGTCGAGGAGCCCGTCTACGACGAGTTCGTCGCCAAGCTGACCAAGGCGGTCGGGGCGCTGCGCCAGGGCGCCGACGGCAAGACGCCCGAAATGGACGTCGGCGCGATGACCTCGCCCAACCAGCGGGCGATCGTCGAAGCGCAGGTCGAGGACGCGATCGCCAAGGGCGCGAAGGCGGCGACCGGCGGCAAGAAGGTCGATGGCCCGGGCGACTACTTCGAACCGACCGTGCTCGTCGACGTCGACCACTCGATGACGGTGATGCGCGACGAGACCTTCGGCCCGGTCGTCGGGGTGATGAAGGTGCGCGACGCCGAGGAGGCGCTGCGCTTCTCCAACGACACCCGCTACGGCCTCGCCGCCTCGGTCTTCGGCGAGAAGGAGCGGGCCGAGAAAGTCGGGCGGCGGATCGAGGCCGGCGCGGTCAACGTCAACGACGTGATCGTCAACTACGTGCTGATGGACGTGCCGATGGGCGGCTGGAAGGAGTCGGGGATCGGCTTCCGCCACGGCGAGTACGGGATCAAGAAGTACTGCCGGCCGGAGTCGGTCATCGTCGCCCGCTTCGGCGGCAAGCGCGAGCCGACCTGGTATCCGTACACCAAGGCCCGCCGCGGCCTGATCGGCCGCATCGCCCGCGTCGCATACGCCAGAGACTGGCGCCGCCGCCTCGGCCTGAAGTAGCGATTAGCCTTCACGGCGTGCCGGACTTCGCCGACTACTACAGGGAGATCTACATGCGCGGGCTCGGCGGCGAGACGCCCTCGATCCCGGTCGCGGTCGAGGAGCAGGAGCGGCGCGCGCACGAGGCGATGGACGAGCGCGCAGCCAGCTACGTCTTCGCCGGCGCCGGGGCCGAGCACACGATGCAGGCCAACCGCGACGCCTTCGAGCGCCACCGGATCGTGCCGCGGATGCTGCGCGACGTCGCCGAGCGCGATCTCACGGTCGAGCTGCTCGGCACGGAGATGCCAGCGCCGCTTTTGCTGGCGCCGATCGGCGTGCAGAAGGTCGTCCACGAGGAGGGCGAGCTGGCGACCGCGCGGGCGGCCGCCGCGGTCGGCGTGCCGATGATCGCCAGCACCAACTCGCACTTCACCCTTGAGGAGATCGCCGAGGCGGGCGGCGAGGCGCCGCGCTGGTTCCAGCTCTACTGGCCCAACGACCGCGACCTGGCCGAAAGCTTCGTCAAGCGTGCCGAGGCGGCCGGCTACGGAGCGATCGTGCTCACCGTCGACACCTTCGTCCCCGGCTGGAAGTCGCGCGACCTGCAGCAGGCCTGGCTGCCGTTCCTCAACGGGATGGGGGTCGCCAATTACTTCCAGGACCCGGTCTTCCGCGAAGGGCTCGAGAAGCCCCCGGAGGAGGACCAGGGCGCCGCGACCGGCCACTTCCTCGGCGTCCAGGCGAATCCCTCGCTCACCTGGGACGACCTCGAGTGGCTGTCGGAGAACACGTCGCTGCCGATCGTGGTCAAGGGGATCCAGCACGTCGACGACGCCCGCGAGGCGGCGCGGCGCGGCATCGACGGCATCGTCGTCTCCAACCACGGCGGTCGCCAGGTCGACGGCGCGATCGCCTCGCTCGACGCGCTGGGACCGATCGCCGATGCGGTCGGCGGCGAGCTGACGATTCTCTTCGACAGCGGCATCCGCAGCGGCGCCGACGCGCTCAAGGCCCTCGCCCTCGGCGCCGACGCGGTCTGCCTTGGCCGCCCCTACGTCTGGGGGCTTGCGCTCGGTGGGCAGGCGGGCGTCGAAACGGTGCTCAAGATGGTCCTCGCCGAGCTCGACCTGACGATGGCGCTCTGCGGTTACACCAGACCTGATCAGCTGGGGCCCGATGCGCTTGCGTAGAGGCCATCCGGGCAGGGGTTCCACTTAACTTTTTCGATGTATTGCGATCGGCTATCGCCCCGGGCCGACACCGAAAAAGTACAAGACGTTCCACCCCTACCCGGATGGCCTCAAGCGGGCGCCTCAATCTTCGGGAACAGCGGTGGAACACGCTCGACGTTCTGGCCGCCAGGTCGAGCGCCTAACTCGGTTAGCTGGCGTGAATCCTCGTTTAGCGCGGTGAGCAGCCGCTCGCTGCTCCGCGGCAGGTAGGGGACGAGTAGCAGCGTGGTCACGCGCAGCCCCTCGGTGAGGTTGTAGAGGACTTCGTCGAGGCGCTCCGGGTCGGCCTCGTCCTTGGCCAGCTCCCAGGGCCGCGTCTCCTCGACGTAGCGGTTGAGGCGGCGGACCAGCTTCCAGGCCTCCTCCAGCGCCTGGGTCAGCTCGGCCCGGTCGAGCAACTCGCTGAAGCGGGCGACGACGCCTTCGAAGTCCTCCGCCAGCACGGCGTCGACCTGGGCCTCCGGGACGACGCTGTTGCGATAGCGCTCGACCATCGCCAGGACGCGGCTGGCGAGGTTGCCGAAGTCGTTGGCCAGCTCGGTCTCGTAGCGGGCCTCGAAGCCCTCGGTCGAGATCGAGCCGTCCTGGCCGAAGCTGACCTCGCGGAAGCAGTAGAAGCGCAGCGCGTCGGGGCCGAAGCGGTCGATCGCCTCGAAGGGGTCGAGCACGTTGCCGAGCGACTTCGACATCTTCTTCTCGCCCATCATCAGGTAGCCGTGGATCGCCATCCGCTGCGGCGGCTCGAGGTCCGCCGCCCAGAGCAGCGCCGGCCAGATCACCGCGTGGAACTTGAGGATGTCCTTGGCCATCACGTGCAGGCTCGCGGGCCAGAAGCGCTCGGTCAGGTCCTCGTCCTCGCGGGCGAAGGTGAGCGCGGTGACGTAGTTGAGCAGCGCGTCGAACCAGACGTACATGCGCTGCTCGGGGTCCCAGGGCAGCCGCATCCCCCATTTCAGCTTCGGCCGCGAGAGCGAGACGTCCTCGAGCCCGCCCTTGATGAACGAGATCGCCTCGTTGCGGCGGAAGTCGGGGACGACGAAGTCGGGCCGTTCCTCGTAGAGCCCTTCGAGCTGGCCCTGGAAGGCTGAGAGGCGGAAGAACCAGTTCTCCTCGCGCACCTTCTCCAAGGGGATCTCGTGGATCGGGCAGGTCTGCCCCGGGCCGAGCTCGCGCTCGGTTTTGAAGTCGGCGCAGCGCGGGCAGTACCAGCCTTCGTAGGTGCCCTTGCTGACCCAGCCGTTGTCGTAGACCCGCTGCATGATCTCGGCGACCTGCTCGGCGTGACGGGGGTCGGAGGTGCGGATGAAGAAGTCGTTGGTCGCGTCGATGATCGGCATCAGCGCTTCGAACTTGGCCGCGTTGCGATCGGCCAGCTCCTGCGGCGTCACTCCCTCGCGCTCGGCCGCCAGCTCGATCGGCTCGCCGTGCTCGTCGGTGCCGGTGAGGAAGAAGACGTCCGCACCGCGCTGGCGCATATGGCGAGCGAGAACGTCGGCCGCCAGGGTCGAGTACGCGTGGCCGAGATGCGGCTCGGCGTTGACGTAGTAGATCGGCGTGGTGACGTAGTAGGCCATGGTCCCGCCAGGCTATCCCCGCAACCCGGTGTGCGCGTGGCCAAGCAGATCAAGGACGCAGGGAGCGCCGTGTGCTCTGCACACAAGCGACCGAGGACGCAGATATGCGCAGCGCCACGCGCTCACCGGCGTGGCTCGCGGCCGGTCAGTGCGCGATAGAGGTCGTTGGCGCGAGTGCCCGTGAGGGCGGCGACGACGCTGGCGGCCGCGCGAGGGCGGGCGCCCGACTGGACGAGGTGGCGCAGGGCATCGACCGCGAAGCCGACATCTTTGTCGTGGTCGTCGGCTGACGCGGGTGCGATCACCAGCACGATCTCGCCCTTGACGTCGCCGCGGAAGCGGCGTGCCAGCTCGGCCAGGGTGGCGCGCGAGACCTCCTCGTGCATCTTGGTCAGCTCGCGGCATACCGCCGCCGGGCGGTCGGGAGCGATCGCGGCCAGGGCCGCGAGCGAGTCGCCCACACGGCGCGGCGACTCGAAGGCGACGACCGTCTCGGTCGAGCGCAGCACACGCTCCATCTCACCGGAGCGCTTGGGCAGGAAGCCCTCGAAGCGCCAGCGGTCGGTCGGCAGGCCAGAGGCGACCAGGGCAACCGGAACCACCGAGGGGCCAGGCAGCACGGTCACCTCGAGGTTGCGTTCGATGCAGCGGCGGATCAGGCGGAACCCCGGGTCCGAGATCGCCGGCATGCCGGCGTCGGAGACGAGCGCGACGATCTCACCGCGTTCGATCCGCTGCGCCAGCTCGATCGCGCGCGGCGCTTCGTTGCCCTCGTGGATCGAGATCAGTTGCGGGGCCGGCCTGATGCCGAGCTTGTCGAGCAGGCCGCCGGTGCGGCGGGTGTCCTCGCAGGCGATGTAGTCGGCGGCGACCAGCGCGTCGCGCACGCGGATCGTGATGTCGTCGAGGTTGCCGATCGGGGTCGGGCAGACGATCAGAGACCCCGGCATCAGCCCGCTTTCTCCAGTTCGATCCGCGCCATCGCGGCGGCGCCGATCATCCCCGCGTCTTCACCCAGCTCGGCGGCGACGACCGGGGTGCCGTTCATCGGCCGCAGCGCCCGCGCTTCGAGCTCGCGACGGGCGGGCGCGAGCAGCAGCTCGCCGGCGGCGATCACACCACCGCCGATCACGATCACTTCGGGCTCGAAGATATTGGCGAAGCTGGCGAGGGCGACGCCGAGGCGGCTGCCGATGAGGTCGAAGACGCCGACCGCAGTCTCGTCGCCTTCGTGGGCGGCGACGGTGACGACCTTGCCGTCGATCTCACTGCCGGCGGCAAGCAGCTTGCCGAGCGCGGAGTCGGGGTGGCTTTCCGCCGCGGCGCGGCCTTCGCGACCGAGCGCGGTGCCGGAGGCGAGGGTCTCGACGCAACCGTGGCCGGGGCAGTTGCCCTGACAGGCCGGGCCGTCGAGCTGGATCGCGACGTGACCGAGCTCGGCGCCGGCCCCGGTCGAGCCGCGGTATATCTCGCCGCCGAGGATGAGCCCGCCGCCGATCCCGGTGCCGATCGTCAGCATCACCGCGTTCTGAGCGCCGCGAGCTGCGCCAAAGAGGTGCTCGGCGAGGGCGGCGACGTTGGCGTCGTTGTCGACGAAGGCCGGCAGGCCGGTCCGCTCGACCACCAGATCGCGGATTGGCAGATTCTCGATCGGCAGGTTGACCGCCGCCACCGCCAGCCCCTTTTCGTGGTCGATCGTCGCCGGGATGCCCATCCCGACCGCCTCGATCCCGGGCCGTTGCGACTGCGCCTCGGAGATCTCGCGAACGAGCAGCTCGACCAGCTCCGCCTCGCTCTCGCCGGCGGAGCGCTCGCGACTCTCCCAGACCGTCTTCGAGTCACCGTCGAGGACGCCGAGCAGCATCTTCGTGCCGCCCAGATCGACCCCTATCGCTTCGGCCTGGCTCATCTCTCGTTGGGGCCCTTGGAGCGGGCGACCGCGGTCATCGGCATGATGCCGGAGTCTTTCATGGGCACCGACGACGAGCAGCGGCCGCAGGAGCCGCCCGATTACAAGGTCTACCGCGCTCGCGGCGGGCTCTTCTCGCGCTTCCGCAAGCCCGACCTCTCAGGCCTGCGCCAGCGCGACTGGCGAGGGCCGAAGCTTCCCGACCGCCCCGGCCGCGAGCGCGGCCCGCGGACGCCCCGGCCCGGCGTGCGGCGAGCGCTCAAATGGATCGGCCTGGCAGCGCTGGGCTGGATCCTGCTCAGCTTTCTCGCCTTCGCCGTCTCCGCCCAGCTGCAGTCCTTCAAGCTCTCCGGCGAAGCGAAGTCCGCCCTGCACGGCAACCCTTTCCTGCTGCCCAGCGCTCAGACGATCCTCGTGCTCGGCACCGACGCCCGCCCGCCCGACACCAAGGAGCCCGGCGCGGCGCCCTCGCAGGAGTGCTTCGAACAGCAGGCGCACGGCGACTCGCCGCACGGCAACTGCTCGCAGGGCGAATTCCGCGCCGACACGCTGATGCTGATCCGCGCCGGCGGCGGCGCCTTCCGCAAACTCTCGATCCCGCGCGACAGCTACGCCGAAATACCCGGCCAGAGCCCGCAGAAGATCAACGCGGCCTACGCCTTCGGCGGGGCCAAGGCGCAGATCGAAGCGGTCGAAGACTTCCTCAACATCGAAGTCGACCACGTCGCGATCGTCGACTTCACCGGGTTCGAAGACCTGATCGACGCGGTCGGCGGGGTCACGGTCAATGTGCCGCACAAGATCTGCGCCGACATCTCGGGCGGAGCCGGGGGCGGGCAGGGTGGCTTCACCCTGCGCCTGGGCAAGGGCGAGAACACCCTCGACGGCGAAAAGGCGCTGATCTACTCGCGCATCCGCGAGCCCAGCGAATGCCCCGGCCCCGGCAAGAGCGCCTACACGCTCGGCTACGAAGACCTCGACCGCGAGAAGGCCCAGCAGGCGGTGATCGCCGGCATCAAGGACCGCCTCACCGACCCCCTCCGTCTCCCCTACAACTTCATCCACGGCCCGATCATCGGCTGGGACGCGCCGAAGGCGTTCGTCAGCGACATGGGCTTCCTGACCATGCCGCAGCTGGTCCTCTCGGCGGCAATCGGGGGCAACAGCAATGCCGACGTGCTCTGCAGTGGCGCCAACTCAGGCTGCTCGCCCGGCCCCGGCGGCTCCATCGAAGTACCGGACTCGGAACGCCGAAGGGCCGTTAAGAAGCTGCTGGGGTAGGTGGCGAGGGGCGGATGGGGTCGCCTCGCCGAGTGCCCGCCACCGCCTTCCGGCGGTGGAATTCGGTGCCGCTTCGCGGCTGAGAATCACCCTGCCCGGGGCCGCTTCGCGAGGCATCGTCGAGGCGACCCCATCCGCCCCTCATTAGCCCTAGTCAGCTTTGGCCGGAGCCTTCGAGTCGCTTGAGCTGGACTTCGAATCGCTTGATTTCGAGTCCGAACCCGCAGAGCTGGAGGAGTCTTTAGAGCCCTCCGATGAGCTTCCCTCTGAGGAACCGTTGGCGCCGGTCTTCTTCTTTGCGTAGTCGGTGTTGTGGAAGCCGGAGCCCTTGAAGTGGATCGCGACGGGGTGCAGGACGCGCTCGGCGGGGGCGCCGCACTCCTGGCACTCGGTCAGCGCCTCGTCGGCCATTCGCTGGATCACGTCGAAGACGTGGCCGTTGGTGCATTTGTACTCGTAGATCGGCATGAGGGTGGGCGATTATCGCAGCCGGTACGGTTCAGCCCATGGCAAGCGCCGGGCAGGAGACTCGCGGCACCGAGACCTCGATGGAGGAGATCGTCGCGCTGTGCAAGCGGCGCGGCTTCGTCTTCCCCTCCTCGGAGATCTACGGCGGGCTCGGCTCGACCTACGACTACGGCCACTACGGCGTGCTGCTGAAGAACAACGTCAAGGCCGAGTGGTGGCGGGCGATGCTGCAGGAGCGCGACGACATCGTCGCCCTCGACTCGGCGATCCTCCAGCACCCGAGGGTCTGGGAGGCGTCGGGTCACCTCGAGGGCTTCACCGACCCGCTCGTCCAATGCCTCGGCGAGTGCAAGCGGCGCTGGCGCGAGGACCATCTGCGCGAGGCGGTCGAGGCCGAGGGCGGCGACCCGGAAGCGGAGCTGCGCTGCCCGGAGTGCGGCGGCGAGCTCTCAGAGCCGCGCCAGTTCAACCTGATGTTCGAGACCCACGTCGGCCCAGTGGCGGGCGCCGGCTCGGAGGTCTACCTGCGCCCGGAGACCGCACAGGGCATCTTCATCAACTTCAAGAACGTGCTCGGCTTCGCCCGCAAGAAGCCGCCGTTCGGGATCGCCCAGATCGGCAAGTCGTTCCGCAACGAGATCACCCCCGGCAACTTCATCTTCCGCACGCGCGAGTTCGAGCAGATGGAGATGGAGTTCTTCGTCCCCCCCGCCGAAGCCGAAAAGTGGCACAAGATCTGGATGGAGGAGCGCGAGCGCTGGTACACCGAGCTCGGCATCCGCCCCGAGCTGCTGCGGGTTCGCGCCCACGGGGCTGAGGAGCTCTCCCACTACTCCTCGGCGACGAGCGACATCGAGTACCTCTTCCCGATCGGCTGGTCGGAGCTGGAGGGGATCGCCAACCGCGGCGACTTCGACCTCAGCCAGCACGCCGAGTTCAGCGGCGAAAAGCTCGAGTACTTCGACCAGCAGACCAAAGAGCGCTACGTGCCGCACGTGATCGAGCCGGCGGCCGGGGCCGACCGCGCGACGCTTGCCTTCCTCGTCGACTCCTACGAGGTCGAGGAAGTGGAGGGACGCGAGCGCACCGTGCTGCGCCTCCACCCGCGGCTGGCGCCGGTCAAGGTGGCGATCTTGCCGCTCGTCTCCAAGCAGGGCATGCCCGAGAAGGCCCGCGAGATCTTTCAGGAGGTGCGCCGCCGCATGCCCGCCGAGTTCGACGAGGGCGGCTCGATCGGCAAGCGCTACCGCCGCCAGGACGAGATCGGCACCCCATGGGGCATAACCGTCGACCACCAGACGATGGAAGACGACACCGTCACCCTGCGCGACCGCGACTCCCTGGAGCAGTCCCGAGTCCCGATCGAGGGCCTCGCCGACAATCTGGCGAACCGCCTGGCCCAGCCTTGGCGCAGCCCGAAGCTGGGCTGAGCCTCAGGCGCCCTCGCGGGACTCGCGCAGGCGCCGAAGGTCGACCTCATCCTCGGGTCGACCAGCGGCTTCCTTCATAGCGACGAGGTGATCGAAGCCGCAGAAGCGGACCCGGTGTCCGAAGACTTCGTCCTCTACGGCGGCTGAGTCCAGGTCCGCATATTCGAGGTCTGGACCGATCAGTTGCATGACGTCGAGACGCCCGCGACTGGTGGCGAGGACGAAGTTGCCGCCCATCTCCAAGCCTGCTGCATCCGGCTGGACCACCTCCTCCTCGGCGAACTCCTCCATTCCGAGGACTGAAGCATCGAGATCCGAAAGCGCCGCAGCCAAGCGCGCGAGGTTCTCGCGATCGGGATCGGGGACGATGTCCAGATCCTTGGTCGCCCGTGGATATCCATGCGCGCCAACAGCGAAGCCGCCGATCACCACGAACCGGACATCGGCCTCCTCGAGGGCCGCTAGAAGCCCCTCCACATTGAGAGGCGAGACCCCCGTCAACCCTGCTCCGCGCGGCGGGCGGCCAAGCTGGTCATCTCCTTGCTGAGGGCAGCGGCCTGTTCGACTCGCTGGCCTACGGTCAGCAGGCGATAGTCGCGCTGCAACGCCTCGCGGCGGGCTCGCTCCAAGTACTTAGCATCCACCGTTTTGCGTTTCTTGTCGGACATCGGCCCAGGATAGCCTCGCTGTTCGCGGAAGCGATCCTTTGAGGCTTGGCCTGCAAATCACTCAATACGTTGAGCAAATCTACTCAACGTATTGAGTGATAGGGAATTGAGCTCAAGAAGCGGACAACGTCGGCGGCGTCGGCCTCGAGCGCGGCGGCGGTTTTCGCGGGCAGGGGCTGGAGGGGCTGGAGCTTCACCTCGCCGGCAGGGAAGCCCCACTTGGCTACGGCTCTGCCACCTGCCAACCCGAACGGGTGGAAGATTCCGTTACGGGTGACGAGGTTCGTGTGCGGGCCGAGGATGTGCTCGCGCGAGGTCCAGCCGAGCAGGACCGGGTCGAAGGCGCCGAGCAGGCGTGGTGGCGGCAGTTCCTCGACCGCCGGGCGCTTGGCGAGGCTGAGCAGCCCGCCCTCGCTCTTTTCCAGCTCCGAGGCGATCGCCCCCAGGCCGGCGCGGGCGTCGCGCAGCGGCAGGCCGGCCCACTTGGCGAGGTCGCGATCGCTCGCCGGTTGGTGGCCGACCAGGTAGCGGCGAGCCAGCTCGGCGAGCGCCTTCTCGCGATCGACCGGCGGGGGCTCGCCGAGCCAGTCGCGAACCAGGACGTAGGCCTGCTGCTTGCCGATCATCGGCCCGCGCACGACAAGGCCACGCAAGGCGGCGAGAAAGAGTAGGTGGATCATCGCCTGGCCGTCGGTTCGCACCCCGGCGGCGTCGATCCGCTCGCGCAGCTCGACCCGCGTCAGCGGGCCCTCCTCGCCCAGCGCCCGCTCGATCGTCTCGACCGCGCGCTCGGCCTTGGCCTCGCTCACCCCCTCCTGCCGGAGCCGCCGAACGCTGGAGGAGAAGAGCGGCGGCGTGGTCAGGGACTGCAGCAGCGGGTAGTCCTCGCTGCGAACCAGATGCAGCGTCCCGCGGTTGAGCCAGGTGACGATCAGCTCACGCTCGGCCAGGGCACGCTCGACGTCAGCCGTGGTCAGCCCCTTGGTGCGCGCCCGGACGGCGAGCCTGAAGCCACGAGGGTCCTGGCCCTGCACGGCGAGCAAGCGCTCGGTGACGGCGACGGGATCGGCTAAGGGCGGGCCGGCGAGCCCTTGCGCCGTCAGGCGCTCGGCGAGAACCGCTTTCTCAGTTGACTTCAAGCAGGTCGATCACGAACACGAGCGTTTCGTTCGGAGCGATCGCGGGTGGATAGCCAGCTTCGCCGTAGGCGAGTTCGGGCGGGATGATCAACTCGCGGCGGCCGCCAACCTTCATCCCTTCGATCCCCTGTTCCCAGCCGGGAATCACAGAACCGGCACCGAGGGTGAGCGGGAACGGTTCGTTGCGGCTCCACGAGGAGTCGAATTCCTTGCCGTTCTTGTAGTCGACACCGACGTACTGGACGGTGACTTCGTCGCCCGATTTCGCTTCGGCGCCGCTGCCTTCTTCGAGTTCCTTGACTTCGAGCTTCTTCGGCGGCGGGCCAGTCGGCACCGTGACCTTCGGCTTGGTCTTTTCGGCCGGCGATTCGCTCGTCGTTTCAGCGGTCGTCGAGCCGGTCGATTCGCTCGAGCCGGTCGAGGAGTCGCTGCTGCTGCCGCAACCGGCAAAGGCCAGCACGGCGCACAGCGCAATCAAGGCGATCGGCAGCTTCACGGCGGGCAATGCTAGAGAACTTCGCAGTAAGATGCTCCCGCCCTCTCAGCCCTTGCCCGAGATCAGGTCCCAGGCCCGACTGAGCTTGCTCTCTCGCTCGTCCTTGGAAAATTCGCCCGGATCGACGTCGATCGAGCCGGGGTTGGCACCGGGCTCGGGAAGGTTCTTGGCGGCCGCCGCGTCGATTGTCAGCACCACGCCGCGCTCGTAGACCTCCGCAACCTCAGGCGCGTCGACGAACCGGTGGCCGCCGGGCAGGACGCTGGTGTCGAGAACGATTCCGTCGAAGATGTCGATGTTGGGGGCCGAGAGCACGTGCTCGACCTTGCCCAGCTCCTCGCCATCGCTCGAGTAGACCGGCACCCCCTTGGGCAGGGTGAGGAACGAGGTGGGGGCTCCGAGGTCGACCATCGCGCTGACGAGCCTATCGAGGCGCGATCCGCGGTACTCCCGCGTGCTTGCCTGGCGGACAGACCGAGGGCTATGCTCGCTCGTCCGGGTCAACGAACAAGGAGGATCGAGATGGCGATCGGGTTGCGTCTGAAGTTCGACGGAGGAACGCAGGAGCAGTACGAGGCGGTCCACACCCACATGGGGATCGACGACAACCCGCCGGAGGGGTTGATCTTCCACGCGGCAGGCCCGATCGAGGAGGGCTGGGGCGTGATCGACTTCTGGGAGTCGCGCGATCATTTCGATCGCTTCCAGCAGGGTCGCCTCGGACCCGCCATCGGTGAGCTCGGCGACCGGGCCCCGCAGAGCCCACCGGACATCAAGGAGTTCCCGGTTCACCACCTCACCAAGCCCTAGCGAGCAACCGTGGCCCTCAACCTCGCATCGCTGCTGACCGAGAGCGCTGAGCGGACGCCGGATGCGCCGGCGATCCGCCTCGGCGAGGTTGAGCTGAGCTACGGGGAGCTGGACGACGGCAGCGCCCGCCTTGCAACCCTGCTGCGCGCACACGGTGTGCAGCAGGGCGACCGGGTCGGGGTGATGCTGCCCAACGTGCCCGAGTTCCCGATCGCCTACTACGGCGTGCTGCGCGCCGGGGCGATCGTCGTGCCGATGAACGTGCTGCTGAAGCGGCGTGAGATCGCCTTCTACCTGGAGGACTCGGGGGCGAAGCTGCTGCTCGCCTGGCACGGGTTCTGCGCGGAGGCGTGTGACGGCGCCGAGGATGCCGGGGCGAGGCTGATCGAGGTCGAGCCCGCCGCCTTCGCCGAAGCGCTGGCCCAGCACGAGCCCACGCCCGGCCTGGCCGAGACCGGCGAGAACGACACGGCCGTGATCCTCTACACCTCGGGCACCACCGGCAAGCCGAAGGGGGCCGAGCTGACCCACGCCAACCTGGCGCGCAACGCCGACGTCTCCTCGCGCACGACGAGCGAAATCGCCGCCGGCGACGTCGTCCTCGGCGCCCTCCCCCTCTTCCACTCCTTCGGCCAGACGGTCGCGATGAACGCCTCGCTCAGCGTCGGCGCCTGCCTCACCCTGGTGCCCAGATTCGATCCCGGCGAGGCGCTGGCGACGATGCAGCGCGACGGCGTCACCCACTTCTACGGCGTGCCGACGATGTACGGGGCGCTGCTGCACCACCCCGAGCGCGAGAGCTTCGACACCTCCTCGCTGCGGATCTGCATCACCGGCGGCGCCTCGATGCCGGTCGAGGTCCTGCGCGGCTTCGAAGACGCCTTCGGGGCAAAGGTGATGGAGGGCTACGGGCTCTCGGAGACCTCGCCGGTCGCCTGCTCCAACCACCCCGACAAAGAGCGCAAGGCGGGCTCGATCGGCACGCCGATCGAGGGGGTCGAGATGCGGGTCGTCAACGAGAACGACGAGCCGGTCGCCCAGGGCGAGGTCGGCGAGATCGTGATCCGCGGCCACAACATCATGAAGGGCTACTGGCAGCG
>JAPVSJ010000048.1:0-22279 GCA_047519745.1 Actinomycetota bacterium | reverse complement strand
TCGAGCACGCGGCCGCCCTCGTTGAGGATCAGGCCGCGCTTCTCGTCGAAGGGGACGCCCTCGATCGGGATCCCGGTGTAGCCGACCGAGCGCAGGACCAGGCCGCACTCGAGCTCTTCGCGCTCGCCGGTGTCGTTGGCGCGCAGCGCGCCGCCGTCCTCGACTAGCTCGTTGCGGCCGACGACGATCGATTCGACCTTGCCGTCGCCCTTGATCTCGACCGGCGAGGCGAGGAAGCGCAGCACTATCCGCTGCTTCTTGCCCTCGGGCTCGCGCTGGGAGAACTCGCGCAGCGTCTCGACGTTGACCCGGGTCGTCTTGTCCGCCTCCTCGGACTCGAGGAAGGCGGCGCTGGCCGGGTCGAGCTCGACCTCGGCCGGGTCGACGATCACGTCGGCGTCCTCCATCTCGCCGAGCTCCTTGATCTCGGGGTTGGTGAAGGCGGCCTGGGCGGGGCCGCGGCGGCCGAGCACGACGATCTCGCGGATCTGCTTGTGGTCGAGCAGCTCGATCGCGTGGTCGGCGGTGTCGGTCTGGCGCAGCTCGTGATCGGTCAGCGCGAGCATCCGGGCGACGTCCATCGCCACGTTGCCGTTGCCGATCACCACCGCGCGCTCGCAGGAGAGGTCGAACTCCTCATCGCAGTAGTCGGGGTGGGCGTTGTACCAGCCGACGAAGGAGGTGGCGGCGTGGCTGCCGGGCAGCTCCTCGCCGGGAATGCCGAGCCGGCGGTCGGTCTCGCAGCCGACCGTGAAGACGATCGCGTGGTAGAGCCGCTCGAGGTCCTCGACCTCGATGTCGTGACCCACCTTGACGTTGCCGAAGAAGCGGAAGCCCTCGCGCGCGGCGGTTTTTTCGTAGACGCGGATCACCGACTTGATCTTGGGATGGTCGGGGGCGACGCCGCCGCGGACGAGGCCAAACGGCGTCGGCAGGCGGTCGAAGAGGTCGACCTGGGCGTGCGTATCGGCGTCCTTGAGGATGTGCTCGGCGGCGTAGAAGCCGGACGGGCCGGCGCCGACGATCGCGACGCGGACGGGGTTGTCTTCGGTTCCGATCTGGGTCATTTCTCTTCGTGGTCGAGGGACTCGGCGTGTGTGTGGTGCACACACGCGACAGCGAGCCGGGAAGGATAGGGAAAGCGGCCCGCCAGCCGCCTACGCGGCGAGCAGCTGCCCGCTGCACTGGGGGCAGATGCCGTGGTCGAGCGTCGGCATCTCGCTGCGCCGGAAGAGCTCCAGCCGCTTCGCCGCCTCCTCGACCTCGACCCACTCGCCGTCGACCAGGAAGCGGTCGCACCAGGCGCACATCGGCAGGAAGTCGTCGTCGTCGCGCACGGCGCCGGGGTCGAAGAGGGGCTGCGGCTCCTCGCGATCCTCTTCGGAGCGCAGCCGGGCCGAGAAGAGCACCACCCGCCCGGTGCTGCCGGCGGCGATGCGGATGTCCATCTCGCGGGTCACGTCGGGGCCGTCGCAGCGGAAGGGGAGCTCGACGTCGCGGGCCCCTTCGCGAACGCGCCGGACCAGTAGCCGCTGCAGCTTCTTCACCTCGTGGCCGTCGACGAAGTCCCAGAGCAAGCGCCCCAGGCTGTCGCCGGCGCCGTCCCAGCCGTTCTCCTCGGCGAAGCGGTAGTAGCCGTCGTCGACCCTGACCAGGCGGTCTTCGTCGTCGATCGCGTAGCTGAGCGTCTCTACGGTCACTCAGACCGATTATCGGTCATATCCCGGTACTCGTGAAGGCCTTGGCCGTACTGGCCGTGCCGTCGAGCGCGTCGAGCGCCTTGCGCGCCGACATCGCGACGCAGGTGAAGATCGGCGTCTCGCGCTCGGTGTACTCGCTCGACTCGGTCGGGCGCAGCTCGTTGACCAGGTCGAGGAACATCCCCGGGTCGTCGCCCTCGAAGGCGACGACGAACTCCTGGTCGTCGAGGCCGAACGAGTAGGAGGTGTTGATCGTGATCTCGGGGTAGCGACGGCCGATCTCGATGTGACTCTTCATGATCCGCCCGCGCTCCTCCGCCGGCAGCCCGTACCAGCGGCGCTGCTTGACCATCGGGTAGAGGAAGAGGTACTTGCGCTCGGAGACGCAGATCTCCGGCCGCGCCTGCTCCTCGCTGTAGGGGGAGCGTTTGGTCATCGAGAGGAAGGAGTGGGGGGTCTCCGCCCACTTCGCCAGGCCGCTCTGGCCGAGGACGACGTGGAAGGTGTGCAGGTCGTCGAGGTTGGGGCTCTGCGAGAGGACGAGGAGGTCGACGTCTCCGCGCGTGCCTATGGTTGAGTAGGCGCGCAGAGAGCGGTCGAGGGCGAAGTCCTCACAGGCCGCGAGGAACTCCTGCTTGTCGGCGGCGCGCAGCTCGGCGTCGCGGCGGCGCCACTCGGGGTCGATCTTGAAGAAAGTGAACTTGGCGAACGTGCGGTCGGCCATCCGGGTCACGATAGCGCCGGCGGCGCTGGTGGTGGCCGCGATCGCGCTGTTGCTGGGCCTGCACGCCGCGGGCGCGGGCTTCGGGGGCGACCCGCACGCCGTCGTACGCGACGCCGCGCCCGGTGGGCGGCTCTGGGAAGTGACGGACCGTCGCGCCCCGGTGATCGGGGTGACGCTGCTGGTCTGGCTGGCGGCGTTCGGCCTGGCGATGGCATTCGACCGGGCGCGCGCCGGGCGCGCAGGGGCACGGCTGCTGGCGCTCTCGCTCGTCTACCTGCCGCTGCTCTGCCTGGTCGCGGCGGCGCTGGAACCGAGCGTCGGCGCCGAACGGCTGCTGGTCATGCTCGGCTCTCCGGCGCTGGCCGCGGTGACGCTGGCGGCGCTCGGTGGCTACCGGGCGCTCGCCTTCGCCTGCGCCGCGACGTCGCTGGCTTACGCGATCGACCTGATCGGCGGCTCGGCCCTGACCCAGCTCTCGGTCGTCGGGCCCAACCCCGCCGGGGGGGACCGCTTCTACGGCATCGGCAACGAGCTCGAGGCCTGCCTGGTCGTGCTGATCCTGGTCGGGACCGGGGCGGCGCTGGCGAGTTTCGACGTGCGTGGGCACGTTCAAGCTCCGCAGCGGCGGGCGCGGGGCCGGGGGCCCGCCACGTTCCTCGTCGTCGCCGCGATCTTCACCTTCGTCTTCGCCTACGGGCGCTACGGCGCGGACGTCGGCGCGGCGATCAGCCTGCCGCTGGGCGCCGCCGTCGCCGCCGCCCTGCTCGCCGACAGGCGCCGCCTCGCCCTGCTCGCCTTCCTGTTGCCGATCCCGGCCTTGGCGATTCTCTCCGCCGCCGACCTGATCACGAGCGCCAATGCCCACCTGACCAAGACGGTGCTCGACGCAAAGAGCGGCGGCGACGTCCTCGCCGTCATCGGCCACCGCCTCAGCGAGACCGTGAGCAGCTTCGGTCGCCCCACGCTCATCGCCGGTCTGCCAGTGGTCATCGCCGCCGCGGCGATCGCCTGGTTGCGACGCGACCGGCTGGCGGCCTGGCTGAGTGGGCTTCCGGCGATGCGGGCCGGCATGCTGGGCGCCCTCGCCGCGACGCTCGTGGGCACCCTGGCCAACGATTCGGGCGCGCTGCTGCTCGAGATCGGCGGCGCCTATCTCATGGTCTTCATCGGCTTCATCTGGGCCGAAAGCCATGGCCCAGGTTCGACCCGCCGCATCCTCTAGGCTTTGCCCCTCGTGCGAATCGCTCTCGTCTCGCCATATTCCTGGAGTTACCAGGGCGGCGTGAACCGGCACGTCGAGTCGCTCGCCGAGGAGTTTCTCGGTCGCGGTCACCACGTGCGTGTGCTCGCCCCCTTCGATCCCCCCGACCGGCTCAGCCGGGCGCTCCATCGTGCGCCCGCTGAGGCGCGCGAGATGCCCGATTATCTGGTGCCGATGGGGCGCACGGCCGGGTTCTCGGCCAACGGCGCGGTCTCCAACCTCGCCCCCTTCCCGGCGGGCGGCGTCGTCGCCCCTCGCCGCGAGCTGCGCCAGGGTCGCTACGACGTCGTCCACATCCATGAGCCGATCGTGCCGCTGGTCGGTTGGAACGCGGCGCTCGGGACCCCTGTGCCCGCGGTTGGGACGTTCCACGCATACTCGACCAAGGCGATCCCCAACCACATCGCCTCGGCGCTGGGGGGAAGGCGGGTCCTCAACCGGCTCTCGGCCAGGATCGCGGTTTCCGAGGCAGCGGCATGGACGGGCCGGCGCTGGTTCGGCGGGCACTACGAGGTGATCCCGAACGGCGTCGACGTCGACACTGCACCGGACGGCCCCAAGCCGCCGAGCGGTGAGCTGCGGGTTCTGTTCGTCGGCCGCCCCGAGGAGCGCAAGGGCCTGCCGGTGCTGCTCACCGCCTTCGAAGCGCTGGTCGAGCACGTGCCCAGCCGCCTCACTGTGATCGGCGCCGAGCGGGAGGACGTGCTGCGCTACCTGGCCGACCCCGAGACGATGCGCTGGATCGACGTGCGCGGCCGCGTCTCCGGCGAGAGCCTCTGGACGGCGTTGTGCGAGGCCGATCTGCTCTGTGCCCCCTCGCTGTCCGGCGAGAGCTTTGGCATGGTCCTCACCGAGGCCTTCGCCGCGGGCACCCCCGCGATCGCCTCCGCCATCGCCGGCTATAGCGACGTCGTCACCGATGGCGTCGACGGGGTGCTGGTTCCGCCCGGCGATCCACAGCGCCTCGCCGAGGAACTGCAGCGCGCCCACCATGAGCCCGAGCGCCTGGCGGCGATGGGCGCGGCTGCGCGCCAGAGCGCCCAGCGCTACGCCTGGCCGCGGGTCGCCGATCGCGTCACCGAGGTCTACGAGCGCGCACTCGAGGCGCCGCAGCCGTCCGGCACACTCGAGCGCGCCGCGCACTGGGCCGGCGTCCGGCCTGCCGACGGTGCCCCCTCGAACCCGCCGCGTCGCCTGCCGACACTCGATCCGCCGCTTGCGCAGAGCGGCAGTCGCAAGCGGCGGATCGCCCGCCGCGCCGGCCTCGGAGTGGCGGGCGTCCTCGGCATCGGCCTGACCGCGCTCGCGGCGCAGAAGATCGGCGTCGACAACGTGATCGCGAGCATCGTCCGCTCCGATCTCACCTGGGTCTTGGTCGCCTGCGGGTTGATGGCTCTCTCGCTCTTCTTCCGCGCGGCCTCCTGGTACGCGATCGTGCGCGCGGCCCTGCCCAACCGGCCGGTGCGGCGTCGCGACGTCACCTCGGCGACGATGATCGGCGTGCTGATGTCGGCGACGTTGCCAGCCCGGCTCGGTGAGCCGGCGAGGGCGATGACCCTCGCCCGGCGGATCGGCCGCATGCGCGAGACCTTCCCAGTTCTGTTGGGGACCCTCGTCTCCCAGACCGTGCTCAACATCGTCGCCCTGGCACTGCTGGGGACGATCATCGTCTCCAGCACCGACCTCTTTCACTCCAGCACCGAGAAGCTGTTCGTCTTCAGCTTCGTGCCCCTCGCCCTGCTGCTCGTCGTCCTGATCGGGCCGGTGCTGATGCGCCGCAACGGCAACGGCCGTTTCGCCCGCATCGGCGCCGCCATGCACCGGGCCCTGCTGCAGGTGCGGGCGGGCCTGGCGGTGTTCCGGCAGCCTCGTTACGGCGCCGTCGCAAGCGTCGCCCAGCTCGGCGCTTGGGCGATCCAGCTCGCCGCCTGCTGGGCCCTGCTCGTCGCGCTCGGCCTCAGCAGCCACGCGGGCATCGGCGCCGCCGCGGCGGTGCTGTTCGCTGTCAACGTGACCGCCGTTGTGCCGGCGACGCCGTCCAACATCGGTGTCTTCCAGCTCGCCGTGATCAGCGTCCTGCACACGGGCTTCGGCGTCAGCACCGCCGACGCCCTCGCCTACGGCGTCATCCTGCAGGCGGTCGAGATCGCCACCGCCGTA
This sequence comes from Actinomycetota bacterium, assembly GCA_047519745.1. Taxonomy (GTDB): domain Bacteria; phylum Actinomycetota; class Thermoleophilia; order Solirubrobacterales; family 70-9; genus VRUE01. The sequence goes on along the minus strand of JAPVSJ010000048.1, from coordinate 16,434 downwards.
GCCCTCGGCCTACCAGCCCTAGTCCGCGAGGGCCTCACCTGGAGCGACCTGCGGGTGCAGGCGATTTCCGCGGCGCCGGTCCGTCTAGAGCCGCGTCCGCGCGAGCGGCAACGCGATGCCGGCGAACGCGTTGTCTAAACATCCGTCCAGTACTCTTCTGTTTATCTCGAGTAGCGACTTTCTTTAGATAAGTCCTGCCGTTAATGGGTACACCTATCGGTGTCAAGAATGCGCGCCGGTCCGGGAGGCACCGGAGGGCACGACGGCCATGGACGAGTACGCAACCCGCCCGGAAAAGGACGATCTCCAGCAAGAACGCGCCGGCAGCCGCGTGCTGTCCGTCTTTGCGCGCGTGCTGAACGCGAGGATCCTGCAGGCTCACGCCGAGGGCCCGCTGCGGTCGTCCGAGCTTGAGACAAGGCTCGGCTGGGCCGCGAAGGCGAGTTTGCGCGTCGGCGTCGAGAACCTGCGTCAGATGGGCGCACTCGCTCAAGCCTCACCGACGGGAGCGCGGCGGGCTGTCGCGATGGAGTTGACCCCGGCGGGCCACGATCTGCTCGGGGTCGCCGAGGTGCTCGAGAGCTGGCTGTCACGTTCGCCGTTCGGGCTGATCGAGCTACCGGACACCGCGGCGCGCGGGGTCGTTCGGGCTCTGGTCGCGGGCTGGGACTCGACCATCGTGCGAGCGCTCGCCGAGCGCCCTCGCAGCCTCGCGGAGCTGAGCTCGGAGATCGCCAGCCACAGCTACCCGGCCCTGAAAAGGCGTCTCTCGATGCTGCGCTCCGCGAATCTCGTCACACCGGTCAGCGGAGACCGCCGCAGCCCCAGCCAGGCCGCGACCACATGGCTGCGGTTCGCGGCCGGCCCGCTGAGCGCCGCCAGTCGCTGGGAACGAGATCACGCGGACGGCCTGGCCACGCCGATCACCAGGCAGGAGATCGAGGCGGCGCTGCTGCTGGCGCTGCCGCTGGTCGAGTTTCCCCATGGTGCTTCCGGGGATTGCGTCCTGGCCGCACCCGCGACCCAGGGCGCCACAGGCAAGGAGGAGCCCGCCCTGGCCGCCGTCAGCGTCGTCGTCGAGAACGGCAAGCTCGACTCGCTGGGCCCGGGGGCGGCATCGACGCCGAGAACCTGGGCGCTGGGCACGCCAGCCGCCTGGATCGACGCCATGGTCGACGGCCACTGCGACGAGCTTCGCCTACGCGGGCCGGACGCCGGCCTGGCGGCGGCGATCGTGACGGGTATTCACAAGGCCCTATTCCCAAGCTGAGGTCGACGGTACGCAAACTTACGCACTGATCAATGTCCAGGTCAGTGCATAATTTTGCGTACGACATTTTGCCTCAAACCGCTGAAATGCGGGGCAAACGCGCACCGCGCAGAGCGAGCTTGGAGTCTCAAACTTAAAAACAGCTCGTTTCTCGACTACTCAGAAGAATATTGGCTAAAACATCCCCCGCAGTCAAGCAAAAGGACCCCGGCCACAGCGCCGGGGTCCGAAACATCCCGGCCGGGCAAATGCTCACCAAAGCCAACCCGGCGGGACTCAACCAGGAGGTTACACAGTCATGAACATCAAGAAAAGCCTGCTCGCACTCGTCGTGCTGGCTCTCGCGATGACGGGGCTTGCCTCGTCGGCGATGGCGGCGACCGACGGCGTCATACGCGACGTTACGACCAACGAAATCATTCCGGAAAACCATGAACTCCATGCCATCGGTTGGGCGAAATTTTCGTCGTCTTTGGGCTCCTTCGAATGTCACGTGACATCCATCGTCAAAGCAACAAAAAACACTGAAGGCCTCCAAGGTAGGACAGGCGACGTTACTAATTTCAGCATTCCCAACACAGCGAACTGCACGGGTCATGGTGGCCTTGCGGAATGCAAACTCAAGAAAGACACGATTACAAACCTGCCATGGCATGCCACAGCTACACCGCCCAGCGAAACTAACCCTGCCGGTGATATCGACATCACCCCTGGTACCGCCGGTAACATCGTGATCGACAATGAATTCGAAGGAGGATTTCTCTGTCCCGCGAAAGTCGAACTGGTATTCACGGCAATCACACTGACGCCGCTGAAAACAGGTACCACTGCGATTACAGGCGGCGCCAGTCCCGGCCATCTCGGCGGCGGAACAGCTGCGCTGAACGATCCCATCGCCGGCATTGAGATCTCCGGTAAAGGGACCTCACCGCAGGTAGGCGAAATTACCGCATCGGGCGAACTCGAACTGACAGAACCAGATCGGTGTACATGGAAGATCGCCTCGAGTTAGGTCGATCTGCCGTACCGCGTCGGCCTCATCCGGTGTAGTTCCCGGGCTTGAGGTAAGCGCAGCCATGGGGTGGTTCAACTGACCACCCCATGGCATTTTCATGTTGAGCGGTGGCGTTTCCGGCCCCTTCGAAACAGGGCATAAAAATGAGTCCCAATCGAATGAGGGACCGCACCCAGAAGAGGTATGGTCGAGATCGTCAATTGGAACGCGAGTAGGGGAGCACGGGCAGGATCGCTGCACGTGGTGAAGGGGAGGCGTGGTGAAGCGCAATTTGGAGAGATCAAAAGCCGTAGCGCGCGCACATGCAAGCTGGAAGACGTACCTCGTGTTGCTTGTGCTACCGGCCGCATTCCTTGCGATTCCCACCGCGCATGCTTCTGGGGAGATCATCATCCATCTGGCTGGCCCCGGTGCCGGGAAAGTCGTGAGCAACCCGCCTGGCATCGAATGCTCGAACATTGCCGGCGAAGAAGAGGAAAGCGTTACGGATTGCAGCGAATCGTATGCACCTGCGATCATCGAACTTAGCCCCACGCCGGGATCCGGATTTGCTTTCGGGGGCTGGAACGGCAACGATGTCTTCGGGTTCAACTTCGGTTCGAGCTCCTGCAATGCGGGTACGGCTGAACCCTGCCTTGTCGTTGACAGCAGCTTCGCAATGGAAGGGGCGCCAGTGGAAATCACTGCGACCTTCAATTGCGCTCCTCCCATTGCTTCACCGCTGGTTAATACCGGAGATGCTGGTGCTGGGGGGGATGTCCCGCTGCGTACTCTCGAGGGGACCGTTAATCCTGAAGGCTGTGGACTCGAAGAAAGCTATTTCGAATATGGCCCCACGATCGAATACGGCTCGACTACCCCAACGGAGCCCGATGCAAAAGGGATCGGCAAAGGCGCCAGCGCCGTCCCGGTAAGCGCCGAAACCGAACCGCTAGAGCCCGAAACCACCTACCATTATCGCCTCGTTGCCACCAATGTGGGAGGCGTCTCGAAGGGTGCCGACCATACCTTCACCACCGGCCCAGCTATGGTTGGCGGCTGTCCCAACGAAGCGCGCCGTCAGGAACAGGGCATAGTCGCCCTCCTCCTCCCCGACTGCATGGCGCTGGAGATGGTCAGCCCGCAGCAGAAGGCCGGTTCGCCAGCCAAAGAACCGAACGTCTCTGGGAACGGCTCGCGCGTTTCGTTTCGCTCTTCAGCGGCCCTAGGTGAAAAGCCGGGAGGTCTATCTAATGACGTTACCTACGTCGCCAGCCGCCATAAGAGCGGCGAATCCGGGGAAGGTTGGTCGAGCGAGTCGACCTGGCCGGACAAGGGCTTCTCCGCGCTATGGGAAGATCAGTCGAAGTTCCACCCCAGCTTCACTCCGACCTTCTCGCGCTGGTTCGGAATCGGGGCAACCGGTGAGCAGCTGCCACAGGGGATCGCACAGGCCTACGAGGCGGGCCTCAATGGTTTCTTCACGCCACTCTCGGAGCCGAAGGCGCCGCTCTCCACTTCTACTGGGACCCCTAACCGCGATTATCTCGGAGAAGTCGTTTATGACAGCGTATTCCAGGGCGCTTCGGCCGACGGGTCACACCTATACTTCAAACCAGGGGCGCGGGCGACCTACTTCCCCTACGATCCCGACCCTGGGCCGGACCGCGGCGCCAACGTCTACCTTGCACGCGTCGGCGCCAGCGGTGAACCGGTGCTTGAACTGCTTCAACACGATCGTACCGGTAAGGTCTGGGGCGGCGAGTGCGGCGCCCGCCTCGGCGGAATCGGCTCGGCAGCGTCCGGCAAGCCGGCGCCGAACGGCTTACGCAACCAGGGCGCTGTCTCCGCCGACGGCTCCGTCACCTACTTCTCCGCCCGCGTCACCCAGCCGCAGAGCGGCGGCTGCGACGAAACGGCAAACAAGCTACGCATCCTCGAGCGCCGGGAGACCGCCACCGGACCGCAGATATTTCCGCTCTTCTCCTCGGAGTGCAGCCGCCCCACGCTCCCGGACCCGCCCGGATCCTGTCAGCAGCTCGGCGGCGACGACTTCTATCAGGGTGCCTCGCTCGACCAGAGCAAGGTTTACTTCACCACCAACCGCCAGCTCGCAAGCAGCGACCTCGACGGCTCGAACGTCGAATGTAGCGTGCTATCTGCCGTGGCGGGCTGCGACCTCTACCTCTACGACCGCAGTAGGCCTGTCGGCGAACGCCTTGTTCAGGTTTCGGCTGGCGAAGAACTCGGTCCCGGCGTCCACGAGGCTGGCATGGAAGCCAAGGTCTACAACGGCATCACCGCGATCTCCGCCGACGGCTCACACGTCTATTTCGCAGCCCAGGGCGTGTTGACCGACGGCGTCAACCCCCAGGGAGCGACGGCGCAGCCGGGTAAGCCCAACCTCTACACGTGGGACGCCGAAAGCGAACAGATGTCCTTCCTCGGCACGCTCGCTGCCCCCCTGAGCCTGAGCGATCCCGGTGACGCGATCATCTTCTCCGACGAAGGAGACGGCCTCTGGGGCGGCCAGGGGACCTGGCGCAACAACGCCTACCCGGTCCCAGTGTTGAGCCCGGCTGAACAGAGCGGAGAAGGCGGTGTGGAAGGCGGCGACGGCCACATCCTCGTCTTCGAGTCGAGGGCGGAGTTGACCGCAAACGACGCCGACGGTCGCCGCCTCGACGTCTATCGCTACGACGCTGTCGGACCGAGCCTCGCGTGCCTCTCCTGTGCCCCCGGGTCGAGCGTCGAAGAACCCGACGAAAAGCCTTTCGACGTCGACCCGCGCGGCGATTTCACCCCTTTGGGAACCGACTTCGCCGAGAGCCGCCGCTGGGTCAGCGAAGACGGTGAGGAGGTTGGCTTCATGACCGCCGAGCCCCTCCTTCCCGGCGACGTCGACGGCGCTAAGAACAGCTATCTGTGGCAGCAGGGATCGCTGGCGCGACTGCCCGGCAAGGCCTTCCTTTCCGCGCAGCTAGCAGGGCCTTTTCTCTCGCACGACGGCTCGACCGTGGCCTTTGCGACCGCGACGCCGCTCCTGCTCCGGGACGGCGACAAGTCCGCCGACGTCTACGTGGCGCGGGTCGGCGGCGGCTTCCCGGAACCGCCGCCACCGCCGCCATGCGAGCCCGGCAGCCCTGGCAACGACTGCCAGCCACCGCCGCCACCGCCGCCACCGCCGCCACGGGTGGCCAGCGAAGTGGTCGGCCCGGGCAATCCGAAACACCACCTCTGTCGGAAGGGCAAGGTCCGCCGCCACGGCCGCTGCATGCCCAGGCATAGTCGTCACGCACCCAAGCGCCACCACAATAGACATGCCAACACCCACCGGAGGGCGGGCAAGTGATCCGCAGCATCTACAGTCTAATTTGGCTATTCGGTCTCGTAGCCGTCCTGTCAGGCGCCGCCGCCGCTCCGGCTATTGCAGCGCCGTCGCTGAAGGTTGTGTTGACGCGCGACGAAGCCGAATTCCCCATCGTCCACCACTCCGACGAACGGGTCGACTTCACGGTCAAGGTGAAGAACACTGCCGCCAAGACCGAAAGCGTCACCGCCGGCGATATCCTCACCTGCGAAAGCGGAACCTGGACGCAGGAATCGACCTCTGGCTTCGATTTAAGCTTCCAGTGGCTCAGCAACGGGGTCCCAGCGACGGGACAGGCGAGTCAGCCCACTGAGACGATCAGTACATACGAAGCTCAGGTTGCCGACGAAGGCCATGCGCTGCAATGTGTGGTCACGGCGCACGATGACGGCGGTGCCGGCATCGCGGCCTCGTTCCCGCTTGGTCCGTCTTCGGCTCCCACCTACTCCGGCTCGGGTGAATTCCGTCCAAACGCGGAACACCACACCGCTCTCAACGCGACCGAAACCGAATACATCTGCGAACCGCCCGCCGCAGGCGTCTGGACTGGCTCCCCCGTCTGGCATTACCAGTGGCTGCGCAACGGTGTGCCGATCGGCGGCGCTACGAACAGCACCTATGTCGCGCACATTGGGCCCGGCGAAGAAGACCATCTCGTTGCCTTGCAGTGCGAGCTCAAAGGGGAAAACGTCGGCGGGGGGATCGTGACGATCTCCAACGGCGCCGCATTTACTGGCTCGTTTACGGAATTCACCGCCGAATACGGCGCTTTCCCGCCGATAAACAACGCCCTCCCGCTTATCGTCGATCCCAATTCGACCTCGGGACCGGTCACCTTCGAACTCGAATTGCCCGCGGGGGAAGAGACGTACGCTTTCAAGACCGAACCGAAGGTGGAAAATCCCGCTTGGGCCTGTGAAAGGATCCCGGCATCGGGGGCAGAGCGTGCCAAGGCAGTCTGCAGCCGTGAAGACGGCCTAGCTCCCGAAGGACAGTTCGGATCGGTGAAGGTGATCACGGCCTTGGGTGCTGACGCTCCGGATCTCGCGACCGCTAGGGTGACGGTCTTCGGCGGTGGCGCGCCCGTCCCGGCAAGCGACGAACTCGCCTTTCCGATTGCTCCAGCAATCCCCTTCGGGCTCTCCAAATTTACCGCTGCCTTGCTCGGTGAGGCGGGGAACCCCTATACGCAAGCCGGCGGCCACCCGTTCGCCGGCGAATCAGAACTCCTGTTCAACCAGAAAAGGGCGCTGGCCCCGTTTGACCCCGCTACGTCTGCTTTCGTTCCGGTTGCAGAAGCCAGACAGGTCATTGCCGACGTGCCTCGCGGCATCGTCGGAAATCAGCTTGCTCTGCCCGAACTTTGCCCAGGCGTTGAAGAGGTCAGGGAGGAAGAATGTCCGCCGGGGAGCGTCATCGGGGGGATAGATCTTTTTCTCAGCGAAGTAGTTGTGATCCCAGAGCCGATCTATGCGATCGAGCCCGAATTCGGAGCGCCGGCCCAGTTCGCCTTCCGGGAACCGCTGAAAAGGATCTTCACCTTCACGCCCCGTTTGCGGGCCAACGACGGATATGCCGTTAGCCTTGAAGCGGCACCTGCCCCGGAGGCGAGCGTCCTCCAGGCTACGGTGAGGCTTTGTGACTTCGGCGGGATCAAGTCGGGCTCGCAATTCGTCGGGTGCAAAGAAGAATCTGACTCGGACGCAAATCCAAAGCCCCTCTTCACCAACCCGACCCGTTGTGGCGTGCCGCTCACCACGGGGGTGCGGCTCAACTCCTGGGCCGATCCAACTTTCGTCGAAGGCCCACCCTTCCCCAATGCCGAGATCACCGACTGCGATGTCGTGCCGTTCGAACCGGACGCGGCCCTTCAGCCGACGGTCCATCAGGCAGATTCGCCAACCGGGCTCAATGTGAGCCTGAGCATGCCGACGAAAGGACTTGAAGAACCCGACGGCGTCGCCCAGTCCGACCTGAAGCAGGCCAAGATCACCTTCCCCGAGGGGATGGCGGTCAACGCCTCTGCGGGGCAGGGCCTCGGCGCCTGCTCAGCCGACCAGATCAAGCTCGGTACCAATGACCCGATCTCCTGCCCACACTCCTCGAAGATCGGTTTGGTTGAAATCGACACGCCAGTGCTCGACGAAACCCTGAAAGGCGCCGTCTACATCGCCAAGCAGGGTGACGTCGAAGGCTCGCTGATCGGCTTCTATCTGGTCTTCGACTCGCCCAAGAACGGGATCCTGGTCAAGCTTCCCGCCAAGGTGACGCCCGATCCGCAGACCGGCCAGCTAACCGTCACCGTCGCCGAAAGCCCCGAGCAGCCGTTCTCGGCGGTGCGCATGCACTTCCCCGGCGGGCCGCGGGCGACGCTGCTGACGCCGCCCAAGTGCGGGACCTACCAAATCATCAGCGAGCTGACGCCTTGGTCGGGCGGGTCACCGGTGACCCAGACCTCGAGCTTCGAAGTCAACCAAGGTCCCAACGGCGGACCGTGCCCGACCGGCGCCCTCGGCGCGAAGCTGAGCGCCGGCACCGAAGACCCGACGGCGGGCAGGACCAGCCCCTTCGTGATGGGGCTGAGCCGGGAAGACGGCAGTCAGCGCTTCAGCGCGCTGAACCTGACCACGCCACCAGGGCTGACCGCCTATCTGAGGGACATTCCCTACTGCCCCAACTCGGTGTTGGCGGGGATCTCCGCTGACGCCGGCACCGGCCAGGCGCAGATCGACCATCCCTCCTGCCCCGCGGCGAGCCAGGTCGGCACGGTTACCGCAGGCGCCGGCGCAGGCAGCGACCCGCTCTTCGTCGACACCGGCAAGGCCTATCTCGCCGGCCCCTACAAAGGCGCACCGCTGAGCCTGGCCGTGGTGGCGCCGGCGGTCGCGGGGCCCCTCGACCTGGGAACGGTGGTGGTTCGCAACGCTCTCTTCCTCAATCCTGAAACCGCGCAGGTCACCGTCAAGTCCGACCCGATACCGACGGTCCTGCACGGCATCCTGCTGGACATCCGCGACATCCGGATTGCGGTCAATCGAAGTCATTTCACCCTCAACCCGACCAACTGCGACCCGATGTCGGTCGGTGCCGAGGTGACCGGCGAGTCGGGCGCGAGCGCCTCGCTCTCGAACCGTTTCCAGGCAAGCGGCTGCGGCCGGCTCTCGTTCAAGCCCAAGCTCGGCATCCGCCTCTCCGGCGGCACTCTCCGTGGCTCGCACCCGAGACTGCGCGGAGTGCTCGAAGCAGGCCCGGGCGAAGCGAATATCGGCAGGGCCGCGGTGACCATCCCACGCTCGGAGTTCCTCGACCAGGCGCACATCCGCACGATCTGCACCAGGGTGCAGTTCGCCGCCGATGCCTGCCCAAAGGGCTCGGTCTACGGCCACGCCACCGCGACCACGCCGCTGCTCGACTACCCGGTGACGGGGCCGGTCTACCTGCGTTCCTCGAACCACAAGCTGCCGGATCTGGTGGTCGACCTGCACGGGCCGGACTGGCAGCCGATCGAGGCCACGGTGGTTGGGCGGATCGACTCGATCAAAGGCCAGATTCGCACCACGTTCGAAAACGCTCCCGACGTACCGCTGACCAAGTTCGTCCTATCGATGCAGGGCGGCAAGAAGGGCCTGCTGGTCAACAGCCGCGACATCTGCGCCACCATCAACAGGGCGACGGTGAACCTGACCGGTCACAACGCCGCCGAATTCGACACGCGCCCCGCGGTGAAGGACGGCAAGTGCAAAACGGAGCGCAAGGCAAGGAGAAAACGGAAGTAAGCGGGCCCCGCGGGGTCTAGTCCTCCGAGGAGCGCGGCACCTTGCCGCCTTCGGCGCCGGGTTCCTGCGCCGGCCCACGCGGCGAGGCGATGCCGAGCACGCGCATCGCCTTGAGGCCGAGGCCGAGCTTCTCGCGGCCCTCAGTGGCGGAGACGTCGTGGCCGCATAGCTCGCGCACGCGCTCGAGCCGGTAGCGGATCGTGTGGCGGTGGGTGAAGAGCTGTTTGGCGGTGGCGGCGACGTTGCCGTCGTTGGCCAGGTAGGCCTCGACGGTCGCCACCAGCTCGGTCTCGTACTGGTCGTCGTAGGCGGCGAGCGGCTCGATCGTCTCGGCGAAGAAGCGCTGCAGCTCGCCCGGGTCCTCGCTCATCGCCGGCAGCAGCAGGCGGTAGGCACCGGTGTCCTCGAAGGCGAGCAGCGGCCGGTCCTCGGCTTCGCCGACGTTGACGGCGAGGCGGGCCTCGTTGCCGGCGCGGTAGAGGTCGACGGGATCGGCGACGCGGCGGCTGGCGCCGATCGTCAGGTGGAAGCCGGGCAGCGCGTCCTCGAGCTCGCGGGCCAGGCCGGCGGCCGCGCGTTGCAGGCGCTCCTCGCCCTCCACGGGGACGATCACGGCGATCTCTGTCGCTACCTCGCCCTCCTCGACCGCGGCGAGGGCGCCGGGGGCGAGCGAGCGCAGAGTCCGCATCGCCAGGGTCAGCACACGCCCACGCCACTCTCCCGTCTGCGCCGTCCGCGGCGCGGCGCGCAGGACGATCGCCCCGGCTCCCTTCTCCAGATCGGAGCCGAGCTCGGCAGCGCGGGCGAGGATGTCGCCGCGGTCGGTCACCTTGCGGCCGAAGACCGCGGCGACGAAGACCCCGGCCACCTCCTCGTTCTGCCAGTCGGGCGAGCGCGAGCGCTCCAGCTCCAGCGCCAGCAGCGTCGTCACCATACGAGCGATCGCCGGGTCGGGAGGAGACTTAGCCCGGTAGCGCAGCTCACCCACAGCAGCATCCGCCACCCGCAGCTCCACGGAAGTCACCCGCTCCCCACCCGCAAGCAGCTTCTCCTCCTGGTCGGGAGACGCTCCAGCCACAGCCAGCACAGCCCCCGACCGCTCGATCAGCGCAACACTCGCATCCAGCACCCGAGCTGCAGCCCGCGCCACAGCAGGCAACCCAGCTCCCGACTCAACCGCTTCCGAGAGCGCATCCAAGCTACCTGGATCAGCTGCATTTGCAGGCGCTTTCGACCCTTTTGCACTGGTGGACATTCGCTCATTATCCCCAGGCGCTCCATTCAGGGACCATCCGGTAGGGCTGGAACGTCTTGTACTTTTTCGGTGTCGGCCTCGGGCGACAGCCCGACCGCGACCACCGAAAAAGTTAAGTGGAAGCCCTGCCGGATGGTCCCGTCAACCGATCACTTCAACAATGTCGTTGTAGTAATAGACGAACGCCAGTCCGACGACGACGCCGGTGAGTACCAGAGCCGCGAGGACGATGAGCGAGAGGAAGCCCGCCACCGCCTTCTCCCAGATCCGCCCATAAGAGCCGATCGCCGGGACGAAGATCAGGGCGACGAAGGCGACCAGGCTGACCAGCCCAGCGGCGCCGAAGAGCAGGTACTCATTTTCGATCTTCTGCAGGGCCAGCGGCAGCACGGTCTCCATTCTGCCGCACGGCCCCGTCCGAAGATTGTTGCGGTGTCCGCATCGAGCGCATCGTGGTCGCGACCAGCGCGACGGCGGCGCAGAGCGAGAAGGCGGTGGCGCCGAGCGCCCAGCCGGCGCTGACGTCGCTCATGTAGTGGACGCCGAGGTAGACGCGCGAGAGACCGATCAGGGCGGTGAGGGCGATCCCGGTCGAGACGACCAGTGCGCCCCGTGCCATCCCCGGCCGCAGGCGCATCACGATCGTCACTGCCAGCCAGAGATAGAAGACGGAGTGAGCAGCATGTCCGCTGGGGAAGGAGGAGCCGGAGATGGCGACGAGGCCGCCGTCCGGCCGGGGCCGGTCGACCGCGTCCTTGATCTCGTGGACGCCGACGTAGATCGCCGCGATTCCGATCGTGAGGACGCCGAGCTCCGCCCAGCGCCGCCGCGCCGCGAGGGCCGCTGCCGCGACCGCGGCCAGCGGCAGCACGATCGCGCTCGAGCCGAGCGACGTCACCAGCTTGGCGACGTGGGTGAGCCAGCCGCTGCGCAGCTGTTCGACGATTTCCATCGCGGTCGTGTCGCCTGGCGTGGGTCCCGGTTCGGCGCTCACCACGACGGCGTAGGCGACGAGGACGAAGGAGGCGACGGCGAGGGTCGCCATCAGCGAGGTGAATTCGAGCCCGAAGGTGCCGCCCGGCGTCACCCGGTCCCAGAGGAAGCTGAGCTGCGGCCGGAAGCGGCGCGAGAGGACGACGATCCAGCGCGTCGCCAAATGTCCCTCCATCCAGCGCACGGCGGCGCGCCGGTTCGACTCGACCCGGAAGTGGCGCACGAGCCAGACCGCGCCGACGATGACGACGATCAGCGTGGCCAGTAGGAAGGCGCCTTTGCCGGCGTACTTGGCGGCGGTGTCGATGCTGCGCGAGAAGAAGTAGCCGATCAGGATGTGGGCGCTGGCCCAGAGCCCGGTGCCGAGGATGCTGTAAGGGACGAAGGCGCGGTAGCGCATGCCCGAGCTGCCGGCGATGAAGGGAGCGAAGGCGCGCACGAGGCTGACGAAGCGGCCGATAAAGATGGTCTTGCCGCCGTGGCGGGAGAAGTAGTCCTCGACCTTCTCGAAGCGCTCGTGGCTGATCCCGAAGCGCGGCCCGTTGCGCATCACGAACTCGCGGCCGAGGCGGCGGCCGAGGAAGAAGCTGGTCGTGTCGCCAGCCCAGGCTGCGAACCAGGCGATCGCGATCAGCAAGTAGATGCTGATCGCGCCCTGGCCGGCGACCGCGCCACCGAGCAGCATCACGGTCTCGCCGGGGACGACGAGGCCGACGAAGGCGCCGGTCTCGGCGAAGGCGAAGACGCCGACGAGCAGGTAGGTCCAGGCGCCCAGCGTGTTGGAGACGTCTTCCAGCAGCTGCTGGAGGTTTTCGTGCGGGATCAGGCGGCTGAGCAGGTAGTAGCCGGCGGCGATCGCCAGAGCGATCAGGGCGATCAGCAGGCGTCGCCGGCGCCGGTTCTCCGGCAGCTGAACCTTCACGGCGTCCGCCCCGCCTCGCAGACGATCGTGTCGTCGCGATCGAGTCGCGCCGCGGCCGACTGCGCTTCCGCCAAGCCGGTGAAGAGGCCGACCGCGGTGGGCCCCGAGCCGGTGAGGAAGGCGAGCGGGGCCGCGGCCTCGCGCAGGGCGTCCAGAGCCTCGCCGATCTCGGGCCGCAGCGAGCGCGCCGCCGGCTCGAGGTCGTTGGCGAGCAGCTCCGCGTAGTCGAGGGGTGAGGCGCCAGTGCCAGCTGCCTCGCGCAGGCGCTCCTCGAGCTCCTCGAGCTCCGCCTCGCTGCGACCCAGCCCGAGCCGGTCGGCCTCGGCGAAGACCGCGGCGGTGCTCAATCCGCCGCCATCGGGTAGGAGCAAGACGGCATGGGAGGGTGGGGCCGGCAGTCGTTCGATCTGCTCGCCGGCCCCGCGCACCAGTGCCAGCGCGGGGTCGAGCTGGGAGGGCACGTCGGCGCCGAGTTCCGCGGCGAGCGCCGCGAGGTCGAGCTGTGGCGGCTTTTCGGTCGTATCGACCTGAAAGTCGCCACGCGCGAGCCGCAGGACCGCGGCGGCGTCGGCGCTGCCGCCGCCGAGCCCGGCAGCCACCGGGATCCGCTTCTCGATCTCGATCCGCAGCGGCGGGCTCCGCCAGCCGGCTTCGCGCAGGGACGCCAGAGCCCGTGCGGCCAGGTTCTCACCTTCGACCCCGGCGCAGAGAACTTCGTCGGAGTCCGCCTCGGAGGCCTCGATCGCGTCGGCCAGGGCAAGCGGCTCAAACAGCGAGCAGAGCTCGTGCAGGCCGTCCCCGCGGCGTGGGCCGAGGTAGAGGCAGAGGTTGAGCTTGGCGGGGGCGTGGATGCGCATCGGGGCGGGCGTCACTCGCTTTCGCGCAGTTTCCCGGCCAGGGCGGCGAAACTCGCGGGGGAGAGCGCCTCCGCACGCGCATCCTCTGCGATCCCCAGCTCGCGCAGTGCATCGCGGGTGGCATTCAGCGTGCCGGGGCGGACGTGCTCCAGCGAGCGGGCCAGCGACTTGCGGCGGTGGGCGAAGGCGCCGCGAATCAGCTCACGGGTCGCTGCGTCGGCACCGGCCCCGGTGCGGCGTAGGCTCAGGATCGCCGACTCGACCCGCGGTCGCGGCCGGAAGACGGCCGGGTCGACGGTACGCAGCAGCTTCACCTCGCAGGCCAGCTGCGACTGCACGCTCGGCGAGCCGTAGGTCCTGCTCCCGGGCGCCGCCCGCAGGCGGTCGGCGATCTCGCGTTGCACCATCACGGTCCATCGCTGCACAGAGGGCAGCTCGTCGATCGTGCGCAGGATCAGCGGCGTGGCGATCGAGTAGGGCAGGTTGGCGACGACCGCGCTCGGCGCCGGGTCGAGGGCCGCCAGGTCGAGCTTCATCGCGTCGCCCCAGTGCAGCTCGACCTCGGGGCGCGCCGCGAGTGGCTCCAGCACGGGCTCCAGGTTGCGGTCGATCTCGACCGTGTGGACGTGCGCGGCGACGGCTGCCAGGCGCTCGGTCAGCACCCCTTCGCCGGCGCCGACCTCCAAGACCACGTCGGCCGGCTCGAGCTCGGCGTCGCGGACGATCGCGTCGAGCAGGTTCGGGTCGGCGAGGAAGTTCTGCCCGAGCCTGACCACGGGACCGAAGGTCTACCAGCCGAAGAGGGCGCGGGCGTTGGCCTCGACGGTTCGCTCCAGCTCCTCGTAGGAGACCCCGCGCGCCGCGGCGACGACGCGGGCGGTGTCGACGACGTAGGCGGGCTCGTTGGGCTTGCCGCGCATGGTCTGCGGCGCCAGGTAGGGCGCGTCGGTCTCGACCAGGATCAGCTCGTCGGGCACCTGCGCGGCCGCCTCCCGCAGGTCGTCGGAGCCGGGGTAGGTGGTGTGGCCGGCGAAGGAGCAGTGCCAGCCGCGCTCGGCGGCGTCGGCGGCGCGCCAGGGGGCCGAGAAGCAGTGCAGGATCACGGGCGTGTCGCCGGCCTGGGCATCGAGCACCTCGAAGATCTCGTCGATCGCCCTCGTCTCGTCGTCCTTGTCGCGGCCGTGGATGACGATCGGTAGCCGCAGCTCGCGCGCGATCGCGACCTGCGCCTCGAAGGCGCGCCGCTGGTCGGCCGGGCTCGCCGTCTCGTGGTAGTAGTCGATCCCGGTCTCGCCGATCGCCCGCACCTTCTGGTGGGCGGCGAGGGCGGCGATCCGCTCTGCTTCGGCGTCGTCGAAACCGCTCGCCTCGGTCGGGTGGCGCCCGACGCTGGCGAAGACCTCCTCGTGGCGCTCGGCGGCGCCGATCGCGGTCGCGTTCTGCTCGCCGCCGAGGCCGACGTTGAGCATGCGGTTCACGCCGGCCGCGAGCGCTGCGGCGACCAGCTCGGCCTCGGGCCGCTCGCAGAGGAACAGATGAGTGTGGGAGTCGATCATCGCCGCCTCAGCCTAGTCCAACGAGCGTGGTCGTCTTTTCGCCCGCATAGCGGCAGAAAAGTCGACCGCACTCACCTCGGTAGCCTCTTTCATCCATGCCCGAGCGCGACTACATAGCCGCAACCAGGGAACGCGTCGTCGTCTTCGACGGCGGCATGGGCGCGACCCTGGAGCAATTCGACCTCACCCAGGAGGACTACGGCGGCCTGCTCGGCAAATGCCACGAGGCGCTGGTCCTCAACCGCCCCGATGTCATCGAGGGCGTCCACGCCTCGATGCTCGAGGCCGGCGCCGAGGTGGTTGAGACCGACAGCTTCCAGGGCTCGCGTCTGAAGCTCGAGGAGTGGGGGCTGGGCGAGCACACGCACGAGATCAACGTCAAGGCGGCGCAGATCGCCCGCAAGGCGGCGGGCGAGAGCCGCTTCGTCGCCGGCTCGATCGGGCCGACCGGGTTCCTGCCCGCGTCCGACGACCCCACCCTGGGCGACATCTCCTTCCGCAAGCTGGTCGAGGTCTTCGCCGAGCAGGCGAAGGGCCTGGTCGAGGGCGGCGCCGACCTGATCATCATCGAGACGGCGCAGGACATCCTCGAGGTCAAGGCCTCGATCTTCGGCGCCCGCGAGGCGTTTGCCGAGGCGGGCCGCAGCCTGCCGATCCAGTGCAGCGTCTCGCTGTTGCCGCAGGGCGGCAAGATGCTGCTCGGCACCGACATCCAGGCGGTGCTGACCACGCTGACCGCGCTCGACGTCGACGTGATCGGGCTCAACTGCTCGACCGGCCCCGAGGACATGCGCGAGGCGATCCGCTTCCTCGGCGAGCACAGCCCGCTGCCGGTCCACTGCATCCCCAACGCCGGCCTGCCGCTACAGGGGCCCGACGGCGAGACGATCTTCCCCGAAGAGCCCGGGCCGCTGGCGGCGACCTTGGGCGAGTTCGTCGAGCGCTACGGCGTCGGCATCGTCGGCGGCTGCTGCGGGACGACCCCCGAGCACATTGCGGCGATCCGCGCGCGGGTCGACGGCCGCGTGCCGGGCGAGCGCCCCGCGCCGGGGCCGATCGAGGTCTCCTCGATGATGACCTCGACGCCGCTGGTCCAGGAGCCGCGCCCGACCCTGGTCGGCGAGCGGGTCAACTCGCAGGGCTCGCGCAAGGCGAAGGAGCTGCTGTTAGCCGACGACTACGACGGCCTCGTCCAGGTCGCCGAAGACCAGGTCGAAGGCGGCGCCCACGTCCTCGACACCTGCGTCGCCCTGACCGAGCGCCAGGACGAGGACGAGCAGATGGCGGCCGTGGTGAAGCGGATCTCGCTGACCCAGCCGGCACCGATCCAGGTCGACTCGACCGAGCCCGACGTGCTGAAGGCCGCGCTGGAGCAGATCCCCGGCCGCGCGATCGTCAACTCCGTGAACCTGGAGGCCGGCCGCGACAAGCTCGACCACGT
>JAPVSJ010000047.1:0-5653 GCA_047519745.1 Actinomycetota bacterium | reverse complement strand
TCGTCCGCCGCCACCGCATGATCGAGCGCTTCCTCACCGACGTGCTCGGCATCCCCTGGGACGAGGTGCACGAGGAGGCCGAGCGGATCGAGCACGCAATGTCGCCGGTGCTGGAGGAGCGGATGCGAGCGGCGATCGGCGATGCCACGACCTGCCCGCACGGCCACCCGATCGTCGAGGGCGTGCGCGAGACCGGCGCGCTGCTGGCCGACGTCGAGGTCGGCGCCGAAGTCCACGTGCTGCGCTTCGAGAACGAGGCGGAGGAGCTGCTGCACTACCTCAAAGAGGCGGGGCTGGAGCCGGGCCTCGAGGGCACGCTGGAGAGCTCGAACGAGGACGAGATAACGATCGCCTCCGCCAAAGGCTCGCACCGCGTCTCACGCAGCGTCGCCGAGACGGTCTCGGTCCGCGCCGACCCGGCGCCGCCCCCGCGAGCGGCGATCCCGGAGCAGCTCGTGCTGTCTTCAGACCGCTACGGCCGCTAGAAGGCGCCGACGCCGATCGGCGTGCCGACGCCGGTCGGGCCGTCGTAGTGCGCCCCGGCCGTGCACATGATCGTCGAGCAGCTGCCGTTCGAGCCGCTGGTCACGTCGTGCAGGGTCGCCGGCGAGTCGAGCTGATGGGAATAGAGCGACGAGGCCGGGTAGGAAAAGCTCGCGGCGTTGCCGGCCAGCGCGTAGACGCCGGCGATAAGCGGCGCCGAGAGGCTCGTCCCGCCGACCTGGAACCAGCCCGAGCGGCCCTGGTACTTGACGGTGTCGTAGACGGCCGCGCCCGTGCTGGGATTGGCGTCGGCGGCCACATCGGCGACGCCGCGTTTGCTGCCGCAGCCGGTCAGCGCCCAGTTGGGATCGGCGGTCTGCCAGCTGGGCGCGGCGAGGTAGCTGCTGCAGCCGCTGCCGGCGCCGCTCCAGACCGTCTCGCCGCCGTAGCTGTTTTCCGGCCCGAGGCTGAGCGTCGTTCCGCCGACGGCGATCACGTACGGCGAGGCCGCCGGGTAGCCGAAGGCGCCGTAGCCGTTGTCTCCCGAGGAGACGGTGACGGCGACGCCGGGATGGTTGTAGGCGGAGTCACTCACCTCGCTCGAGAACTCCGCGCCGCCGTAACTATTGGAGATCTCGGTTGCTCCGAGTTTGGCCGCAGTGTTGACGGCGGCTGCGAGGTTGGCGAGGCTGTTCGAACTCGCCTCCACCAGCAAGATCTTGCAGTTCGGGCAGGTCGCGTGGGCGACCTCGACGTCAAGCGCGATCTCGAGGGACCAGCCACTGTCCGAACGGGGATACGGGCCGGCAGCGCCGGTCTGGTTGACCTTGCGGAAGCAGCCGTTCGCCGTCGTGCATGCCGGCAGGCCGAAGGTGCTGCTGTAGGCACCGAGGTCGCTTTCGATCCTCGGGTCGTCGTAGGCGTCGACGATCGCGATCGTCTGCGAAGTCGACGCGCCCGCGGGGAGCTGATAGGCGCCGTGGAACTGAGCGGGGCCGTAGCCCTTGGGCGCGGTCGCGACGTTGGGAGCACCGTTGGCATCGGTGACGACATGGGCATGGCAACGGGCCGTGCCGAGGGAGGCCGGGCCCGGGCAGACCGGGCGCTGCGGCAGGGTCGTGGGGGCGGCGGCCTCGACGGCGGCCGGCCAAGCCGCGAGCGCGGCGACGACAACGAAAGCAACCGCCAAACTCAACCGCTGCCTAGCATCCCTGTTCACTTCACTCTCCTTATCCGGTGGGAACGGCGACGGCAATAGTAGACGGAATCGCATCGTGCGACACAAATCGGTGGAAGCGTCGGCTGTGAGGCGACGATGCGGCGGTCAGACCGGCGAAGCGGCGCGGACCCGCTCGAGAGCGCGGGCGATGCGCGCGACGCCCTCCGGGATCCGCTCCGGAGGCACGCTGGCGAAGGAGAGGCGGAGGCTGTTCTCGCCGCCCTCGATCATGAAGTCGGGACCGGCGACGAAGGCGACCCCCTCGCCCTTGGCCTCGGCGAGGAGCGCCGAGGTGTCGGTGCCCTCGGCGAGGTCGAGCCAGAGGAAGTAGCCGCCCCCGGGGACGACGAACTCGGCCTCGGGAAGCTGCTCCCGCAGCGCCCCGACCAGGGCGTCGCGGCGCTCGCGCAGCGCGCCCTTGACGAACTCGATGTTGGCGTCGAGCTTGCCCGAGCGGCAGAGCTCCAACACCACCGCCTCGGCCAGCATGTTGGGCGAGATGTAGGTCTCGTTGGCGCGCTTGGCCAGCTGGGCGATCTCCCCCGCGGGCCCGGCCAGGTATCCGACCCTGACACCGGGGCTGACGGTCTTGGAGAAAGAAGAGGCGTGAACCACGCGGTCCGCCGAGTCGATCGCGAGCATCGACTCCATCGCCTCGCCCTCGAAGGGCAGCTCGCGGTAGGGATCGTCCTCGAAGATCCAGAAGCCGTGCTCGGCCGCCAGCTCGACCAGGCGCGTGCGCTTCGCGGCCGAGAGCGTGCAGCCAGCGGGGTTGTGGAAGTTGGGGATGACGTGGGCGAGCTTGACCGGGCCGTCGCCGAGCGCCGCTTCGAACGCCTCCAGGTCGAGACCGTCGTCCTCCAGCGGCACCGGCACCAGCTCGACCCCGAGCCGCTGCAACATCAGCAGCGTGCGGTCGTACGTCGGCTGCTCGACCACGACCCGGTCGCCGGCCTCGAGCAGATGCTCGAACAGCATCCAGCCAGCCTCCAACGACCCATTGGCGATCATCACCTGCCCCGCATCGAGCCCCCCATGCCGCTCAGCCACCCACTGACAGAGCCCAGGATGCCCAATCCCCGTCCCATACGACAGCGCCTTTTCCCAATCCTCGGCGAGAGCAACCGAGGCAGCATCCCTCACAGCTTCCCGGGGAAGGATGTCGGCGGAAGGAGCCCCGCGAGCAAACGAAATCATGTCCTGAGCCATCGCGACCGAGCCTAGCAACGGGAAAGAAGAAGCGACCACATGGGAGGAACAGGGGTGCCCCTGGCCGTGCGCGGCGTCCTGTTTTTCGCACCGCCCACTCGGCGAGAAATTCCAACTCCAAGGCGAAAAACCCAGCCACGGCCAGGGGCACCCCTGTTCCTCTCCAAACTGACGCTCTTTAGCCGCGCAGCACTTCGACGGCGATCCGCGCCGTCTCGGTCGGGCTTTCGCCGACCCGCACGCCCTTCGCCTCGAGCGCTTCCTTCTTCGCCTGCGCGGTGCCGGACGAGCCGGAGATGATCGCGCCGGCGTGGCCCATCTGCTTGCCCGGCGGCGCGGTGAAGCCGGCGATGTAGGCGACGACCGGCTTGGAGATGTCGGAGGCGATGAACTCGGCGGCGCGCTCCTCGGCGTCGCCGCCGATCTCGCCGACCATCACGATCAGCTCGGTCTCCGGATCGGTCTCATACAGCTTCAGGATGTCGATGAAGTCCGAGCCGATGATCGGGTCGCCGCCGATGCCGACGATCGAGGAGTTGCCCTCGCCCGCCTGCTTCAGCTCGTTGCCGATCTGGTAGGTCAGCGTGCCCGACTTGGAGACGACGCCGATCTTGCCCGGGTCGAAGAACTGGGCGGGGATGATCCCGACGTTGGCCTTGCCGGGCGAGAGCACGCCGGGGCAGTTGGGCCCGATCAGCCGCACCCCAGCCTGCTTCGCCTTCCAGTAGGTCTTCAGCATGTCGAGCACCGGGATCCCCTCGGTGATCGCGATCACCGTCTCGACCCCAGACTCGATCGCCTCGTCGATCGCCGGCGCGGCAAAGCGGGCGGGGACGAAGATCATCGAGGTGTTGGCACCCCGCTGCTCGACCGCCTCCTTGATCGAGTCGAAGATCGGCACCCCCTCGACCTCCTGGCCGCCCTTGCCGGGCGTGACCCCTGCGACCAGGTCGGTGCCGTAGGCCTGGTTGCGCAATCCGTGGAAGGAGCCCTCGCGACCGGTCAGGCCGGAGACGACGAGCTTCGTCTTCTCGCTGACGACGATCGACATCAGCCGCTCGCCCCCGCCAGCTCGACGACCTTCTGTGCGGCGCCGAGCATCGTCGTCTCCTGGTGCAGGTTGGCCAGCCCCGCCGCGGCGAGGATCTCCAGCCCCTGCTCGGAGTTGGTGCCGTCGAGGCGGACGACCAGAGGCACGCCGAGGTCGAGCTGTGCCGACGCCTCGACGATGCCCTTGGCGATCTCGTCGCAGCGAGTGATGCCGCCGAAGATATTGAAGAGGATCGCCGTGACCTTCGCGTCGGAGGCGATCACGGTCAGCGCGTCGACGATCGCATCGGCCTTGGAGCCGCCGCCGGCGTCGAGGAAGTTGGCCGGGGCGCCGCCCGCCTGCGCGACGACGTCGAGGGTGGACATACAGAGGCCGGCGCCGTTGGCGAGGATGCCGACGTTGCCGTCGAGCTTGACGTAGGTGAGGCCCTTCTCGCGCGCCATCGCCTCCTGCGGGTCGTCGATCGCCTCCGCATCGAGCTCGGCGAGGCCCTCGTGCCGGTAAAGGGCGTTGCCGTCGATCGTCACCTTGGCGTCGAGGGCGAGAACCTGTCGGTCCTCGGTCACGATCAGCGGGTTGACCTCGATCAGCGTCGCGTCCTCGGCCTGAGCGGTCTCAGCGAGCTTCGCCAGTATCTCGGCGGCTTCGTCGAGGGCGTCCTCCGCCAGGCCGGCTCGCTCGACGATCGGCCGCGCCTCGACTGCGGTGAAGGGTCGCGTCGGGTCGACGTGCTCCTTGACCAGCGCCTCGGGGTCCTCGGCGGCGACCGCCTCGATGTCCATCCCGCCCTTGGCGGAGACCATCGCCAGCAGCTTCTTCTCGCCGCGGTCGAGGATGACCGAGGCGTAGTACTCGGCGGCGATCGCCGAGCCGCCCTCGATCCAGACCTGGTCGACCCGGAACGGCCCCTCGCCGTGGGGCCCGACGATGTCCATGCCGAGGATCGCCCCGGCGTGCTGCTCAGCCTCAGCCCTGCCGGCGGCGATCTTGATCCCGCCGGCCTTGCCGCGGCCGCCGATCAGCACCTGGGCCTTGATCGCGCAGGGGTAGCCGACACGCTCCGCCGCGGCGACGGCGTCCTCGACCGTCGAGGCGACCTCGCCGCTCGGCACGGCGATGCCGTGCGCGGCGAAAAGCTGCTTGCCTTGATACTCGAGAAGGTCCATGTGGTGGGGGCGCCCCTGCCGAGCGCGAGCGGCAGCCTATAAGATGCCGCGCCCCATGCCTCTCCCCGCCTTGAAATCAATCACCTGGGTGACCACCGACTGCTACGGAACCCTGATCGATTGGGAGAAGGGCATCATCGAGGCCTGCAAGAAAGAGGCCGCCAAGGACGGCTTCAGCTTCGAAGAGGCGCCGTTCCTCGCCCGCTTCATGGAAGTGCAGGCGGAAATCATGGCCGGCTCCTACGAACTGTATGCCGAGGTCCTGCGGCGCACGATCGTCAAGGTGGCGCGCGAGGTCGGCTGGGAGATCGAGCCCTCGAGGGCCCAGTTCCTCCCCGACAGCGTCGCCTACTGGCTGCCCTTCCGCGAGGCCAACGCGGCGATGGACCGGCTCGGCAAGCGCTACGAGATCGGGATCATCTCCAACATCGACGACAAACTGCTCGGCATCTCGCGCCGCCACCTGCGCACCGAACTGGATCTGGTCGTCACCGCGCAGCAGGTGCGCAGCTACAAGCCCGACCC
>JAPVSJ010000046.1:0-9558 GCA_047519745.1 Actinomycetota bacterium | reverse complement strand
AGGACCCGCGCTTCATCGCCCGCCGCATGGTCATCCTCGCCTCCGAGGACGTCGGCAACGCCGACCCGCAGGCGCTGCTCGTCGCCGACGCCGCGGCCCGTGCGGTCGACCGGGTCGGCCTGCCCGAGTGCACGCTCAACCTCGCCCAGGCCTGCGTCTACCTGGCGCTGGCACCGAAGTCCAACGCCTCCTACAAAGCTCTCGGCCGCGCCCGAGCGGAGGTGCGCGAGAACGGCGCCCGGACCCCGCCCGACTACCTGCGCGACGCTCACTACCCGGGGGCCGGGGAGCTCGGCCGGGGAGAGGGGTACCGCTACGCGCACGACGAGCCGGGCGCCGTCAGCGACCAGCCGCTGATGCCACCCGGACTGGAGGATTTGAGCTTCTACGAGCCCAGCGACCGTGGCTTCGAGGCCGAGCTGAGCAGCCGACTGGAGGCGCTCCGCGCGAGGTTCCTCGGCGGCAAATCGAGCACTTAGTCGCAGGCGCAACTTCTCCATAGAGGTCGTGTTTCAGAGGGCGGCTTTCCAAGTTAGAGCCAGGGAGAGCCGACACACCGGCCGGAGGCCTGGACTGGGGGTCTCCGGCCGGGAGTTAAAAAGGGGAATCAGGGGGGAATCCGACGACCGCGCGGGACTGCGCGGTCGTCGGTCGTGCGTCGAACCCGACGCCTCCCCGGCGAACGCCGGTAGGGTCTCGCCGATGCCAGCGCAGCCGCGGCTCGTCCTCCACGTGGTCCCCTTCTCTCACCCCTGCCTGGCGGTGAGCGCGGCCCTCGATCGGCTCGGGCTGGAGTACGAGACGGTCACGCTCGAAACCGGCAGGCAGGGCGACGAGGTCGAAGAGGTCTACGGCGAGGGGCGCCGCACGGTCCCCGGCCTGCTCGTCGACGACGAGCCGGTGCACGGCACGCCGACGATCTTCGCCCGGCTCGGCGAGCTGCACCCCGACGCCGGCCTCTACCCTGCGGCGGTCGCCGAGGCGATCCGCGAGGCTGAGCCTGCGCTTGCCGAGGACGTCCAGATGAGCGCCCGCGTGCTCGTCTTCGGCGCGATGCACTTCCGGCCCGAGTCGATGGGGACCTTCGCCGGAGTCGACCAGCTTGACCCCGGCGGCGTCGACTTCGCGATCAAGTCGATGCGGGCTGCCTGGCGCTACCTCGGCATCGATGCCCAGCGCGTCTACGACACGCTGCGGGCACTCCCGGACCAGCTCGATGCGGTCGACGCGCTGCTCGAGGCGGGCGTGATCGGCGGCGAGCAGCCGACCGCCGCCGACTTCCAGCTCGGCTCCTCCCTGCACCTGCTCGTCCAGATCGGCGACGTCCGTCCCCTGGTCGAGGAGCGGCCCGCGGCGAAGCTGCTCTCGCTGTTCGAGCCCGGCAAGGGCAACGTCTCGGCCGGCGCGTTCCCGCCCGGCTGGGTCCCGCCGCCGCGGTCCTGAGCGGCGGGCCCGACCGCCGCCGCGTGCACGTCTCTATCGTCTGAGCCGTGAGCGAGGAGAAGCTGCGACTCGGCGGGATGGCCCTGCGCAACGGCCTCTTGATCCATGGGCCGACGCACTGGGCTGCCGCTGTGCGGGACGCCGATGGCGAGGTCGTCGTCGCCTCGGAGCGGAAACCGGAGCTGGCGCCGAAGCTCGCCGGCAAGCTGCCGGGCTTGCGGGGACCGCTGAAACTGGTCGAGGCGATGGCTGTGTTGCCGCTGGTGCGGCGACGGATGCCGGCGGCTCGGCTGCCGTTCGAGGATCGGCGGGTGCTGGCGACGATCGGCGTGACCCTGGTTGCCACCAGCCTGCTTCGTCGCCGCATGGCCGGCGGGGCCTTGCGGGAGGGCCTGGTGCAGGCGCTGGGCGCCGCCCCGGCGCTGGCGGCTCTCAGCGACCGCGACCTCGCCGCCTACCACGGGGTCGAGCACAAGGCGATCGCCGCTTACGAGCAGGGAGTCGAGGACCCTGCGCTGGTCCCCAAAGAGCACGACCGCTGTGGCTCCAACCTGCTGGCGCCGATGATGCTGCTCTCCGCCGGCGGCACGGTGGCGCTGGAGCGCCTGGTCGAGCGGCCGAGCCCGCTGGCACGCGCCCTGGTCGGCCTCGGCGGCGCCTCGATCGCGGTCGAGATGTTCGCCTGGAGCGACCGCCACCACGGCTCGCCGCTGGCCGAGGCGTTCCACACGCCGGGCCGTGAGATCCAGCGCCATCTGGCGACCAAGGAGCCGACGCCCGAGCAGCTCCAGGTCGGGATCGCCGCGCTGGCCGAGATCCTCCGCGTCGAGGGCGCCGGAGCCGCGGCGGACGAGACGCCGCCCGCTACGTAGACTCCCGCCGATGTTCGGCAAGATCGACCACATCGGCGTCGCCGTCGAGGACATCGACGCGGCGCTCGAGCTCTACGAGACGGGCTTCGAGATGACGGTGGCCCACCGCGAGACGGTCGAGTCCCAGGGCGTCGAGGCTGTCCTGCTCGACGTCGGCGACGGGCACGTCGAGCTGATGCGGCCGCTGGCCCCCGATACGCCGATCGGCAAGTTCCTCGCCCGCAAGGGCCCCAAGCTGCACCACGTCGCCTACGCCGTCGACGACATCGATTCGACCCTGGAGAAGCTCAGCGCCGCCGGGTTCGAGCTGATCGACAGCGAGGCGCGGACGGGCATCCGGGGAAGCCGGGTGGCCTTCATCCAGCCACGTTCCACGGGCGGCGTGTTGACCGAGATCGTCGAACCAGCGGGAGGTCACTGATGGCGGATGTGCAGAAGGTGGAGATCGGCTTCGAGGGCGGCCAGGTCGTCGCGGTGCGGCTCAACGACGACGAGTTGAAGGACCTGCGCAAGCAGGTCGAGAAGGGCGGCTGGCACGACATCAAGACCGAGGACGGGGTGCTTGCGGTCTACGTCGGCAAGGTCGCTTTTCTGCGCATTGACTCAGGCGCGCACAGCGTGGGCTTCGGCCTCAGCCGGCAGGACTGATGCGAGCCCGCGGGCTGCTTGGCGGCGCCGCTCTGGCGACGCTGGCCGCCGCTCTGTGGTGGCGTAAGAACCCCTCCGCCTGTCCCTACGGGCAGAGGTTCTGGGTCGAAGCGCCCCATCCGGTGATCACCCGGGACCGGCTGCGCTCGGTGCTCGCGCCGGTGGCGGGGGAGCGGCTGCTGGAGATCGGGCCCGGCACCGGCTACTACACGCTCGACATGGCGGAGTGGGTGGGGCCCGAGGGGCGGGTCGAGATCTTCGACCTGCAACAGGAGTTCCTCGACCATGTCATCGGCCGTGCCGGCGAGCGCGGCCTGGCGAACGTCGTGCCGACCCAGGGAGATGCGACCGCGCTGCCCTACGCGAACGCCTCGATCGACGCTGTCGTGCTCACCGCGGTCCTCGGCGAGATCCCCGATCCGGTCGCGGCGCTGGGCGAGGTCCGCCGCGTGCTCAAGCCGGGTGGCCGCCTGATCGTCGGCGAGCTCTTCGGCGACCCCCACTTCACCACGCTCGGCAGCCTCAAGCGCCAGGCCGCCGAAGCGGGCCTCGCCTATGAGACCCACTCCGGCAACTGGTTCGGCTACTTCGCGCGGCTCTCACCGGCCTGACGGCGCGGAACGGTAGGTGCGGCAGCGGCGTCGCCCTGGCAAGGAAATAGGTATTAACGCAGCGAAATAGGTATTCTCGTCGAGATAGTACCTATTTTATGCAGACCTTCCGTGAGCTTGAGAAGCACCTGGGCATGGTTCCCGCCCCCTTTGCGGCGGCGCTCGGCGCCGCCAGCGCCGGTCATGGCCGCGAGGAGATTCTGCGGCATCGGGATCCAAAGGCCATCGACGCGCTGCGGGAGGCGGCGATGATCCAGAGCACGGCGGCGTCGAACGCGATCGAGCAGATCACGGCTCCGGCGGCGAGGATCGCCGAACTTGTCCGCGAGGATGCTCGGCCGCGGAACCGGTCCGAAGAGGAAATCACCGGCTACCGCGATGTGCTCGCAACGATCCACGAGAGTGCCGAGCAGATCCCCTTCACTCCCAATGTCGTGTTGCAGTTCCATCGCGACCTGTATTTCCGGACTGCAACTCGCGGCGGTCGCTTCAAGACCGTCCAGAATGAGGTTGCCCGCTTCACCCCCGACGGTCGGAAGATCGCCGTCGTCTTCCGCGGCACGCCTCCCTCGGAGACGCCGAGGGCGATGGATGAGTTGCACGAGCGCTTCGCGGCGGCGGTGGCGGAGGGACGCCATGCACCCCTCCTGCTCACCGGGGCATACGTGTTCGACTTCCTGATGATTCATCCGTTCAACGACGGCAATGGAAGGATGTCGCGACTCCTCACATTGCTCCTGCTTTACCGGGCCGGCCATGACATCGGACGCTTCGTCAGCCTCGAGCGCCTGATCGAGAAGAGCAAGGAGACCTACTACGAGGCCCTCCAGGCGTCGACCGACGGCTGGGATCGGGGCGAGCACGACATATGGCCCTGGCTCGACTACTTTCTCGGCATCCTGATCGGCGCCTACCGGCAGCTCGATGAGTACGCCGCCGGCCTCGGCGCCGGTCGCGGTTCGAAGGCGACGCGCATTCGGAGTTTCATCCGACTGCACATCGCCGATACCTTCACCTTGGCTGAGATCCAGGAAGCGCTGCCCGACATCGGAGTCGATCACATCCGCGCCGAGCTGCGGAAGCTGCGCGATGTCGGTGCCGTGGAGTCGCCCGGGCGTGGACGCAAGCACTGGCGACGGTTGCGCAGCGACTTCTGAGAGAGGCGGAGCCCGGGCGGAAGACAAGCACCGCCCGGGCTCCTGCGGCCCTCGCCTACTTCTTGTGGTGCTTCTTGCCGCCGCCGCAGGCGGGGATGTTGAGTCGCAGGTTGTTCCGCTTCACCTGTCGGCTGTTCTGCGCCTTCATGTTGAGGAAGCCGTTGGTCTGCCTCGAGCAGAGGTTCCGCGAGTTGATCAGCAATCCCTTGGCGCCGCCCTTCATCTTGAGGACGAACTTGGTCACGGCGACGTCGGGGGTGTTGTTGAACACGGTCTTGAGGCGGCCGTGCTCGGAGCTGATCACGCCCCGTAGCCGGATCGGGACCTGGCCGTGCAGGTTGACCAGCAGATCCGGCAGCGTGTGACTGGACGAGGTCAGGTAGACCGGCCCGCTGAGCTTTTCCTTCAGCAGCGGCGAGGTCGCCGTCGCCTTCCCGTAGACCGAGTTCTTCGGGCATTCGCTGGCGGCCAGCTGGACCCTCGTGCAGATCGTCTTGATGTGACTCTGATCGAGGATCGTCGCCCGCGGCAGGATGAACGCCGCGCGGCGCAGGTTGGCGTCTCCCTTGCGGGCTTCGATGGTCGCCTGGAACTTCGGGTTGGCGGCTCGCTTGGTCGCGTTCTTGCCGCCGAGGATCTTCGGGAAGAACTTCGGCTTGAACTTCAGCGCCTTGCATTCGGTAGCCCGGAAGTCGTTTGAGGCCTTCGATTCGAACCAGGCGCCCGGGTTGGCCGGGTCGCTACCGCCGCCGAAGATCGACGAGTCGATATGGAACGGTTCGCGGCAGGTCGTCGGGTTGAGCGTGAAGTCCTTACGGTTGATCGAGACGTCGATCGACCGGACGTCGAGCTTCACGCCGCCGAATATGAACGGAATCGGGTCCGAGACGGCATGGACTTCGGCCGTTTCGGGGTCGATATTGACCGCCGCCCGCACGGCGACCGTGCCGAGGTCATATGGGCCGGCGACGGCGGGCGTGACGAACAGGAGGCTGATCGGAGCCCCTTTGTACGGTCCCGCCAGGTAGACCTTGCCCGGCGCGTGGAACGGCGCCGAGCCGGAGCCGGCGGCGATGTCGACCGTGCCGACGAGGCTGTTGGACGGGCAGCTCGGGGTGGCCTGCTCAGCTTTGCCGGAAGCCTTGCCCGCCGCGGCAATGCTCGCTTCCGGGCAGTATTCGGCACCCTTCAGCTTCGCCACCATCCCGGGCGGCAGGTCGACGTTGACTTGGCGGATCTCCTGCGCTCCGTCCGGCCGGGTGATGTGCAGATCGACGGGGCTGTACTTGCCCGCCTTGGAGCTCTGCGGCCCGGCGCTGAAGCTCGGGCTGAATGGACGATCGCCAAGCGTTTTCGGACATGGCCCGCCGCCCGGAGCGGTGCTCAGGGTGAACTGTGGATTGCCGGATTCCGGCGGCACTTCTTCGTTCGGCCGCGCCCACGGGACGAATTTCGCCGTCGTCGTGTTCGGACCGCAGGTATTCGGCGACGTCAGCGCTCCCCTCGCCCCACCGTCGATGTGGACTTTGAACGAGTTGAACGGCGCCTGCGGGTTTTCCGGCACGACGACCGTGACCTGACCGGTGCTCAGGTTCGGGAACACATGGCCGACCAGGCGCACATTGACGCCGTAGCGAGTGTTGAAAGCGTGGAGGTAGACCCGGAACTGTTCGCCCGTGGTCGGTTCTTGTTTGAGCGGCTCGGCGACGTAGACATCGCCGCCCAGTGGTTGATCGAGGGCGTTCGTTTCGACTTCGATCGAGCCGATCCGCGACGATGCCGGGCATTCAACCGGTTCGTCGGTGCCTTTCTTGAACTGGGCGTCAGTGCACGGCGTCAGCCCATTTGCCAGCGACGGGTTGATCCCGGCGCCTTCGGGCAGCGTGACCTTCGCGGTCAGCAGGTGTGAGTTGGCGACCGGTTCTCCCGCTTTGAACTGATCGGGCATCTGCACGTCGAGGGAGGCCGGTTCGGGCGAGTCGGTGGACCCGCTCGAGGAAGCGGCGAGGTCGATGACGAAAGGCAGTTCGGTTTTGCCGCAGCCTTCGCCGGTGAACGGAGCGGTGAAGCTCGCGGCGTCGCTGGCCCCTTCGTGTGAGTTGACCGTCAGGCCGGCGGTCTCAGGAGCGCCGCATACGGTCGGATTGGTCAGGTAGGTGCCGTTTCCAGAAAGGAAGGGCGGGTTGTTGACGCCGAGAAAGACGAGTCTCGAGCCTACGATGGGCGGATGGGTGGCGTCGGGGGCGTGCAGCCCGCTGATGGTGAAGATGACGTGCTGGTCGACCGGGTCGAGGGAGCCGACGATGAAGACCGCGGCCCCCGTGGAGTCCGGGAACCCGACCATCGACGGGTGGCCCTGGAAGGGTTCGATGTTGAAGACCGGCGCCGCGGCACGGGCCTGTTCCAACGGGCTGACGGAGGTGACGACCGTCAGGTAGTTGATGCCGACCAGCGTCGTCAGAGGACAGGTGGTGATCGCAGCTTCAGCCTGGGCGAGTGGGCAGGCCGGGTACGCCTCTGGATTCACGTCCAGCCCTTCGGGCACGTCGACGACTATGTCTTTGACGAAGCCTTCCGGGAATCCGCCGACGTTGTTGAGGGTGAAGTCCGTGATCGCGAAGGGAGGATGACCACCGGCCTGTTTGTACCATTTGGAAGACGTTTCGGCCGTGCACTGTCCGGGCGATTTCGATTCCTCTACTTCGGTGGGCGTCCCTTCGATTTTTCCGCCGAGGGGCGGCGTGTCGGCGTTTTCTTTACAGGTCACCACTTCCCAGTTTTCGATGCCGAATGCGGCCTGGGCGCTGGAAGCGCCAAATGCGAGAACAAGGAATGCGGCGGTTAACACCAACAGCCCAATCGGGCCTCGCGCACTTCTCATATGAGAATCTCCTCCACGACGGGTTTTTCAAAAACTGAACTACCCGCCTCCCGTGGTTGAAAACGGTACACCACGAGGCACCTCGGCTCCATCGGGGATAACTACGGATTGGCCAAAGAGTCCCAGAGTCGCTGCTCCGCGTCGGCTACGCGGTTGGCCGCTGTGTCGATCTGGCGCCAGGGATCGGGGTCGGGGTCGCCATGCTCGCTCGCCGCGTGGAAGGCGTTTGCCAGCTCGGTCCAGGCGGCGGCGGCCTCTGCGGCAAGCGGGGCCTCGGGGCGACCCGCCTCTTCGAGGAAGCGTGAGTACATCAGCCTGAAGGCCCCGCCGCCGGTGCCGCGGCGCTCGATCACCTGGTAGCCGAAGCGGGCGCACCACTGCCAGTCCTCCGCCATCTCCGGCCAGGAGCCGGCCTCCTCAGCCAGGCGGCGCACGGCGTCGAGCCCGGAGAAGCCGCGGAACTCGGGCTCGACCATCGCCCGCGCCGCCCGCTCGATCGCCGCCGGGATCGCCTCGCGGATCCGCTCCGGCGAGATCTCGCCATCGACCGTGAACATGTGACCCGAGAGCGGATAGGCGGGGTGCTGGCTGTGACGCGCCCGGTCGAGATTCTCCAGGCGGGTCGTCTGCAGCGCCTCGAAGCCGGTGTCGGAGAGGTGTGCCAGCTCCTCGTCGTAACCGGCGAGGACGACCGCGTGGCCGGGGAAGTGGGCCGAGTTGCCGTAGTGGTCGAGGTAGTAGAGGTCGGTGAGGAGAAGGACCGGGTTGCCGGCGTCGACCTCGGCGCGGGCCGCGGTCCAGGCGCCGTCGTCACCTTCGTCGAAGGTGCGCAGCTCCAGCGCCGCGCCGGTCAGCTCGTCGAAGTTCTCCTCGAGGCGGGCGGTGCGGCCGTTGAACCAGCGGGTCGGCGAGGCGTCCTCGATCGTCACGTAGTAGAAGCAGGCGCCCGCGCCCAGCCCGAAGGCCATCTCCTCGCTTATGTCCACGCTGTGGTGCGCCAGGAGGTTGCGCAGGGCGGTCGAGCCGCAGTGATGGCCGGGGGTGTGGGTATAGCCGGGAACGAAGGGCATGCTCAGCGGATTATCCTGCTCCGCCAGTGAGCACGGTTGACCTCAGACTCCTGCGCGCGATGCGGACTCGCGGGCACGCGCCAGCGATCGAGCGCGCGGCCGGGGCTTTGGGCAGGGCTGGGAACAATGGGGGGATCTGGGTTGCGGTTGGGGTTTTGCTGGCGGTCTTCGATGGGTCGAATCGGGAAGCCTGGTTGATCTGTGCCGCCCTGGGGCCGGTTGCGATTGGGCTCAACTACCTGGTCAAGCTGATCGTCAGGCGGCCTCGGCCTGTGCTGGAGGGGCTGCCGCCGCTCGGGGGGGCGCCGAGCTCGCTCAGCTTTCCCTCGGCGCATGCGACCTCTTCGTTTGCCGTGGCTACGGCGATGACCCGGGTCGAGCCGCTCGGGGCGCTGGCGTTCGCCCTGGCGCTTGCGCTTGCCCTGGGGCGTCCCTACCTCGGCATGCACTACCCGTCCGACGTCCTGGTCGGCGCTGTGCTCGGCGTCGCCCTGGGCCTGATCGTGCCGCTGTCGCTGTGAAGGTCGGAATCGTCGGCTTGCCCAACGCGGGCAAGTCGACTCTCTTCAACGCGCTGACCAAGGGCGGCGCGCAGACCGGCGACTACCCGTTCACGACGATCGAGCCCAACGTGGCGATCGCCCAGGTGCCCGACGAGCGCCTGGCGCGGATCGGCGAGACCGTGCGCAGCTCCGAGCTGGTGCCCGCGACGATCTCCTTCCACGACATCGCCGGCCTGGTCAAGGGCGCCTCCGAAGGGGAGGGGCTCGGCAACCAGTTCCTCGCCTCGATCCGCGAGACCGACGCGATCTGCCACGTCGTCCGCTGCCACGCCGACTCCGGCGTCCCCCATCCCGACGGCCGCGTCGACCCGCT
>JAPVSJ010000045.1:0-19042 GCA_047519745.1 Actinomycetota bacterium | reverse complement strand
GCCTCGTCGTGGCGCGGCCGTCCGAGGGCGCGATTGGGGCGAAAAGAGGACGCCGCTGCACAACCGGGACACCCCCCTCTCGCTACTGGCCTCGAGCGCGTGCCAGACTCGCCATTCCCATGAAGCACACTCGTCATGGCTACTGGTTGGAGGAGGCGGGAAACGTGGCCCCGGCGCCGGAGCTTGTCGGAGACGTAAGCGCCGATGTGCTTGTGGTCGGGGGTGGGTACACCGGGATGTGGGCGGCTTGGCACATCAAGGAGCTGGAGCCGAATGCGTCGGTCGTGCTGCTGGAGGGGGACGTTTGTGGGTTTGGGCCGAGTGGGCGGAATGGGGGGTTTTGCAATGTGATGTGGTTCTCGCTGCCCAATATGCGGCAGCGGTGGGGGGATGCGGGGGCGTTGGCTGTGGCGCGGGCGTCGCGGGAGGCGATCGACGGGATCGAGGCGTTCTGCGCGGAGCAGGAGGTCGACGCCTGGTTCCGGCGCGGCGGGTACCTGCAGGTCTCGACCGCCCCCGCCCACGACGGGACCTGGGACGAGGCCGTCGCGGACTGCCGGGAGTTGGAACGAGGGCCGGCAGGTGGCTGGGGCACGGCCGATGGCCGGAGCGGAGCGGAGGTCGATGCGCCCGCTCGCGTCCTGAGCCGAGAGGAGGTCGCCCGGCGTTGCGCCTCGCCGGCCTTCCGCGGGGCTGCCTTCTACCCCGATGCGGCGACGGTGCAGCCTGCACGCCTAGCGCTTGGCCTGCGTGAGCGCCTACTCGTCGCCGGCGTCGAGATTCACGAGCACTCCCCAGTGCGCCGTCTCGCCGACGATTGGAGCTTTGTACCCCCTATAGGGGGTACAAGTGACCAACATCGGGCGGGAGGCGGGGTGGTCGCGCACACTGACGGCGGCACGGTGCGCGCGGGGGCGGCGATCGTCGCGATTGGCGGCGCGGCGAAGGCGCCCGGCGCGCCGCTGCGCAACGCGCTCACCGTCACCTCGTCCCACATCGTCCTCACCGAGCCGGTGCCAGACCTGCTCGAGGGGATCGGCTGGACGGGGGGCGAGTGCATCACCGACAGCCGCACCCTGATCGACTACTTCCGCACGACCCCGGACGGGCGCATCGCCTTCGGCTGGGGCGGCGGCCGGATAGCGATGGGCGCCCGCCTGCACGGTCGCGCCGAGCTCGACGCCGACGTCATCTCAGCCGCGGCGGCCCGGATGCGCGAATACTTCCCGGGGCTGGCCGGAAAGCGCATCACCCACGCCTGGGGCGGACCGGTCGACGCCTCTCCCACCCATCTGCCCATGGTCGTCCCGCTACGCGGCGCCAACGTCTTCGCCGCCGCCGGCTACACCGGCAACGGCGTCGGCCCGTCCCACATGGTCGGCCGAACCCTCGCTTCGCTCGTATTGGACCGCCGCGACGAGCCCTCGCGCCTCCCCTTCGTAGACCCCGAACCCCAGCACGTGCCTCCTGAGCCCTTCCACTGGCTGGGAGGAGAAACCATCCGCCGAGCCCTGGTGAGCAAGGAGAACGCCGAGTTGGCCGACCGCAAGCCGACCCTCCTCAGCTCCTTGATCTCCCGGGTCCCCAAGCTGATCGGCGTCCACATAGGCCGCTGAGAGAGGGCCGGGGGTCGCCCTGGGGGAGCCTCGCGAAGCGGCGCACCGGCGAGTGTCTCTTGCCGCGAAGCGGCACAAACATCATGAGCGGAGCCGCAGGCGGAGCGAATCCCGGCTCCACCAGGGCGACCCCCGGCCCTCTCTCAATTTCCTAAGGCGCGGGAACCACGAGCACCGGGCACTCGGCCACGTGCAGCAGCTTGGTCGGCGTCGAGCCGAGGATCACGCCCTTCAGCGGCGGATCGCCGTAGGTGCCGATCACGATCATCCGCGCGTCGCGTTCGCCGGCCACCTCGACCAGCGCATGATGCGACTTCAACGGCACCAGCTTCACCTCGTGCTCGACGCCGGCCGCCTCGGCCTGCTCGGCCGCCTCGGCGGTCAGCTTCTCGCCCAGCTCCTCGACCGCCTCGCGATGGGTCGGGACCTCGCCGCCGCCGTAGCCGCGCGGCGCGTAGCCGAAGACGACCACCACCCTGTCGCCTAGCGCCTTCGCCAGCCCGCAGGCCGTCCCGAGCGCCGCCTTGCTGCAGTCCGACCCGTCGTAGCCGACGACTATCTCGCTCATCGCTCTCTCCTTGGGGTGGTGGTATCGGCCGTCCTCATTCCGGGTCCTCCATCACCGAGGCCTTGCCGATGACGGTCCCCTCGAGGATGCCCGGGTCGGCGACCTCCGGCTTGCGCCTGAAGAAGCTCGGGTAGGCGAACTGCGCGAACACCATCACCACCACGCCCAGCAGCAGCAGCCCGACGCCGATCGCGACCGGGGTGCCGATCCCGAACACGCCGCCGGTGTAGTTCACTTCGGTGCTGGTCGTGTTGTAGTCGCCGAACGCCTTGATGAAGATCCCGGTCAGCATCAGTCCGCCCAGCAGCGGCGCGACGCCGACCATGATGAAGTTCTTGACGCTCTTGAAGAGCTCCTTGCGGTAGTAGATCGTGCAGGCGAACCCGGTCAGCCCGTAGTAGAAGGCGATCTGGAAGCCGAGCCCGGTGATCGAGTCGGCGAGCACGTTCGTGCTGACGTTGATGATGAACAGCGTCCAAGCCAGCGAGACGGCGCCCATCAAAAGGGTCGAGGTGGCGGGGGTCAGATAGCGGGGATGGATGTCGCCGAGCTTCTTCGGCGCCGATTTGAAGCGCGCCATCGAGAGCGTCGTCCGCGCCGTCGGCAGGATCGTCGTCTGGGTCGAGGCCGACGCCGAGGTGAGCACGGCGATGATCAAGAGCTTGTCGAGCGGGGAGCCGAGCACGTCGGTCCCCAGCGAGCTGAGCACGTCTTCGGCGTTGGCGATCAGGAAGTCGGGGCCGTGGTAGGCCTGCGCCGCGGCTGCGACGACGACATAGATGAGGACGAGCAGGACCGTGCTCATCACCGCCGCCTTGCCGGGCCCGTTGGCGCTGTCCTTCGACTCCTCGTTGACGACGACGCCGCTGTCCCAGCCCCAGTAGATGAAGACGCCGAGCAGGACCCCGTCGATCAGCGCCGTCGTCCCTCCCGGCAGATTGAACGGGTTGAACCAGTCGAGCCCGATGTGGATCGAATCGGCGGGGGCGCCGGAGACGTAGACCTTGAACAGCGCCACCACCGAGAACAGCGCCAGGGTGAGGATCTCCGCCGCCAGCAGGAAATACTGGATGCGGGCCGAGAGCTCGATGCCGCGGTAGCAGATCCAGGTCATCACACCGATCCAGACGGCGGCGGCGATGCTGACGTCGAGCAGGTTCGCCGCCGCCGCGTCGAGGCCGAAGAGGAGGAAGGTGTAGGTGCCGGCGATGAAGGCCAGCGTCGCCATCACGACGATGTCGGCGACGACGATCGCCCACCCGGTCAGCCAGCCGAGCCGCGGCCCCATCGCCCGCGTCACCCAGGTGAAGCTGGTGCCGCAGTCCGGGTCGGCCTTGTTCATGTAGTTGTAGGCCGCCGCGATCAGCAGCATCGGGATGAAGGAGACGATCATCACGGCGGGGGCATGCAGGCCCATGCCGGCGACGGCGACGACGAAGCCGAGGGTCGCGGCGAGGCTGTACCCGGGCGCGGTCGAGGCGACGCCGATGACCAGATTGGAGAGATAGCCGAGCGCGCCGGACTTGAGGCCCTTTTCGCCCACCCCGCTGTCGGGCGAGGCGCTCGCCGCTGCTCCCGGACCCGGAACCGCTGCACTCTCCATCGCTGCTCCTTTCGCCTCGCCGCTGCGCTGAAAGGCAACGGGTCTCCGTCACGGTACGCCTATCTGGCAAATGGGCACAAGTGGCAAATGTCCCAAATTTCAGGCGTCCGCTTGTCCTTTTTGTACAAGGCCTCGCGTATAACTTGACCCAACGAACACTTGAATGAGAGAGTTGAGCGAGCTAGCTTTGTCCAGAACGTCGTAGGGACGAAAGGAGAATCGCATGGCCATCGCGTCGAAACCGACCGAGGCAGTGGACACCAGCCTCCAGGAGCTGGCGATGCGACATCTCTGGATGCATTTCTCGCGCATGGGCTCCTACGGTCCCGAGCACGAGATCCCGATTATCACCCGCGGCGAGGGCTGCTACGTCTACGACGAGCACGGCAAGCGCTATCTCGACGGCCTCTCCGCCCTCTTCTGCGTCAATGCCGGCCACGGTCGCGCCGAGCTCGGCGAAGCGGCGGCGCGCCAGGTCGAGGAACTCGACTTCTACACGCTGTGGAGCTACGCGCATCCGCGCGCGATCGAGCTGGCAGCGCGGATCGCCTCACTCGCCCCCGGCGATCTCAACCGCGTCTTCTTCACCTCCGGCGGCTCGGAGGCGGTCGAGTCGACGCTGAAGCTGGCCCGCAACTACCACCGCATCCACGGCAAAGGCCAGAAGCACAAGGTGATCGCCCGCGAGATCGCCTACCACGGCACCTCGCTCGGCGCCCTCTCGGCCACCGGCATCACCGAGCTGCGCTCGCAGTTCGAGCCGCTCACCCCGGGCGGCTGCCACGTGCCCAACACCAACTCCTACCGCTGGCCCGAGGACCGCCACCCGCTCTGGGCGGCGACCGCGATCGAGGAGCGGATCCAGTTCGAGGGGCCGGAGACGGTCGCGGCGGTGATCGTCGAGCCGGTCCAGAACGCCGGCGGCTGCTTCGTCCCGCCCGATGGCTACTTCGAGCGGGTGCGCGAGATCTGCAACCGCTACGACGTGCTGATGATCTCCGACGAGGTGATCTGCGCCTGGGGCCGCCTCGGCCACTACTTCGGCTGCGAACGCTTCGGCTACGTCCCCGACGTCATCACTGTGGCCAAGGGCCTGACCTCGGCCTACGCGCCGATGGGCGGGGTGATCGTCTCCGACCGCGTCGCCGATGCGTTCATGCACGAGGATGCCTCCTTCGCCCACGGCTTCACCTTTGCCGGCCACCCGGTCGCCGCGGCGGTGGCGATGGCCAACCTCGACGTCTTCGAGCGCGAGGACCTCTGCGGCCACGTGCTCGCCAAGGAGGGCGAGTTCCGCAAGATGCTGGAGAGCCTGCACGACCTGCCGATCGTCGGCGACGTGCGCGGCGCCGGCTTCTTCCAGGCGATCGAGCTGGTCAAGGACAAGGAGACCAAGGAGAGCTTCGACGACGAGGAGGCCGAGGACCTGCTGCGCGGCTATCTCTCCGGCGAGCTCTACGAGCGAGGCTTGATCTGTCGCGCCGACGACCGCGGCGACCCGGTGATCCAGCTGGCGCCGCCGCTGATCGCCGACACCGAGCAGTTCGAAGAGATCCACGACGTGCTGCGCGGCGTGCTCACCGACGCCTGGGAGCGGGTCGGAAGCCGCGCTGGATCGGCGGGCTGGAGCCCGAGGCGCAGCTGATAGGCACATCGATGCTCACCGTGCAAAGCCTGCTCGACGAGGTCGGCCTCGACCTCGCGGCGGGCGCGGGCGCGGCGGAAGCGCCGCTGCGCTGGATCCACATCTCCGAGCTCGAGGATCCGACCCCGTGGCTCTCCGGCGGCGAGCTGATGCTGACCACGGGCATCCCCCTCGATACCGCCGCCAAACAGCGCGCCTACATTCGCCTGCTCGCCGAGCACAACCTGGCGGGACTCGGCTTCGGCACGGGCTTCAACCACAAGAAGCTGCCCAAAGCCCTGCTCGAGGAGGCGAAGAAACGCGACTTCCCGCTCTTCGAGGTGCCCTACTCGACCCCGTTCATCGCGATCACCGAGAAGGCCTTCGCCAAGCTCGTCAACGAGCAGTACGAGGTGCTGCAGCGGGGGATCGCCGTGCAGCGCCGGCTCGAGCGCCTGGTCCTCGAAGAGCGCGGCCTCGAGGAGATCGTCGCGACGATTGCCTCCGCGGTCGGCGGCACCGTCGCGATCCTCAACAACCGCGGCGAGCGCATCGCCGGGCGCGGCTTCCGCCGCGAGCTCTCCGCCGAGGCGGTCAACGCGATCCGCGACGAAGCGCTCGAGCACATCGCCGACGGCCATCCCTTCGTGCCGACTCATCCATCTGTGGCGGGCCGGGCTCTAGCCCACCCGGTGATCTCACCGGGGGGCGGCCCGCCCCAGGCCTGGGTGGTGATGGTCCGCGACTCGGGCGGCCTGGGGGACTTCGAGCGCCTGATCCTGCAGCAGGCGGTCGCCGTCGTCGCGCTCGAGCTGATGCGACGCCGCGTCGCCCGCGAGACCGAGCGCCGGCTTGCCGGGGACGTGCTGGCGGGCGCGCTCGGAGGTCGACTGGATCCCTCTGAGCTGCGCCGCCGGCTCGAGCCCTTCGGCATCGGTGACGAGGCCGCCGTGCTCGTCTTCGACCTCGACGATCCGGCCGCCGCCGAGGCGGCACTGGAGCGGGCGCTTGCCGCCGACGCCTGCCCGGCCGTCGTCGCCCCGCACACGGCGGGCAGCCGCGAGCTGCTCTGCGCCGTCGTCGACGCCGCCGACCGCGACCCCGTCGACCTCGCCTCCGAAGCGCGGCGGGCACTGATCAAAGAGCGCGGCGCCGTGCGCGCCGCCGCCAGCCGACCGGCGCCGCCCGAGGAGCTGCGCCACTCCTTCCACGAGGCGCGCTGCGCGCTCGAGGCGACGGCGTTCTCCGAGAACGGCAGCGGCCCCGAGGTGGCGTCCTGGCGCGACCTCGGCGCCTTCACCCTGCTGCTCTCGATCCAGGACGACGATGCGCTGAAGCTCTACTGCGACAGCGTGCTCGGTCCGATCGAGTCCGGCGACGAGGAGTACGGCGGTGAGCTGCTGCGCTCGCTCGAGGCCTTCATCGAGCAGAACGGGCAGTGGGAGCGGGCGGCCCGCGAGGTCTACTGCCACCGCCACACCCTGCGCTACCGGATGCGCAAGGTCGAAGAGCTGACCGGGCGCGACCTCTCGCGTGCCCATGACCGCATCGAGTTCTGGCTGGCGCTGCGGGCCAGGGAGCTGGTCGGCCCGTGAAGGGGGGCGCGCAGTGATCGTCGGTGTTCCGACCGAGATCAAGCCCGACGAGTACCGCGTCGCGATCACCCCTGCCGGGGTGCGCGAGCTCGTCGAGCACGGCCATGTCGTCCTTATAGAGAGCGGCGCCGGCGAGGGAAGTGCCATCTCCGACGCCGAATTCGAGTCGCAGGGCGCCCGCATAGTCCCCAACGCGGCGACCGTCTTCGCCGAGTCGGGGATGGTGCTGAAGGTCAAGGAGCCGCAGCCGAGCGAGATCCAGATGCTGCGTCGGGGACAGCTGCTGTTCACGTACCTGCACCTTGCGCCCGACCCCGAGCAGACCCGCGGCCTCTGCGGCTCCGGTGCCACCTGCATCGCGTATGAGACGGTGGAGGACGCGCGCGGGCGGCTGCCGCTGCTCGCGCCGATGAGCGAGATCGCCGGCAAGATCGCCACCCAGGCCGGTGCCTTCATGCTCGAGAAGCCGCTCGGCGGGCGCGGCATCCTGCTCGGCGGCGTGCCCGGCGTGGCGGCAGCCAACGTGCTGGTGATCGGTGGCGGGGTGGTCGGCATGAACGCCGCCACGATCGCGATCGGCATGCAGGCCGACGTGTTCGTCTTCGACAAGTCGATCGATCGCCTGCGCGAGCTCGACGTCGACTTCGCCGGCGCCTGCTCGACCGTCTACGCGACGACCCTCGCCGTCGAAGAGATGCTGCCGAGCGCGGACCTGGTGATCGGCGCCGTTCTGGTCCACGGGGCGCGTGCCCCTTATGTAGTGCGGCGCGAGCAGCTGGCGCTGATGAAGCCGGGCGCGGTGCTGGTCGACGTCGCGATCGACCAGGGCGGTTGCTTTGAGACCTCGCGCCCGACCACGCACCACGAACCGACTTTCGAGGTCGACGGGATCACCCACTACTGCGTCGCAAACATGCCCGGCGCGGTCCCGATCACCGCGACCAAGGCGCTCACCAACGCCACCTTGCCCTACGCGATTGCAATCGCCGACCGCGGGGTCGAGGGAGCGATCCAGCGCGACCCTGGCCTGCGGCCGGGCGTAAACGTGGCAGCGGGCCAGGTCACCCACCCGGCGGTAGCCGAGGCGGTGGGCCTCCCCTGCATCCCCGTAGAGCAAGCCCTGGAAACCCCCGCCGATGGGCCGAAAGCAGACGCATATCGACCGGATTCGGCCCATCGGCCACAACATGCGGAGGTGCGGAAGTGATGGCGGCGGAGCAGACGAAGCTGGGGAACTTCATCGGTGGCAAGGCTGTTGAGCCGGCCGAGGGTGGGATGGAGGATGTGGTCAACCCGGCTACCGGCGAGGCGATCGCCTCGGCGCCGCTCTCGACCAAGGCCGACGTCGACGCCGCGGTCGCCGCGGCCAAGGGCGCCTTCGAGGGCTGGGCGGCGACGCCGCCGGGCGAACGGGCGCGGGCGCTGCTGCGGATCGCCGACATGATCGAGGAGCGCGGCGAGCAGATCGCCGACCTCGAGGCGGCCGACGCGGGCAAGCCGCGCGGTGCCGTGCTCGAGGACGAGGTGCCGGTGATGGCCGACAACCTGCGCTTCTTCGCCGGTGCCGCGCGCTGCATGGAGGGCCGCGCCGCGGGTGAGTACATGGAGGGCCACACCTCCTTCATCCGCCGCGAGCCGATCGGCGTCGTCGGCCAGATCACCCCCTGGAACTACCCGCTGATGATGGCGATCTGGAAGATCGGCCCGGCACTCGCGGCCGGCAACACGGTCGTGCTGAAGCCGGCCGAGACGACGCCGCTGACCACGCTGCTCTTCGCCGAGTGGTGCGCGGACCTGCTTCCGCCGGGCGTGCTCAACGCGATCGGCGGCCACGGCGAGCCGACCGGGGTCGAGCTGGTCACCCATCCCGACGTCGAGATGGTCAGCCTGACCGGCTCGCCGCCGACCGGCAAGTGGATCGCCAAGGCGGCGGCCGACAGCCTCAAGCGCGTCCACCTCGAGCTCGGTGGCAAGGCGCCCGTGATCGTCTTCGACGATGTCGAGATGGAGACCGCGCTGGAGACGATCGCCGGCACCGGCTACTACAACGCCGGCCAGGACTGCACGGCGGCGACCCGAGTGCTCGCCGCCAAAGGCGTTTACGACGACGTGGTCAACGGCCTCGTCGGTGAAGCGAAGGGTCTGGTGCTGGGCGACACGCTCAGCGCCGACACGACCCTCGGCCCGCTCAACTCGCAGCGACAGCGTGAGCGGGTCGAGGGTTTCCTTGCGCGCAAGCCCGGAAACGCCGAGATCGTCACCGGCGGCGCCCAGCCCGACCTGCCCGGCTTCTTCCTCGAGCCCGCCGTCGTCGCCGGCCTCGAGCAGAGCGACGAGATGATCCAGAAGGAGATCTTCGGCCCGGTGATCACGGTGCAGCCGTTCGCCGACGAGGCGAAGGCGATCGAGTGGGCCAACGGCACCCGCTACGGGCTTGCGTCATCGGTCTGGACCCGCGACGTCGGCCGCGCGATGCGCGTCGCCAACGCCCTGCGCTTCGGCTGCGTCTGGATCAACGACCACATCCCCCTGGTCTCCGAGATGCCCCACGGCGGCTACAAGGAATCCGGCTACGGCAAGGACCTCTCGGTGTACGCGCTCGAGGACTACACCGAGATTAAGCACGTGATGATCAATCTGAAATGACCCTGGTGTGTCCGTCGTCGGTCGGTACTCTTCGCCGGTGAGGATTCTGGGCAGGGGACTCGCGCTCGCCGCGGCGGCGCTGGCGCTCGTCGTCTTCATCGCCGCCGCGCCGGCCGAAGAAGAACCGCCGCGCTGTCACGGTCGGCGGGCGGAGATCGTCGGCACCGACGGGAACGACGTGCTGCGCGGCACGCCTGAACGCGACGTGATCTGGGGCGGGCCGGGGGACGACGAAATCAGCGGCAGCCTCGGCAACGACCTGATCTGCGGCGGCGGCGGGGACGATCTGATCCACGGCGGCCGCGGCAACGACGAACTCTATGGCGGCGCCGGCACCGACCGGGTGATCGGCGACCTCGGCGACGACAAGGCCTCCGGCGGCGCCGGCGACGACGACGAGGTGGCGGGAAGCCTCGGCATCGACACTCTCAACGGCGGCCCCGGCGACTTCGACCTCGTCCACGGCGACTACGGCTACGACCGCATGGACGGCGGGCCGGGAAGCGACGACATCGCCTCCTTCGCCACCGCGGTCGCCGGCGGCAAGGGCAGCGGCGTCTGGGTCTCGCTGGCGGCCCACAAAGCCCGCGGCGACGGCCACGATCGCCTTTTCCGCTTCGAGGACATCGAAGGCTCGGCCTTCCGCGACACGCTGATCGGCACCACGGGCGACAACCGGATCAACGGCGGTCCCGGCGACGACATGCTGCGCGGCGGCGGCGGGGTAGACGAACTGGTCGGCGGGCAGGGCAGCGACGGCTGCGAAGGCGCGAAAGGGCACACGAGCTCGTGCGGGAAGGAAGCGCCACCCAAGGCCTCCGCCTACGTCCAGCTCGACCGCACCAAGGGCGGCGGGGGAGGCTTGCAGATCGTCGGTGGAGAAGGGCCCGACGACTTCACCGTCGCCTTCGACGAAGCGACCCAGACCTTCGGCATCAGCGCCGCCAAGGGCATCGCGATCGGCCCCGGCTGCACCCGGCTGGGCACCGATCCCAAGCAGGTCAGCTGCGCGGCCGCCGGCCCCGCCCGCTGGCTGACCGCCGACCTCGGCCCCGGCAACGACAGCTT
This sequence comes from Actinomycetota bacterium, assembly GCA_047519745.1. Taxonomy (GTDB): domain Bacteria; phylum Actinomycetota; class Thermoleophilia; order Solirubrobacterales; family 70-9; genus VRUE01. Next base: position 8,322 of record JAPVSJ010000045.1, on the reverse strand, counting down.
CCGGGCCGAAGGCTCGCTGGCCGGCGCCCAGAACGTCCGCATCGCCGGCGGCTTCGGCGACGACACGATCAAAGCCGGCGCCGAGGACGACCTGCTCCAGTCGGGGCCCGGCGCCGACAAGCTCTATGGCGGTGACGGGTCCGACGGCCTCGTCGGCGGCTTTCCCGGACCGACCTACCTATATGGGGAAGGCGATGGCGACCTGCTCGCGGCGGGCGGTGGCTGCGCCGGCGGCGCACTCGTCGGCGGCGAAGGCCGCGACGATGCCTCTTTCGCCGAGACCCAGGCCCATCCCGGCCTGCTCTACATCTCCTTCCTCGCCCACAAAGCCTGGATCGACACGCTGCTGAAGGAAGGGCGCTGCCACCCGGTCCGCCTCGACCCGAGCGACGAGGACATGGAGGGCTCCTTCGACAACGACGTCCTGATCGGCGACAGCGGCCCCAACGCGATGCTCGGCCAGCCCGGCCAGGACCAGTTCTTCGGCGAGGGCGGCGAAGACATCATCGACGCCCGCGACGGCGTCCGCGACTTCTCGATCCAGTGCGGCGCCGGCTTCTACACCCATCCGCCGAAGCCGAAAAAAGGCCCGGCCCCCGAACCGATCCTGCACGGCACCCCCGCCGGCCGCACCCTCACCGATTCGTTCGACCCCGAGCCGCTGCTCTGCGCCGACATCGTCGTCGGCGAGCCGGTGGCGGGCCTGAATAACGGCGGCTGAACCCATTTTGCCGCACCGGCTCCGGCGACTTCACCGAGGCGGCGCGTCGGTTTTCGGGGGTAACGGTCCGAACTCTGCCCGCAGGCAGCATCTGACTGCCTCCGACTTCGAGAGCCCCGCTTCCTCGGCATGGCGCTCCAATGCTGCAAGCAGCTCTGCGTCCATACGTATCTGCAGTCGCTTCATCTGTCTCCCCGCTTTTCTCCGACCCAATGTAGACAACTAGTCGCGAGTATATAGCCTGGAAATTGACGCGCTCAGGGCAGCGGCGAGGTCGCCCACCCCTCCCAGCTTGACTTCCAGACACACGTGTGTCTTAATGCGCACAGCACATAGGAAACACGGATGTCCGTGTTCCTTGTAGCTACAGGGACTACGCAAAAGAGTCCGCCACAAGGGGCCGCAAGGGAAGCGGCTGGCAGAGGGGCTCGAGGGACAAGGAGAGAGCTACGTTGAGACGCCACGCGAAGGCATCGTCCGCGGGACCGAGTTCACATCTGCGCGCAGCGGCGCTCTGCGTCGCGGTTTCCGCCGTGGCGATGCTCGCCGTCCCGCCGGCCACCGCATTTGCCCTCACCGCCAAGAGCGTCAGCGGCTTCTTCGGCTCGACCGGCTCGGCTGCCGGGCAGGTGAAAGATCCGCGCGGGGTGGCGGTCAACCAGTCATCGGGCAACGTCTACGCCGTCGACGGCTCCAACAACCGCGTCGTCGAGTTCGACTCCAACGGCAACTTCCTGCGCGCATTCGGCCAGGACGTGGTCGAATCGGGACCCGACCAGGCAAACGAGGCCCAGACCGTCACCACCACCGCCGCCTCGGGCAGCTTCACCCTCAGCTACGGCGCCGCGACGACCGCCAACATCTCGGCGACTGCTACTGCGGCGGAAGTGCAGTCCGAACTCAGCGCCCTCTCCACGATCAGCGCTGGCGGCGGCTCGGTCACCGTCTCGGGCGGTCCGGGCAACGCCACCGGCTCCACCCCCTACGTCGTCACCTTCAACGGTGGCCCCCTGGCCCACGCCAACGTTGAACAGATCACGGCGGCCAACGTCAGCCTTGCCGGTGGCAGCCCGAGCAGCTCGGTCTCGACCGCGACCCAGAACGAAGGCGCGACCGGGTTTGAGGTCTGCGCGCCGGGCGACACCTGCAAGCAGGGGACATTCGGCACCTTCGGCGGCGCCTTCAACACCCCACAGGGCATCGCGGTAAACCAGGAAAGCGGCAACCTCTACGTCACTGACCAGAACAACCGTCGCGTCGCCGAGTTCAGCGCCAGCGGCGAATTCATCGCCGCCTTCGGCAAGGAAGTCGTCGCCTCGGGCCCGGGCAAGGTCAGCGCGACCAGCGCCGTGCAGACGCTGACCGTAACCGCCACGGGCGGCAACTACACGCTCTCCTTCGGCGGCAAAACAACCGCCGAACTGGCCTTCAACGCCAGCGCCGCGACGATCCAAAGCGCGCTCACCGGTCTCACCTCGATCGGCGCCGGCAACGCGACCGTCAGCGAAACCGGCGCCGGTGTCTTCAAAATCACCTTCGCCGGCGCCCTGGCAAACAACCCAGAGCCTTTGATTACCGCCACCTCGGCGCTGACCCCCAACGAATTGAGCGGCGGCACGGCCTCCGTCGCCAACACCACCGCCGGACAAACCGGCTTCAGCATCTGCACCGCCGCCAACGGCGACGTCTGCAAGTCGGGAACCTCGGCCTCAACCGGCGGCGCCTTCAAAGCGAGCTTCAACGGCTACCCGGCGGTCGCTCCCGCCGGAGCCCCCAACGCCGGCGACGTGCTCGTCGCCGACCCGGCCAACCTGCGCGTGCAGGAGTTCAGCTCCTCGGGCGCCTTCGTCCGCGCCTTCGGCTTCGACGTCGTCTCCGCCGGGCCCGGCAACAAAGGCACCGGCTTTGAGGTCTGCTCGGCGGCCGAAGGCGATGCTTGCAAGATCGGCATTACCGGCGCCGGTTCGGGCCAGTTCGCCAACTCGGTAAATCGCGTCGCCGAGGACTCCGCCGGAAACATCTACACGGTCGAGTCCAACACCAACTTCAGGGTGCAGAAATTCACCCTGCCCGGCAATGTCGTAACTCCTCAGGGGACCTTCTCGGAAGCCAACCTGAAAGGCACCGCCGCCTCGAGCGCCCCGAGCGAAGTTGCGATCGACCCCGGCACCCAGGACGTCCTCGTCATCAAGGCTTTCGTCGCCGGGGCGACGCCCAGCTGTCCGGAAACCGGCCTCCCCTCGATTGCCGAGCGACGGATCGTCGAGGTTTCCCCGACTGGGGCGCTGGAAGCCACACATGGGGCCTGCGCCGGTTTCGGCGTCAACTCCCCCATCACCAACCTCAACGGGCTCGCCGTGCGCAGCTCGGCCTCCACCGGTGACCTCTACGTCTCAACGACCACCGGTGAATCGAAACTCGCCGACCTCAACGCTCCCCTGACCCCCCCGAGCGTCGGCTTCTCCGGCGTATCGGGGATCACCGCCCACACCGCCACGGTCTCGGGCTTCGTCAACCCCAACGGCCCCGCCATCCCCTACGGCCTGCGCACCGCCTACCGCGTCAACTACAAGCGCGCGAGCGACTCGACCTTCTCCCACGCTCCCTCGGTTAACGTCGACCTCGGCAAGGGCACCAGCAACCTGCTCGTCTCCCAGCAGCTTGTCGGCCTCGAAGCAGGCACCAGCTATGAAGTGCAGATCTTCGCCGGGCGGGGCTTCAACAGCGGCAGCGCTGCCACCGCCACCTTCAGCTTCACCACGCTCGTCTCGGCACCGACCCTGACCATGCCCACGGCGACGAGCGCGGCGACCGAAACGGGAGCACAGGCCGCCCTCTATGGCTCCGTCAACCCCCAAAGCCAGTCGACCACCTACCGCTTCGAGTACGGCAAAACGAGCGCCTACGGGACCAGCGTCCCGGCGGTGGAAGCATCGGTCGGCGCGGGCGCCAACGCGATTCCGGTGACCCAGAACGTCAGCGGCCTGCAGCCCGAAACCACCTACCACTTCCGCGCCTTCGCCAAGAACGCCAGCGGCGGCGCGGTCAGCGAAGATCAGACCTTCACCACGCCGCCGCTCGGTTCCGCTATGCCCGACAATCGTGGCTACGAGCAGGTCTCCCCGGTGGAGAAGCGGCCGACCGGAGTGGTGTCATTCGGCCTTCCGACCCACGTGCCGTTCCAAGCCTCGGTCGACGGCGGGAAGATCTTGTACACGTTGAAATTCGGCTTGGCCGACGCCACCGCCGGCGGCGAGCCGGGGTACCTGGCCGAACGCGATCCAGCAAGCGGCTGGAGCTCGACCCAGGTGACGCCACCGGCGCTGCTGCCCCCTGTCACCGGCGAAGATGTGAGCACCGGTCAGGTTCACGCGAACTCCGCCGATCTCTCCTGCACGGCGATCGAGAGCTTCGAGCCGCTCACCGCCGGAATCGCGACGGCCGAGGAAGGCAGCATCTATAACCTCTTCCTGCGCGACAACGCGTCCGGCACTTACACGCTGCTCTCAAGCGCGGAACCCCTCAATCCGCAGCTGAGCGTAACGCAGTACTACACGGTCGGTGGAGTCTCCGACGATTGCAAGCATGTCCTCTTCGAAACCGAATATCGCCTGTTGCCGGAAGCCACCGAAGAAAACGGCGTCTATGAATGGTCCGAAGGCACACTGCGTCTGGCTGGCGTTCTCCCCGACGGCAGCGCGCCCGCCAGCGCGAAAATGGGGAACTCGACACCCACTGCTCCACCTATGCCCGGTTCGATATCGGCCAATGGCGTGCGCACCTTCTTCACGGCGAAGAGCGACAGCGGCGGCGATTCGGGGAGATCCGCGGTCTTCGTGCGCGAGGACGGCTCGACCACCGTCGACGCCTCCCAATCGCACACCGTTATGCCCGACGCGGGCGCCACCTTCGAGGTGGCATCGGAAGACGGCTCGCATGTCTTCTTCCTCGCCAACTATGGGTTGACGCCGAGCTCAAGCGCCGGGGCGACTACGTGTCAGGCGCTTGAAGTCAAAGGTTGTGACCTCTACAGCTACGACGTCGACACCGAACAGCTATCCGACATTTCCGTCGATCCCAACCAGGCCGACGTCGCGGGCGCCTCGGTGGGAGGCGTGCTCGGCACCTCGGCCGACGGCTCCTACGCCTACTTCTTCGCCCGCGGCCAGCTCGTACCGGGCGCCGGCAGCAGCGAAAGCCAGAACAGCTCCGCTCGTACCTACAACGTATATCTCTCCCACGGTGGTCAGATCTTCTACGTTGGCTTGCTGGGGGAAGAAGACGCAATACATGCGTCAACGACGGCGACCGATTATCTGCAGTCCAGGGTGACGCCAGACGGCAGGCATCTGCTCTTCGTCAGCCGCGCCAACGTAACCGGCTACCTCAGCGGCAACGTGCAGGAGGCCTACCTCTACTCGGCTGAGGTGAATTCGACGACCTGCGTGTCCTGCCGGACGGACGGCCAGACGTCTGTCGGCTCTCCCAATGAAGAAGTGATCAGACAAAAGCTCGGCTCGTTCCACGCCACCTACATGCCCCGCGCGATCAGCGACGACGGCAACCGCGTTTTCTTCACCTCGGACGATCTTCTGGCGCCGGGAAGCGAAGGCCTGCGGAACATCTATGAGTGGGACGACGGCCAGATCCGCCTGGTCGCGGCGGGCGCGTCCTACGTGGACCTCAGCGCCTCCGGCGACGACTTCTACTTCCTATCCAGGAGGCGACTCGTGCCGCAGGACCTCGATTTCACCGCCGACCTCTATGACGCCAAGGTAAACGGCGGCTTCCCGGCGCCTCCGGCGCCACCAAGCCCCTGCGATCCGCTCGCCGAAGGCTGCCAGGGACCGCCTGCGCCCCAGCCCGGGCCGGTCAGCCCCGCCAGTGAAGGCTTCTCCGGCTCGGGCAATCCGGCTCCGGTGACTCACAAACCGAAAAAGCACCACAAGCGCAAGAAGCGCCACGGGGCAAAGCGCAGGCGCCACAGCACCCGAACCACCAACAGCAACGGGAGGGCCGCACGATGAAGACCGATAGGACCCTGCGGCTGCTCTGCCTCGGCGCCGTCTCCCTCGCCGCGATACTCGCCTCGGCCGACTCGGCGTTTGCCGCCGCGCAGCCCGCCTGGGCGCCGATCGGCGTCACCGGCCCAACCAACGTCGCTCCGGTTCAGAACGAGTCGCAGCGGCTCACGGTCGACGCCGAAGGCGGCACCTTCACGCTCACCGCAAGCCACGCTGTGGCAGGCGGCTTGAGCGGCGAATTCTTTTCGGGTGTCACCTCTGTCCCCGTTTCGACCATCGCCGGCACGTTCGCTGTCGGTCAGGGTCTCGAAGGCACGGGGATCGCGCCGGGTACGACGATCGCCGCCGTTGGTCCCGGTGAACTGACGCTCTCGAACCCAACGATTGAAAGCGCCAAGGACGTGAGGCTCATCGCCACCACCGGCACGACCGCCACCACCGCGGCGCTCCCTCATAACGCCACAGCTGCTGAAGTCGAAGCCGCGCTCGACGGCCTCTCGGTGATCGGCGGTGCCGGCGCATCGGTCTCGGTCAGCGGCGGGCCCGGCACCGGTAACCCCTACCTGATCGTCTTCGAAGGCAGTCTGGGCGGCATCGACGTCGCCCAGCTGAGTGCCGACGCCAGCGGCCTCAGCGGTGGCACGCACTCGGCCGCGGTGAAAACCACGGTTCAGGGTGGCCCAGGTATCGCCACCCTCGCCCTCTATGCCCAGAACATCGGCGGGATCGAAACCGATGGCAGCACGATCACCCTCACCGACCAGTTGCCGGCCGGGATCACGATCGCGAGAGCTCCCGGTGGCGAAGAATGGGAATGCCCCGGCGTGAGCGCGGGCGACAGTAGCTTCACCTGCGAAACCAACCAGGCCGTGCATCTTGGCGTTGCGAGCAAACCTCTCGACGTGCCGATCGTCGACACCAACACAGTCGCCGGTCCCGCGACCAGCACGATCGAAGTCTCCGGCGGGGGCGCGCCGGTTCCCGCAAGCTACGAACAGATGATCATCACCAGCGCCCTGCCTGCTCTTCCCGGTATTCAGGCTTTCACCGCCGGCGCCTATAACGAAGACGGAACGAGGTCGACCAAGGCGGGCTCCCACCCCTACGGTGCCTCGACGGCGATCTTCGTCAACACGGTGGTGTCGCCGACCGGCAAAGTGGTGCCCGCCGGCGATCCTAAGACGATCAGCGTCGATTTGCCGCCGGGCTTCCTCGGCAACCCGATAGCGATGCCGCAGTGCCCGGAGGGGAACCAAGACTGCGAAGGTCCTGGGCTGGGTGAACAGGGCAGGAACACGCAGGTCGGCACGGTGGAACCGGCGCTGCAGCTCTTCGGCACGAGCAGCGAACCGTTCAGCGTGATCAACACCGAAGCGCCGCTCGGCTACCCGGGAAAGTTCTACTTCACCATCGTCAACGAGGTGATCAATGTGCTCGGCTCGCTTAACAGCGAAACCGACTACGGGATCAACACGACCTCTCCCAACACGCCGCAGATCCTCGGTGTCTACGGGGTCTTTTTCAACTTCTGGGGCGCCCCGGCGAGCCCGGCCCACGATGGCCAGCGCTGCGGGACGACCTCCTTCGTAAACTGCGGCGAACCCAGCACCGCCCCCGACACCGCCTTCCTGACGATGCCGACCGACTGCTCCTTGCAGGCGGCGAGCCAGCCGCTGGTGACGCTCAGCCTCGACACCTGGGTCTCGATCGGGCAGTTCATGACCTCCCAGGTCGGCGTCCCGGCGACGACCGAATGCGACCAGCTGCACTTCGAATCGAACTTCACCTTCGAACCGTCGGACACCAAGGCAGACAGCCCGGCGTCGTTCAGGACCGAACTGGCGATCCCAGAAGAAGGGCTGACCAACCCCGAAAAACTGGCCGTGCCCGAGATCAAGAAAACCGTGGTCAAGCTGCCCAAGGGCGTCGTCCTCAACGCCAGCGGCGCCGACGGGCTCGAAGCCTGCTCGGAGGCCCAGATCGGCTTGAAGGGAACCGGTTTCCCTGCGCCAAACCCGATCCGCTTCAACAAAGAACCCAACCAGTGCCCGGCCGGCTCGAAGATCGGCAGCGGGGAACTGAAATCGGCGCTCTTGGCGGAACCCCTGCACGGAGCCCTCTACTTGGCCGCCCAGGACGAAGGCAACCCCTTCGGCTCGCTCTTCGCGGTCTATCTGGTGATCGAAGACCCCCGCCACGGCGTCTTCGTCAAGGTCCCCGGCGAGGTCGAAGCCGACAAGCAGACCGGGCAGCTCGAAGTCACCTTCGACAACCTGCCCCAAGTGCCCTTCACCTACCTGAAACTGACCCTGAAGGGCGGCGATCGCTCCGCCCTCGGCAGCCCGACCACCTGTGGCAACTACGTCACCACCGCGCTCAACACCCCCTGGTCGGCACCCGAATCGGGACCGCCGAGCGAATCTGCCAACGGCTTTGAGATCAACCAGGGCCCCGACGGCGGCCCCTGTGCGAAGACGCCCCAGGAACGCCCCTTCGACATCGGCCTGAAGGCGGGCAGCTCGAGCACCCAGGCGGGCGCCTCTTCCCCCTTCACCTTCCAGATCACGAGGCCAGACG
>JAPVSJ010000044.1:0-1920 GCA_047519745.1 Actinomycetota bacterium | reverse complement strand
CGCGGCGGTCGAGACGGTGGAGCGCAACTCCTGATGCCTTTTGATCCCTATGGGGTCATAAAGGCGACAGAAGTTCTCAGCAGTGGCGGTAGAGGAGCCAGCTCTGGTTGCTCGCTACGCGGTGGAAGCCTGGGGGCTTGGTGGTGGTGAAGCGCGAAGGGTCGTTGGGGTCGAGGATGAAGTTGTGGACGACGAAGGGGCTCGCCGGGTCGAGGAAGTAGCCGCGGCGGGGCTGGCGGGCCTGCTCGGAGGAGCTGACGATGCGCGAGGGCCTCACCTCGAGGTCGAAGGCGAGCCGGGGGACGGCCCGGTGGTTGGGGACGGAGATCGGCAGGCAGAGCGGTTCGAAGGCGCCCGATTCGGCGAGGTCGCCGAGGTCAGACTCGATTTCGCCTTGGTTGGTCAGATCGGTGTCCACCTGCGAGAGAAGGTCGTACTGGTTCGGCGCCCAGACGACGAACATCAGCGCGACGACCGCGGCGAAGGCCTGCCAGACGCGGCGCCGGGGATGGCCCTTGTCCAGCAGGCGCCAGCCGAGCAGCGCGACGGCGACGAAGATCGCCAGGATCGCGCCGGCGAGCATCGTGTAGCGGGCGATGATCGCGAGGCCGGCGCAGGCGAGGATCGCGAAGGCGCCGAGGGCCAGTACGGCCGCGGCGAGGCCGAGCTCGGAGCGGCGGCGGAGGAAGGCGAAGCCGAGGACGACGCCGCCGAGCGCGCCGATCATGCCTGGCCACTGCATGACTTCTCCTAGGGCGCGGGGGCCGTACAGGATCAGGTCGATCGGGCCGGTGTGGCGGCCCAGCGTTTCCACGGTTTCTCGGGTGCCGGTGAAGGAGTAGGTCGGGCTGCCGGTCGTGATCCAGTCGTAGATTGCCCATAGAAGCGGGGCTGCGAGGGTCAGGGCTACTAAGGCCGCGGTGGTGCGACCCGGGGTGCCTCTCGCCCGGACAAAACGCGACCTAATTAGGTCGCGTTTTTGAGTATCCGCCCGTTCGAGAGGCACCCCGGGTCGCACCTCAGACGGTTTGTCGTTCTGCGCGGAAGTTTCGGGGGGCTCTGCTGAAGCAACACCAGCGGGCCTTAAGTCGAGCTGTAGATAGATGAGGTACGCGAGCGAGAACAGCCAGGCCTCCGGGCGGAGCAACCCGGCTGGGATGAGGAGAGCCAGGACGGGCCAGCCGGCTCGAGGGCGCCGGGTCTCTATCAGGAGGGCTCCCAGGACCAGGACTATGTACGGGAGGTCTACGTAGGCGCGTAGGCCGTTGGATAGGAACGGGGCTCGGGTCAGGACGAAGATGGCGGCTACGGCGCCTATCGGGCGGTCGAACCAGAGGGCGCCGAGGCGGTAGACGAGGTAGCCGACAAGGCCTAGCGAGACGTAGGCGACGACCATCGTCGCGTCGATCGCCCCCCCGTTCAGCGGTGAGGTGAGGAGGCCGAACAGTTCGGCCAGCGGGTGTGGCGTGGGGGGGAGCGCGGCGCCGCGGTCGGGGTCGAGGCCTTCTCCCAGTTCGCGTCCCCAGAGCAGCGCGTAGATCGTGTCGTAGTTGGGGAAGCCGGTCGGGAAGACGGCCAGCAGCAGCGCCGCGACGGCGGCGATCCAGGCAGCGGGCGTCAACCAGTTACGGGCCCCAGTCGGCACCGGCGCAACCTACCGGTGCCGTCCCCGGGGAGCGGGGTGCCCGTGGATACACTGGCCGCAGTGCCCTCGCCCAGCGACTCGACCTCTCTCTACCGCCGTCACCGCCCCGGCTCCTTCGACGAGGTGGTCGGTCAGCAGCATGTCGTCCGCACCCTGCGCAACGCGGTCGAGCAGGGCAAGGTCCACCACGCCTACCTCTTCGTCGGCTCGCGCGGCACCGGCAAGACCTCGATGGCGAAGATCCTCGCCCGCTCGCTCAACTGCGAGCGCGGCGG
>JAPVSJ010000043.1:0-29552 GCA_047519745.1 Actinomycetota bacterium | reverse complement strand
CGTCGAGGCTCTCCTTGGTCTCGGTCTCGGTCGGCTCGATCATCAGCGCCTCCTCGACCAGGAGCGGGAAGTAGACGGTCGGCGGGTGGAAGCCGAAGTCGAGCAGGCGCTTGGCCAGGTCGAGCGTGGCGATGCCGAGCTCCCTCTTCATCGGCTTGCCGGAGAGGACGAACTCGTGCATGCAGTGACGGTCGAAGGCGACCGGCGTGTACTTGCCGGCGCGCCCTTCGGCAAGTCTCGCCTTGAGGTAGTTGGCATTCAACACGGCGGTCTCCGAGGCCTCGGCGAGACCGTCGGCGCCGAGGCTGAGGATGTACGCGTAGGAGCGGACGAAGACGCCGAAGTTGCCCTGGAAGCCGCGCAGGCGGCCGATCGACTTGGGGCGCTCGTGGTCGAGATCGAAGCTGGGACCGCTGCCGTTGCCGCTCTCGCGCCGCACCACCTGCGGCCGCGGCAGGAAGGGCTCGATCCGCTCGGAGACGGCGATCGGACCCGCCCCCGGCCCGCCGCCGCCGTGCGGCTGGCTGAACGACTTGTGCAGGTTGACGTGGACGATGTCGAAGCCCATGTCGCCGGGGCGCGACTGGCCCATCACGGCGTTGAGGTTGGCGCCGTCGTAGTAGAGCGTCCCCCCCACCGCGTGGATCAGCGATGCCATCTCGGCGATGTTCTCGTCGAAGAGGCCGAGCGTGTTGGGGTTGGTCAGCATCAGGCAGGCGACCTCGTCGTCGACCTTGGCCCGCAGGTCGTCCATCTCGACCCCGCCGCGCTCGTCGGTGGCGACCTTGATGATCTCGTATCCCGCCATCGTCACCGAGGCCGGGTTGGTGCCGTGCGAGGTGTCGGGGGCGAGCACCTTGGTCCGCGCTTCGCCGCGGTCGGCGTGGAAGGCGCGGGTGAGCAGCAGGCCGGCGAGCTCGCCATGCGAGCCAGCGGAGGGCTGCAGGCTGACGTGCGGCAGGCCGCAGATCTCGGCCAGGGACTCCTGCAGCAGCCACATCAGCTCCAGCGCGCCCTGCGCGCGCCTCGGGTCCTGCGCCGGGTGCAGGCGGGCGTGGCCGGGCAGCGCCGCCACCCGCTCGTTGAGTCGCGGGTTGTGCTTCATCGTGCACGAGCCGAGCGGGTAGAAGCCGGAGTCGAGGTCGAAGTTGCGGCGCGAGAGGCGGTTGTAATGGCGGACGATCTCCGGCTCGGCGACCTCGGGCAGGCGCGGTGGCTCGCCCCGCAGCAGCTTCGCCGGGATCAGCTCCTCCAGCGGCGGCTCCGGGACTTCGGCGGCCGGTAGGACGGCGGCGCGGCGGCCGGGCTTCGAGCGCTCGAAGATCGTCAGCACCGCTTCGTCCTGCTGGTTCACACGATCACCGCCTCGGCTGCGACCGCGGCACCCAGCGCGTCGGCGAGGTCGTCGATCTGCGCCTTCGTGCGGCGCTCGGTGATCGCGACCAGCAGCCCGTCCTCGTACTCGGGGTACTCGCGGCCGAGCGGGTAGCCGGCGGCGATGCCGCGCTCGGCGCAGCGCTCGAGCACGCGGTCGACGGGGGCGTCGAGGCACAGGGCGAGCTCGCGTGCGACGGGCGCCTCATGCAGCAGCTCCACACCGGGCGCCGCGGCGAGCCGCTCGCGCGCGTAGGCGGTACGCCGGACCAGCAGCTCACCCAGCTCGCGGAAGCCCTCGCGGCCGAGCCAGGCGAGGTGGATCGTCGCCGCCAGCGCGTTCAGCGCCTGGGCGGTGCAGATGTTGTGGGTCGCCTTCTCGCGGCGGATGTGCTGCTCGCGGGTCTGCAGGGCGAGGACGAAGCCGCGGCGCCCGTCGACGTCGTCGGTTTCGCCTGCGATCCGCCCCGGCATCTTCCGAATCAGCTCCTCCGTGCCGCAGAAGAAGCCGAAGGAGGGACCGCCGAAGTCGAGCCTGTTGCCGAGCGGCTGCCCCTCGCCGAGGGCGATGTCGGCGCCGGACTCGCCCGGTGGCTTGAGCACGCCGAGCGTCATCGGGTCGACCGCGACGACAAGCAGCGCGCCGTGCTCCTTGGCGGCGGCACCGAGCGCCTCGATGTCCTCGACCGCGCCGAGGAAGTTGGGGCTCTGCAGGAAGACGGCGGCGGTCTCACCGTCGACGGCCGCGGCCAGCGCGGCGGGGTCAGTGACACCGCCCTCCAGCCCGACCTCCTCGATCTCGGCGCCGAAGCCCTGCGAGTAGGTGGCCAGCGTCTCGCGGCTGTGCGGATGGACGCCGCGCGAGACGACGAAGCGCTTACGGCCTTTGGTCGCCCCGATCGCCAGGTAGGCGGCGGAGGCCACCGAGGAGGGCCCCTCGTAGAGGCCGGCGTTGGAGACGGGCAGCGCGGTCAGCTCCGACATCGCCGTCTGGAACTCGAACATCGCCTGCAGCCCCCCCTGTGAGATCTCCGGCTGATAGGGCGTGTAGGGGGTGAGGAACTCGCTGCGCTGGGTGATCGCGTCGACGATCGCCGGCACGTAGTGGTCGTACATCCCCGCCCCGAGGAAGCAGACCTGCTCTTCGCAGTCGGCGTTGCGGGCGGCGAGGGCCGCCAGCCGCTCGTAGACCTCGGCCTCGCTCATCCCCGCCGGCAGGGCCAACGGGCGGCCGAGGCGCAGCGGCTCGGGAACCTGGGCGAAGAGGTCAGCAGTCGAGCCGACGCCGATCGCGGCGAGCATCTCCGCCCGGTCGTCGGGCGTCGCTGAGGTGTAGCGCGTCACCCGCGTAAGGCTACGGAAGCGAGGGGCGGGCTTCGCTAGCCGTTTTCCAGCAGCTTGCGGTATTCCTCGGCGCCGAGCAGGGCCTCGGCCTCCGCCGCGGCGGTCAGCTTGACCTTGACAAGCCAGCCCTCTCCGTAAGGGTCGTCGTTGATCTGCTCGGGGGCATCGGCGAGGGCGTCGTTGACCTCAACGATCTCACCGGACATCGGCGCGATCACATCGGAGACCGCCTTCACCGACTCGACCTCGGCGTAGGAGGAGTCTTTGTCGATCGCCGCGCCGACCTCGGGCGGGTCGTAGAAGACGACCTCGCCGAGGCTGTCCTGCGCGTACCAGGTGATCCCGAAGACGGCGTGGTCGTCGCCCTCCAACCGGGCCCAGTCGTGTTGGTCGTGGTACAGCAGGTCCTCGGGATAGCTTGCCTCAGGCAATCGGGTTCTCCTTCCGGGATGAGGGACTGACGTAGAGCGGCTTGGAGGCTATGCGGGCGGCGCGGTGCTTGCCGCGCACGTCGATCTCGACCTCGGTTCCGGGCTCGGCGAGGTCACTGCGCAGGTACGCCATGCCGATACCGATCTCCAGCGAGGGAGAGAAGCTGCCGCTGGTGACGACGCCGGCCGCTTCGCCACCGACGAGGACGGGATTCCCCTGGCGCGGGATGCCGGCTCCCTCGATCTTGAACGGGGCGAGGCGCTCGGCTGGGCCCTCGGCCCGCACGCGTGCCACCGCTTCGGCGCCGACGAACCCGGTCGCCTCCTTGCAGCACCAGCCAAGCCCGGCCTCGATCGGGTTGCGCTCGGGGCTGAGGTCGTTGCCGTGCAGGTGGAAGCAGGCCTCGAGGCGCAGCGTGTCGCGGGCGCCGAGCCCGCAGGGGACGACGCCGGCATCGAGCAGCTCGACCCAGATCGGCGGCGCGGTCTCGGGATCGATCAACAGCTCGACCCCGTCCTCGCCGGTGTAACCGGTGCCACAGACGAGCGCCGGGCGGTTGCCGACACGGGCGTGCGCGACGTGCATGCGCGGCGGCAGGTCGATTCCCAGCGTCGACCCGGTGATCGCCCGGGCGTGCGGGCCCTGGACGGCAAGCATCGCGTAGCGGTCGGCGACGTCGCGAACACTGACATCGAAGTCGCGGCTCCAGCGTCCGAGCCAGGCCAGGTCGGCGTCGTGGTTGGCCGAGTTGGTGACGAGCAGGTAGCGGTCGCCGCCGAGCCGGTAGGCGAAGAGGTCGTCGAGCACGCCGCCGTCCTCGGCACAGAGGCACGAGTACTGCGCGCCGCCGATCGCGATCGCGGCGACGTCATTGGAGAGAACGCGCTGGAGGAAGGCGAGCGCTCCCGGTCCCTCGATCTCGACCTCCCCCATGTGGGAGACGTCGAACATGCCGGCATGAGTGCGCACGGCCATGTGCTCCTCACGCACCCCCTCGTAGGTGACCGGCATCTCCCAGCCCGCGAAGTCGATCAGCTTGCCCCCGAGGGCGACGTGTCGCTCGTAAAGAGGAGTCCTCACGCGCGCAAGGCTATTGCGCGCGGCTATTCCTTGAGAAAGCCCGGCACGTCGATGTCGTCGTCCGAGACCCGCAGTTTGCGGATATCGGTGTCCTCGGCTGAGATCCGCGGGCCGCGGCTCTCGTAGCGACGACGTACCCGCTGCGGCGAGCGGGCGAGCAGCTCGAAACCCTCGAAGCCGGTGGCGATCACGGTGACGCGGACCTCGTCGCGCATCGACTGGTCGACGACCGAGCCGAAGATGATGTTGGCGTTGTCGTCGGCTTCGGCCTGGACCAGCTGGGCCGCCTCGTTGACCTCGAACAGGCCGAGGTCCTCGGGACCGGTGATGTTGAGCAGCATGCCAGTCGCGCCCTTGATCGACTCCTCGATCAGCGGCGAGGTGACGGCGGCCTTGGCGGCATCGACAGCGCGGGACTCGCCCGAGGCGGAGCCGACGCCCATCAGCGCCGAGCCGGCGTCGCGCATGATCGTGCGCACGTCGGCGAAATCGAGGTTGATCAGGCCGGGAATCGTGATCAAGTCGGTGATGCCCTGCACGCCCTGGCGCAGGATGTCATCGGCCTGGCGGAACGCCTCCAACACCGAGGTCCGCCGCTCCACGGCCTGCAAGAGCTTCTCGTTGGGGACGATGATCAGGGTGTCGACGTTGTTGCGCAGTTTCTCGATCCCCTCGAGCGCCTGCTGCATCCGTCGTTTGCCCTCGAACTCGAAGGGCTTGGTGACCGCGCCGACGGTCAGCGCGCCGATCTCTTCCTTGGCGATCTCGGCGATCACCGGCGCGGAGCCGGTTCCGGTGCCGCCGCCCTCGCCCGCGGTGACGAAGACCATGTCGGCGCCCTTCAGCGCCTCCTTGATCTCATCGCGGCTCTCGGCTGCGGCGCCCGCCCCGACCTCGGGGTTGCCGCCGGCGCCGAGCCCGCGAGTCAGCTCCTGTCCGATCGAGAGCTTGATGTCGGCATCGCATGCCTGCAGCGCCTGCGCGTCGGTGTTGACCGCGACGAACTCGACGCCGCGAATTCCGGCGTCGACCATGCGACTGACGGCATTCGTACCGCCGCCGCCGGCACCGACGACCTTGATCACCGCCAGGTAAGTGGATTCCATCTCCCGATTTCTCCAAGCCCGGCCCCGGTAGGGGCTGGATATGCCCAGTCCGCGAGGACTGGAGTTGAGTTGAGCCTTTATTCCGTCCGACGCTTCAGTGAGGCTTAAGGGTTGAAGCCTACTCCTGAACCGCGGAAATTGCGCTCAACGTAGGGCATTCTCGGGGTCCTGTCAAACGCCCGGGAGACATCCTGCAAGCGACAACTCTCGAGGCTTACTTGAGAGTTTGCTCAGTCTAACCCTTTGGTCGAGGGTTCATTCAGCGGGTGGAAGCGTATGCCCAGAGCCGCCTACGGCCGGGCGCCCAGGCGCGTGCAGGTCTACATAATCGAGCGTCGTGATCGACGGATCCGCGAGCACCGCGGCGGCGGCCTTCCACTTCGCTCTCGCCTGGGACGCATCGCCAAAGCGCAGTTCGATCCCCGAGCGCAGCTTCACGTCGACACCGGTTTCCCCGTAGTAGCTGCTCTCGAGGTACGGCCGCAGCGCCGCCGGGGCGGCACCGAGGACGCGAGCCTGCTGCAGCACCGGGCCCGCAAGCTCCCCCCCTTTAGGCGGTTCGGAGAGGGGCAGAGTGGGAAGGGGCTGTTCTTCTGAGAGTGGCAACCAGGTGAGGATCTGGCCGTTCGGTCCGACCGCAACCGCACCGGAGCCGGTCCCGATCGTTGCCGTGGCCACCAGGGGCACGAGGTGGGGCTCGACGGTCGAATCCCGGACCCCGAACCAGTAGACACCGAGCAGGGCGACAAGGGTCAGCCCCAGCGCGATCAGCCAGCGCCTCACAGTTTCCAGCTCTCTGGCCAGCGCACCTCGCCGAGCAGCTGCACCTCCGGCTCCAAGACGACGCCGAAGCGCTCGTGCACGCGCCGGCGCCCGGCCGCCATCAGCTCGAGCACGTCGGCGGTGCTCGCCTCGCCAGTGTTCTCGACGAAGTTGGCGTGCTTCGGGGAGAAGCGGGCGCTCCCGACCGTGAGGCCCCGGCAGCCGGCGGCCTCGAGTAGCTGCCCGGCAGTGCGTCCTTCGGCACGCTTGTCGTCCGGATTCACGAAGGTCGAGCCGAAGGTCTTGATCCCGGACGGTTGCGCCTCGTGGCGCCGTTCGCGCATCCCGGCCATCGTCGCCTTGATCGTCTCGGGATCGCCCGGTTCTAGCCGGAACGACGCCCGGGCGACGACTTCGCCGGGGCCGAGGTTGGAGCTGCGATAACCGAAGCCGAGCTGGCCAGGGACACGACGGTCCACCCCGCCTGCCGTGCAGATGTCCACCCACTCCAGCACCTCGGCGAGCTGGCCGCCGTAGGCGTTGGCATTCATCTTCACAGCGCCACCGACGGTGCCGGGGATGTTGACGCCGAACTCGAGGCCCCCGAGTCCCCACCCGGCGGCCTTGGTCGCAGCCGAGGGAAGCCGCGCGCCGCCGCCGCAGAGCAGGCGCTCCCCGTCGTGCGAGACGGCGGCAAGCTCGCCATCGAGCTTCAGCGCCAACCCGTGGAAGCCCTCGTCGGCGACGAGCAGATTCGAGCCGGAGCCGACGATGCCGAGCTCGATCCCCTCCTCGCCGGCCCAGGCAAGGAACTCACCCAGTTGCTCGACTTCGGCCGGACGCCCGAACCAATCGGCCATGCCACCGGTACGCACCGTGGTCAAGCGGGCGAGCGGGTAGTTCCGTTCGATTCCGAGGGGAGGGGCGCTCATCCCTCTCCCCCGCCCTCGACCAGCGCCTCGCCGAGCTTGAAGACGTCACCGGCGCCGATCGTGACCAGTGCCGAGCCGGGCTCCAGGCGCGGTTCGAGCGCAGCCTGCGCCTGCGCGATGGTCGGCGTCCAGAAGACCCGCCTGCCCCCCATTCGGTCGGCGGCCGAGCGGGCGACATCGAGGCCGCTGACGCCGGCCAGCTCCCCAACCGGATCCTCGCGGGCCGGGTAGACATCCAGCACGGCGACTTCGTCGGCCAGCGCCAGCGCCGCGCCGAACTGCTCGGACAGCGCCTTGGTGCGCGAGTAGAGGTGGGGCTGGAAGACGGCGATCAGCCGCGAAGGGTTCATCGCGCGCAGCGCCTCCAGCGCCGCACGAACCTCGGTCGGATGGTGGGCGTAGTCGTCATATATGCGGGTGCCGTCGCGCTCGCCCTTGAGCTCGAGCCGGCGGTGGACGCCGGGGAAGGCGGTCAGCGCCGCGGCGACGGCATCGAGGTCGAAGCCGGCGAGGCCGGCGGCGGCGAGCGCCGCGCGAGCATTGAGCACGTTGTGGCGACCGGGAACCGCAAGGCTCAGGCCGGCCGGACCGGGTGAGGCGAGGTCGAACTCGACCGTCTTCGCGCCCTCGGTGAACTCGGTGAAGGCGGCCCGCAGCTCGGCGATCGATCCCCAGCGTGAGTGATGGTCCATCTCGATGTTGGTGATCACGGCGATCTCGGGCGCCAGCTCGAGGAAGCTGGCGTCGCTCTCGTCGGCCTCGGCGATCACCCACTCCCCCGTCCCCCAGCCGGCGTTCGCGGTGCCGCCGTCCGGTCCCAGACCGGGAACCTCGCCGCCGATGAAGAAGGCGGGGTCGGCGCCGATCTCGCGCAGCGCCCAGACGAGCATCGCGGTCGTCGTCGTCTTGCCGTGGGTGCCGGCGATCGCGATCAAGCGCTTTCCGGCGCAGAGCTCGGCCAGCAGCGCGCCGCGGTGGCGGACGGTCTGACCCCTTTCGCGGGCGAGCCGCAGCTCGGGGTTGCCGTCGTCGATCGCGGTCGAGACGATCACCTCGGCCCCGTCGGGCAGGTTGGCCGCGTCATGGCCTACGACGGGCCCCAGGCCCGCGGCACGCAGTCGCTCCATATAAGAGGAGTCGGCGCGGTCGCTACCGCTCACCTCCGCGCCCAGCTCGCGACAGACAAGAGCCAGGCCGCTCATCCCGGCACCACCGATGCCGATGAAGTGCAAGCGGCGCCCAGTCCACTCGCTCATCGTGCCGCCTCCAGGACCTCGTCGGCGATCCGGCGCGCGGCGTCGGGCATCGCCAGAGCAGCGGAGGCGGCGGCCATGGCCGAAAGCCGCGGCTCATCGTGGAGAAGACCACCAAGCTCGGCGGCGAGGCGGCAGGCGTCGAGCTCATCGTCGCGGATCACGGTCGCGCCACCGGCCTCGGCCATCCAGGCCGCATTGCTCTCCTGATGGCCGGCGGCGGCATGCGGGTAGGGCACCAGGACCGCCGGGCGCCCGGCGGCGGTCAGCTCGAAGATCGAGCCACCCGAGCGGCCCAGCACCAGGTCACAGGCCGCAAGGCAGTCCCCCAGATCGGGCTCGTAAGCGAGCAGGGTGTAGCGCTGGTTGTGTGGCGCGGCGGCGAGGCGCTCCTCGAGCGCATCGAAGTCGCGCCGCCCGGCCACGTGGATGACGTCGAAGTCGCGGCCGCCCCGCTCGGCCAGCGCCGCGATCGCGCACTCGTTGATCGAGCGCGCGCCCTGGCTGCCACCCATCACCAGCAGGCAGCGGGCATCGGTGGGGATTCCGAAGCGCTCCCGGGCAGCGCCGCGGTCTGCCGCGAGCACCGCCTCAGGCACCGGACGCCCGGTGACGATGTAGCGCTCCCCCTCGCGCCCGGCGATCGGGAAGGCGAGGCAGACTCTCTGCGCTTTGCGGGCGAGCAGCCGATTGGCGAGGCCGAGGTGGCTGTCGGCCTCGGTGAGGACCAGGGGAACCCGCGCGAGCACGGCAGCGAGCCCGGCCGGGCCGGCGACGAAGCCGCCACCGCCCATCACCACGTCGGGACGGCGGCGCCAGAGCACTCGCAGCGCTGTTCCGGCGGCGCCAACCGCCTCAACAGCGGCCACCGCACCGCGCAGGCGGTTGCCGCGGTCGATGCCGCGCACCTTGACGAAATCGATCTCGTAGCCGGCGGCGGGCGCCAGGTCGGCCTCGATCCGCTCGCGCGTGCCGAGGAAGGTGACCTCGGCACCGCTAGCCCGAAGCTCGTCGGCGACCGCTATGGCCGGCACCACGTGACCGGCCGTTCCCCCGGCTGCCACCACCACTCTTGCGACTTCTGGCACTGCTCGATCGGCTCCTTCCAGATGCGGGCTTGCGCCCGCCTTCGACGACGCGCAGTTTGCCAGCGCGGGCGGTCCCCCCGCGGGCGACGTTGAGGATCAGCCCGACGGCGAACAGCGTCGCCATCAGGCTGCTGTTGCCGTAGGAGACGAAGGGAAGCGGCACACCGGTCAGCGGGGCCAGGCCCATCACCGCGAAGAGATTGATCGTCGCCTGCACGAGGACGAGCGAGGTGAGCCCGGCGACGAGCAGCTTGCCGTAGCTGTCCTTGGCTTTCTTGGCGACCTGCAGGCCGGCGTAGCCGAAGAGGGAGAAGAGCCCGACGACGCCGAGGATCCCGACCAGCCCCAGCTCCTCGCCGATCACGGCCGAGATCATGTCGGTGTGCGCCTCGGGCAGGTAGAAGGCCTTTTGCACGCCGTTGCCGATGCCGACCCCGAAGATGCCGCCCGAGCCGAGCGCGATCTTCGCCTGCGCCGCCTGGAAGCCGGCCCCACCGGCGTCGGCGCCGGGGTTGAGAAAGCCGGTCAGCCGTGCCATCCGGTAGGGCTCGACCACGGTCATCAGCAAAGCGAAGAAGGCGAGGGCGGCGCCGATCATGGCGAGGTCGCGGATGCGCATGCCGGCGGCGACCAGGGTGGCCGCGACCGCGAAGGCGATGACCATCGCCGTGCCCAAGTCGGGCTCGGCGACGATCAGCAGCGTGGCCGCGCCGACGACGAGCAGGAACGGCATCAGGCCCTGCAGCGTTCGCGCTCGTTTCGGCTTGCGCGCCAGCAGGTCGGCACCGTAGAGGATCAGCGCGACCTTGGCCAGCTCGGAGGGCTGCAGCTGGATGAAGCTGGGCCCGATCCAGCGGCTGGAGCCGTTGACCGTATTGCCGCCGAAGAGCACCGCGAGCAGCAGGAAGAGTGAGACGCCGAGAATCGCCGGCGTCAGCCGGCGGACCGTCTCCAGTCCGTGCCGTGCAGTCAGATGCATGATCCCCAAACCGACCGCGCCGAAGAGCAGGGTGCGCTTCAGGTAGAAGGCGCTGTCGGAGAGGCCGCCGTTGCTGAGGATCCTCGTCGTCGAGCTGGCCGAGAAGACCATCACGGCGCCGAAGGCGAGCAGGCAGAGGGTCGCGGTGAGCAGCATGTTGTACTCGGCGGGAAGAGTGGCGGCGCGGCGTTTTTTCTTCGCCTTGCGCTTCTTGGCCTTCGAGCCGCCGAAGCGGGGAAGGGAGAGGGCGCGCGCGCTCATGAAAGCTCCCCGACGACCTCGCGGAAGCGATCGCCGCGCCGTTCGAAGTTCTCGAAGGCGTCGAAGCTGGCACAGGCGGGAGAGAGCAGGACGACCTCGCCGGGGCGAGCCACGGCAGCCGCCCGCCGCACGGCCTGCTCGAGGTCGGCGCAGCGGTGCAACTCGATGCCCCCGGCGAGCAGCGGAGCCAGCTCGGCGGCGAGACGGTCGGCAGTGGCGCCGGTCAGGTAGCAGGCGGCGGCGCGCTCGTGCAGCGGATCGAGCAGCGGCGCGAACGGTTCGCCCTTCTCGCTGCCGCCGAGGATCGCGTGAACACCGCCCTCGAAGGCGCCGATCCCGACCGCCGCCGAGGCGACGTTGGTCGCCTTGGAGTCGTTGACGAAGCGGACGCCGCCGATCTCGGCGACCTGCTCGAGCCGGTGGGGCACGCCGGCAAAGCTGCGCAGGCCCTCGCAGACGGCGTCGCGGTCGAGCCCCATCGCCAGCGCCGCGCTCGCCGCGGCAAGCGCGTTGGCGACGTTGTGCTCGCCGAACAGCCCGAGCTCGCCGGCCGCAAGCAGCGGCTCGCCGTCGTAGAAGATCGTCCCCTCGGCCAGCGAGACCTCGCACTCGGGAGCGGCACCGCGACAGAAGGCGATGCGGCGGGCACAACCGCCGAGATCGGCACCGGCCAGCGCCGGATCGTCGGCGTTGTAGACGGCGATATCGTCGTTGCCCTGGTGGGCGAAGATGCGCAGCTTGGCGGCCAGGTAGGCGTCGAGGTCCGCGTGGCGGTCGAGGTGGTCGGGGGCGAGGTTGAGGAAGACGGCGCACTCCGGAGCGAAGGCCGTCGCGTCCTCGAGCTGGAAGCTGGAGGCCTCGCAGACGACGGTGGCGGCGGGGTCGACAGACCCGACCAGCGACGAGAGCGGCGTGCCGACGTTGCCGGCGACCGCGACCGGCTCACCGGCCGTGCGGTAGATGTGGCCGAGCAGCTCGACCGTGGTCGTCTTGCCGTTGGTCCCCGTGACGGCCAGGAAGCGGTTGGGAATCGCCCGCCAGGCGAGCTCGAGCTCACCGACCACGTCGAGGCCACGCTCCAGCGCGGCGGCGATCACCGGCGCCTCCCGGGGCACACCCGGGCTCTTGACGACGGTTCGAATGCCATCCAGCTGAGCCAATCCACTCGTATCCAGGAAGACTTCGACGCCGTGCCCCGCCAACCCTGCCGCCCCATTGGGGTGCCCGCAATCGACTCCCGTGACCCCTTCGCCACGCCCGACCAGCAAACGAGCGGCTGCGCAGCCCGAGCGGGCAAGCCCGACGACAAGAAACGGCCCCGACGGCAGCGGCGGGCGGGGCTTGTGCGGCGGCGGGACGCTCATCGAACCTATCTTCGCGACCAAGGCGGCCGCCTCCTGTAGACAGGCCTAATAGAGAACGGCGCTGAGGCGCTTGCGGTACTTGGGGCCGATCGGATCGGCCGGATCGGCTTCGCTGAGGATGCCGACGATCGCCCGGCGCAGATCCTCGCGGTTGTCCTCCTCGGCACCGGGAAGCTCCTCGAGCAGCGCGTCCAGCGCCGCCTCGCGATGGCCGCGCGCGAGAGCAGCGAAGGCCTCCGCCGCGATGCCTTGCTTCGCCAGGCGCACCCGCGCCGCGATGCCCTCGGCGGCGAAGTCGCCCTCATGCGCCTCGACCGCTTCGAGCGCCTCCTCCTCCGCCCCGCGCTCCAGCCGCGCCTTGGCCAGAGCGACGGCGATGTCGGCGCGGCGCGGCTCGAGCTCGGCCGCCTCGCGCAGCGACAGCTCGTCGCCCTTGGCCAGTAGCTCGTCGGCCCGCGACGGAGCCAGCGAGTCGAACAGCTCCTCGACCTTCGCCTTCGGCACGGCGCCGACGAACTCGCCGGCGACCCGCCCGTCGCGGAAGGCCTTCACCGCCGGGATGCCCTGCACCTGATAGCGGGCGGCCAGAGCCTGGTTGGCGTCGACGTCGACCTTGGCCAGCACGACCTTGCCGCCGCGAGCCGCCTCGGCGGCCTCCAGCGCCGGGGTCAGCGTGCGGCAGGGCCCGCACCACTCGGCCCAGAAGTCGACCACGACCGGAACCTGCCGCGAGCGCTCGATCACCTCCTGCGCGAAGGTGGCGTCAGTTACGTCGATCGCCATGGCGGCAGATTAAACGGCCTCGATTCCCTCTTGCGTCAGTCGCCTCGCGGGCGTACCGTCTTCCTTGGGCGGGGAACTTCCACCGAAGGAGGAGACATGTCGAACGTCGACACCGCCCGGTCCGCGTATGAGGCATTCGGCCGCGGCGACCTGGCTGCGCTTCAGGACGATTTCGCCGAGGATGCCGTCTGGTACACGTCCGACGAGCTGCCGCTCGGCGGCGAGACCCGCGGGCGCGAGGCGATCATGGCGAACTTCGCCCAGATCCCCAACTACTGGTCGTCGTTCAGCGTCGAGCCGAGCGAGTTCATCGATGCCGGCGACACCGTCGTCGTGCTCGGCACCCAGCGAGCCGGCAACGACAAGGGCAGCTTCGAGTCGCCCTTCGTCCACGTGATGAAGTACGACGGCGAGGGCAAGCTGGTGCGCGGCGAGTTCCACGCCGACAGCGCCAAGGCGGTGAAGCTGCTCAGCTGATGGGCGCCGGGGCGGCGAGCCCGGCCAGGGCGAGCTTCTCCGCGACGACGGCGCGTTGCTCGTCGAGGGGCCTGCCGCAGGAGCCGGGCTCGGTGCTGTCGACCAAGCGCTCGGCGCCGTCGCGGAGTCGGATCCGCAGCCGGCTTGGAAAGGTCATGCGCAGCGCCGCGGTGTCCAGGCCATCGATCCCGGACGGGCCTCCTCCCGTTCCCGACAGTCGCGCCCGGAGCGAGCGGCCGAGAACGCGTCGCAGGTCGTGATCGGCGCCCAACGCCCGCAACACGGCGGGGCCGGGATTGGCCTCGTCCATGTTGACGTCGCCGAGGCGGCGGCGGATCCGCAGCAGATCCGCCACTCCCAGGTCCGGCGAGGCGCCTGCCTGCAGCGACCCCAGCAGGGTCCGGGCGGTCATCACGGGGTCGTGGCGCAGGTCCACCCGGGCGGCCAGGGCACGGATCTCCGCCTCGTTACGCGCCAGCCACGCCGGCGCGAGCTCGGCCGGCGTGAGCCTGCCGGCGATCAGCGCGATCGCCGTCGTCAGACGGGCGGAGAAGTTGACCCGCACCGGCGAGAGGTCCGGGCCGGTGCCCAGCTCCTCCATCTCGCAGGTGAGCCAGCCGGCTTCGATCTCGATCGAGTCGACCTCGCCCGCCTCGACGCCGGCGGCAAGCGCCACCTCCCCCACCGACTGCACATAGGCACATCCGGGCAGTCGCTTGAAGGCGAGGGTGTCGGTCAGCCAGACCTCGCCCAGGCCCTTGAACATCTCAGGGCGCGGCGCGAAGGAAAGGTTGGCGAGCACTCCGCGCGGGTGCTCGATCACGTCGAGCGCTCCGGTCACGCCCTCCGCCGCGAGCAGCGCCGCCCGCGCTCCCGCCGCGGCCGGCTCGGCCGCCGTCAGCAGCTTGCTCTTCGGCCCCATGAACCCGGGCCACATCCCGTAGGGCGGCTGGTACATGGCGATCGCCAGGGCGTGGGCGGTGCGGCCGGTGTCAAGGCCGAGTCCGAGCGCCGCCGCGAGCGCCGCCGAGGCGCAGTGGATCGAGGCCCAGAACTGACCGTTGTGCGGGCCGAGGAAGAGCGCCGCGCCGAGCCGTCCAGCAACCTCGTTGGCGGCGACCTGGGCAACCAGCACCCGCTCCTCATCCGCGGTGAAGGCGGCAGCCGCGGGCACCGCCGAGTGTCCCGTGTGGCCCATGAACAGGTAGTCGTCCCAGTCGTGGGCGATCGAAGCCGCGGCCGAGCGGTAGATCTCGCCGATCGGGCCATCTGGGGCGACGGCAGCGAACGGCACGGCGGCGCTCTCGCCAGCGGCCCGACCCGCCGCGATGCTCATCGTCTGCAGCTCCGCTCGCTCTCGCACGCTCTGCGGCAGATCGGCAACCGCCAGCCCGGTCGCCCAGCCAGCGATCTCCTCGCAAATCGTCACGGCAAGATCCTCTCAGGCGCCCGCCGTCATCCCATCTAAGTCCCTACGCAACTCTTTCAACTCGTCGCGCAGGCGACCGGCCTCCTCGAAGCGCAGGTCGTCGGCGGCGGCGAGCATTTCCTCCTCGAGCGCGACGATCGTGCGCTCGAGCTCGGCCGGGTCGGCGAACTCGCCGCCGGCCTTGCGGCGTCGTTTCTTCGGCGCCCGGTCCTCCATCGCGAGGAACTCGGACATCTCGGAGATCCCCTTGCGCACGGTCTCGGGGGTGATCCCGTGCTCCTCGTTGTAAGCGAGCTGGATCGCCCGGCGGCGGTCGGTCTCGCTCATCGCCGCGCGCATCGCGTCGGTCTCCCTGTCCGCGTACATCAGCACCCGCCCGTTGACGTTGCGGGCGGCGCGGCCGATCGTCTGCACGAGGCTGGTCTCGCCGCGCAGAAAGCCCTCCTTGTCGGCGTCGAGGATCGCCACCAGCGAGACCTCGGGCAGGTCCAGCCCCTCGCGCAGCAGGTTGACCCCGACCAGCACGTCGTACTCGCCGAGGCGCAGGTCGCGGACGATCTGGATCCGTTCCAGGGTGTCGATCTCCGAGTGCAGATAGCGGACCTTGATCCCGTACTCGAGCAGGTACTCGGTCAGGTCCTCGGCCATCTTCTTGGTCAGCGTCGTGACCAGGACCCGGTCGCCGGCCTCGGCGACGACCTTGATCTCGTTCATCAGGTCGTCGATCTGGTTCTTGGTGGCCCGCAGCTCTATCTCCGGGTCGATGATCCCCGTCGGCCGCACGATCTGCTCGACCGTGCGCGTCGCTTCGGCCCGCTCGAAAGGTCCGGGCGTCGCCGAGACCATCACCAGCCGGTCGACGCGCTCGAGGAACTCGTCGAACTTGAGCGGCCGGTTGTCGATCGCCGAGGGCAGGCGAAAGCCGTAGTCGATCAGCGTCGTCTTGCGCGAGCGGTCGCCCTCGTACATGCCGCCGATCTGCGGGATCGTCTGGTGGGACTCGTCGACGAAGACGACGAAGTCGTCCGGGAAGTAGTCGATCAGGGTGTGCGGCGGGCTGCCCGGCGGGCGGCCGTCGAGGATGCGCGAGTAGTTCTCGATCCCCGAGGTGAAGCCGAGCTCCTTCAGCATCTCGATGTCGTAGGCGGTGCGCTGCCGCAGCCGGTGCGCCTCCAGTTGCTTGCCTTCGTCCTCGAGCTCCGCGGTGCGCGAGTTCAGTTCGTGGCGGATCTCCTCGACCGCACGATCCAGCGTCTCGTCGCGGGTGACGTAGTGCGAGGCCGGCCAGACCGAGACGTGGTCGATCGTGTCGAGGATCTCGCCGGTCAGCGGGTCGAAGTGCTGGATCCCCTCGATCTCCTCGCCGAAGAGCGAGATCCGATAGGCCGACTCGGCGTAGGAGGGCATGATCTCCAGCACCTCGCCGCGCACCCGGAAGGAGCCACGGCCGAGGACCGCGTCGTTGCGCTGGTATTGCATTTTCACCAGCTTGCGCAGGACCTCGTCGCGGTCGATCTGCTCGCCGACTTTGAAGAGCTGCATTTTTTCGTTGTAGACCTGGGGCGAGCCGATGCCGTAGATGCAGGAGACCGAGGCGACGATGATCACGTCGCGGCGGGCGAACAGCGCCGCCGTCGCGGCGTGGCGCAGGCGGTCGATCTCGTCGTTGATCGAGGAGTCCTTCTCGATGTAGAGGTCCTGGGCGGGGACGTAGGCCTCGGGCTGGTAGTAGTCGTAGTAGGAGACGAAGTACTCGACCGAGTTCTCGGGGAAGAACTCGCGGAACTCGTTGCAGAGCTGGGCGGCCAGCGTCTTGTTGTGGGCGATCACCAGACTGGGGCGCTGCACAGCCGCGATCGTCGCCGCCATCGTGAAGGTCTTGCCGGTGCCGGTCGCGCCGAGCAGGGTTTGGAAGCGCTCCCCCTGCTCCAGCCCCTCTGCGAGCCCCGCGATCGCTTTGGGCTGGTCGGCGGTCGGCGTGTAGGCCGGGTTGAGCTTGAACTCGGGCACCGGATGACCTTAGCGGGGCGCGTCACTGGCGCTATGCGCCAATAACGCGCCCCACCTGGAAGACTGCCGGGCCGTGACCCGCTCGCAGAAAGCGCTCGCAGGCTTCTTCGCCTTCATCGGCACGATGCACTTCGTCATCCCGCGCAGGTTCGAGGCGATCATGCCGCCATCGCTGCCGCGTCATCGCGAGGCGGTGATCGTCAGCGGCTTGGCGGAGATCGCAGGCGGCGCCGCCGTCCTCCCCGCCCGCACGCGCCGCTTCGCCCGCTGGTGGCTGCTCGGGCTGCTGCTCGCCGTCTTCCCGGCGAATATCCACATGGCGGTCAATCCGGAGCAGGTGCGCGGCCTCGACCTCAAACGCGTGCCACGGTGGGCTCTTTGGGCTCGATTGCCACTGCAGCCGCTGGCGATGCTTTGGGTCTGGCGTGCCACTCGCACGTGACATAAGTAGGATAAACGCGCGAGTTCCGATTTGAAGTCCGCTGTCTGTAGAGCTTCTGTCGGCATACGCAGAGAATTCCGTCCATGAAACCACGCGATCGATTCGCCACCAGTCTGCGCAAAGCCCGGCAGAAAGCCGAAATCTCCCAGGAGGAGCTGGGTTTTCGCTGCGATTTGCACCGCACCGAGATCTCCCTGCTCGAGCGCGGCGGCCGTGAGCCGCGGCTCGGCACGATCATCAAGCTCTCCAGCGCCCTCGAGGTGACGCCGGAAGAACTGTGCACCGGCATCTCCTGGAGCGTCAAATCCCAGAAATTCTTGTTCAAGAAGTAGGGATCAGGGCAGGAATTGTTCGATCAGACCCCTGGCCGGGCCGAGGAAGCTTTCTAGGTTGTTCAGGAGCGAGCGGGCGTCCTTGATCAGTTCGATCGCCTGGTCGATCGGGATCTGGCGCACGGTCGCCCGCAGCGGTGCCGCCAGGAGCGGGTTGAGAGCACCGGCGCGTTCGGCATCGCTGATCGCGCGCAGCAGGCCGGCGCGTATCGCGCGCGCCAGCTTGGCATCGTCGATCCCGTAGCGCCGCATGAAGCGTTCACGCGACTGCGGGGTGGCAAGCGCACGGGCCAGCGTCTCGCGGCTGACGCCGAGCTTGCAGGCGGCGCCGTCGAGCGCCGAGAGCGAGAACTGCTGAGCTATCCCCTGCAGGCCTTCGGGTTCGGTCCAGGGCCGCGGCTTGCAGGGGTCCTGGACCTTCGCCGGCTCGTAGGAGGACCCACCGGCAGCGAGGTAGGCGCCGACGAGCGCCAGCGAGACGGCGATCGCCGCGACGACCAGGAACCGCCCTTTCCCCTCCCCACTCACAGATCCACCCGCCGCGCCAGGCCGATCGGGATCAGGGCCAGCAGGCCGATCAGGGCGCCGAGCCCGAAGGACGGGCTGAAGGCATGGGTCGCGGCGCGGTCGAGCTGGTCCTGCAGTTCTTCGCGCAGGAGGATCACGTCCGCGCGGGTCGCCGGGTCTTCGGGCAGCGGTTCGAAGGCGGGGCCGAGCGTCGGCACCTTCCCCCGCTCGCCTTCGAGGCGCTCCTCGATCCGCTGCGCGAGCTGCAGCTTCAGCAGCGGTTCGACCCGCGAGTCGAGCACGATCGCGGTGCTGGCGTCGATTGCGTCATTGCGCTGCTGGGCGATATCGGCCGTGAACACCGGCGTCAGCACGATCAGACCGATCGCGACGCCGGCGTGGCGGGCGGAGATCGTCCAGCCCCCGTGGATCGCCTGCGGTGCCCGCCCGGCCAGCGCCGTCTCGGTCAGCGCTGAGAGGACGAGGGCGAGGCCGAGGCCGACCAGGATCTGCGGCGGCACGGTTAGCACCACGTCCGCGTGTGGCAGCAGGGCGAGGCCGCCAAGGCCACCGGCGACGAGGATCGCCCCCGCGGCGGCGCGAGCGCGCTCGCTTCCCACCGCAGGGCCGAGGCGAGCGCCCAGCAGGGCCGCCAGCGGCATCACGGAGACGACGATGGCCGCGCCGATCGGGCTCAGACGCCAGCCTTCGATCAGCAACAGGACGAGCAGGAACAAAGCGGCCGCGATCGCCGCCGAGACCATCGCCAGGGCCAGGTTGGCAAGCAGGTGCGGACGGCCGGTGCGGCGCAGCTCGGTCGAGATGACGCCCGTTGCCGCCTCGTGCCGGGCGACGGCGAGGACCGGCACCCCGGCGGCGATCGCGATCGGCGCCTGGAGGAGGAAGATCGACTGCCAGGAGACGAGCTCGGTGAGCAGGCCGCCCACCGCCGGGCCGAGGGCGGCGCCGGCGGCGCCCGCCGTCGCCCAGATCGCGACCGCGCGGCGCTCGGAGCCGACCGTCGCCGGCAGCAGCTCCAGGACCGCGGTGACCGCCAGCGCGCCACCGAGCGCCTGCACGCAGCGCGCGGCGATCAGGGTGCTCAGCTCAGTCGAGAGCCCACAGGCCAGCCCAGCCCCGGCGAAGACGGCAAGCCCGATTGCCGCCGCCCGACCGGGACCGATGCGCCGGGCGAGGTGCGCGGCGGGAACCGCGGCCAGAGCCATCACCAGGTTGAAGGAGACGAGCACCCAGGTGACACCGGCAACGCTGGTGTCGAGGTCGCGGTAGATCCGTGGCAGCGCCAGGACGACGATCGAGGAGTCGGCGAGGATCAGCGCGACGGCAACCGCGAGGGCGGTCAGGCGAGGGCGTGGCGGACTCAATAGCCCAGCTCCGTCGCGTACTTGTCACGATAGGCGCGCTGCTTGTCGAGCACGTCTTCGACGTAAGCTCGGGTTTCGGGGAAGGGGATTTCGGCCACGTTCAATTCGCTGCCTCCCCAACGGTCGACGTTGGCCGGTCCGGCGTTGTATGCGGCAAGTGCGGCAACCACACCCCCTTCATAGCGGTCGAGGAGTTCGCGCAGGAGGTAGGTGCCGTAGCGGATGTTGATTTCCGGGTCGCCGAGATCGCCGAGATGGAAGGTGGTGCCACCGCTGTGGCGCTCGATGTCCTTCGCGGCCTGCGGCGTGATCTGCATCAACCCGCGCGCGCCAGCGCTGGAGGTGCGGTCATCGAACTTCGACTCGACGTAGATGACGGCTGCTATCAGGGAGGCGTCGACGTGCTTTTCCCGCGCCTGCTGGCGGATGATGTCCTCGTGGCGCAAGGGCAGCGTCAGCTCCTGGATCACGTCGCCGAACTTGCCGAAGAGCCCGAGCGCCAAGCCCACGGCGACTCCGGCCACCACGGCCCCCCCGCCGACGAGCAGCCGTCTCCGGCGCCTCGCCTTCTTCCTCATGCACGCAGCTTCTCGACAAGGGCGGACAGCTCCCGCTCCAGATCTTCGACGCTGCCGTCGTTCTCGACGACGTGCGCTGCCCGCGACGCCTTTTCTGCCTGAACAAGCTGGCGCGCCTCGCGCTCGTCGACCAGCGCATGGCCGCGCGCCCGCGCACGCTCAGCGCGAACCTCGTCCGAAGTGACAACGGCAACCGTGGTGTCGAAGACCCCCTCCATCCCGGTCTCGAACAGCAGCGGCACCTCGACCACGGCCAGCTCCGCATCCTCCGGCAGCGATGCCAGCCAAGCACCGATCCGCTCACCCACCAGCGGGTGGATCTGCGCCTCGAGCCACTTCAGCTCATCGGCGTCGGCAAAGACGATCGAGCCGATCCGGTCGCGATCGACCTTTTCGGCAAGCGCGACCTCAGGCCCCCAACGCTCGACCAGCCGCGAAAGCAGCGGCTCGCCCTCGAGCAGCTCGTGAACCACCGCATCGCTGGAGATCGTCTCCGCCCCGAGCCGCCCGAAGGCAGCAAGAGCCTCAGACTTCCCAGCAGCGATCCCCCCAGTGAGCCCGATCGTAAGCGGCCGGGCCACAGCCCAGCTCAGGACTCGGGCGGAGCCTCAGTCGACTCGGCAGCCGCAGGCTCCTCAGCCTCAGGCTCCTCAGCCACCTCATCGGCCGGAGCAGTCGCCTCCTCGGCTTGCTCAGCCGGCGCCTCGGCGGCCGCTTCCTCCGGCGCCTCTGCCGTGGGTGGCGTGGATGAGGGGTCATCGCCCGCAGCCTGCGAGGACGAGGACCCCTCGTCCGCGACAGGACCCGCGGCCTGAGGCTCCTCGTCAACCGCTTCCGAACCCTCGCCCGCAGCCTCGATCTGCTCCCCAAGGTCCCCCATAGGCATGTTCTGCCCCTCAACCCGCTTGATGCTGAGCGACAACCGCCGCCGCTCCTCGTCGATCTCGAGGATCTTCACGTTCAGCTTGGAGTTGGGCTCGACCACCTCGCTCGGGTTCTCGACATGGTGATCGGCGAGCTCGGAGATGTGGACAAGGCCCTCGACTCCGGGCAGGATCTCGACGAAGGCGCCGAAGGCAACGACCTTGGTCACGGTCCCCTCGAGCACGTCACCCGGGCGGTGGGTACTGATCACCCGCTGCCACGGGTCCTCCTGGGTCTGCTTGAGGCCGAGCGAGATGCGCTGGCGGTCGCGGTCGATGTCGAGCACTTTGATCCGCACCGTGTCGCCGATCGCGACGACCTCGGAGGGGTGGTTGACATGGCTCCAGGAGAGCTCGGAGATGTGGATCAGGCCGTCGATCCCCTCGAGGTCGACGAAGGCGCCGAAATCGACGATGTTGGAGATCTTGCCCTCGACCACCTGGCCGGGCTCGAGCCGGCCGAGGATCTGCTCGCGGACCTCCTTGCGCTCTTCCTCGAGCACGGCACGGCGTGAAAGCACGACGTTGTTGCGACTGCGGTTCAGCTCGATCACTTTGCACTCGAGCGTCTGGCCGAGGAACTCGTCGAGGTTGTGGACGCGGCGGATGTCGACCAGCGAGGCGGGGAGGAAGCCGCGCACCCCAAGGTCGAGGATCAGGCCGCCCTTGACGACCTCGATCACGCTGCCTTCGACCGGTTCGCCCGACTCGGCGGCAGCCTCGATGCGGCGCCATGCCTTCTCGAAGCGGGCGCGCTTCTTGGAGAGGACGAGACGGCCCTCGGCGTCCTCTTTGGTGAGCACGAGCGCGTCGATCTCCTCGCCCAGCTCGACCTCGTCGGCCGGGTCGACCGACTTGCGGATCGAGAGCTCGGTCGAGGGGATGACCCCCTCCGACTTGTAGCCGATGTCGACGAGGACCTCGTCTTTGTCGATCCGCACGACCTTGCCTTTGACGACGTCGCCCTCGTCGAAGGAGACCATCGTCGCCGCGTAGTTGGGGACGATCTTGCCGTCGATTTCGACCAGCAAGCCGTTGGAGCCCTCGACCGGGGAACCGGTCGGAGCGTCAGGAGTCAAGGTCGTATCGGTCAAGGACACAGCGGGGGATAATTGCAGAGTGGATACGCTCCACGTCGTGCCGGTTAGAGCGACCAAGCGCGGCGACGAGCGAACCCGATTGACCGGGGAGTATGACGTGTTGATCTGCGGGGCCAGCTTCGCCGGCCTCGCGGTCGCCCGCGAGCTGGCCGGCTCCGGCGCCGATGTGCTGATCGTCGACCGCTATGAGATCGGCGAGCGGCAGACCTCCGCCTGCGGCATCCCCACCGACTGGCTGCAGAGGACGGGCCTGATCGGCGCCGAGCGCCAGCGCTTCGACTCGCTGCTGATCCACACGCCCCACGGCAGCAGGCGCTACGAGCTTCCCTGGACCTTCTCGACCTTCGACTACCGGACGCTCTGCGAGCTGCTCTGGGAACAGTGCGACGCCCGCTTTGAGACGGCGAAGGTGAACGGTCGCGCCGCCCCGGCCAACGGCGATGGCGCAATCGCGGTCGAGACCGACCGCGGCGTGCTCTCCGCCCCGCTCGTCGTCGACGCGCTCGGCTGGCGTCGCGTGCTCGCCTCCGGCGACGGCTTCCAGCCCCCCGACGCGCCACTCTCGCGCGGGCTCGAGGTGCACCCGAGCGGCAAGAGCAAGGATCTCGAGGTTTGGATCGACCGCCGCTACGTACCCGCCGGCTACGGCTGGTCCTTCCCCGCTCGCGACGAGCTGCGGATCGGAGTCGGCTCCTTCGACCCGCGCTTTCACGTCCGCAAGACGACCGAGCTGCTGGCCGAAGACCTCGGCAGCGAGCGCGTCCGCTACCAGGGCAACTGGATCCCGCACAAGCTGCGTAGGGCCACCGAGGGCGGCGTCTTCTTCGTCGGCGACTCCGCCGGCCACTGCCTGCCGCTGACCGCCGAGGGGATCAGGACCGCGCTCTACTTCGGCGTCGCGCTCGGGCGCGAGCTGCGCGCGGTCCACGAGGGAAGACAGGACCGCGACCGGGCAGCATCCCGCTATGCCGAGTTCCACGACTCGCACGAGTGGAAGTTCCGCTGGATGCTGCGCGTACAGCGGCTCGTGCCGCGCATCCCGCCGCGTCTGCTCGGGCCGATGATCCGGCTGCTGGGCGCCAGGCGCTTCGTCGACTGGTCCTTCGAGCACTACCTGCGGATCGCGCCGCCGCCCTCAGCGGACGACGAGAACGGTGCCCGCCATCAAGAGGAGGATGCCGATCACCCGCTCGGGGCTGAGCGGGACCTGGTCGAGGCCGAACAGGCCTAGCCGGTCGATCGCCACCGAGGCGGTCAGCTGCCCCGCGATCGTCGCCGCCGCGACCCCGCCGGCGCCGACGACGGAGACCGCGATCAGCGCGTTGGTGACGTAGACGGCGCCGAGCAGGCCACCGAGCAGGTAGTACCAGCTGACGTCGAAGGTCGAGCCGAGCCCGCCGACCTTGCCGCTGAGGACGACGATCGCGGCGAGCGCGATCGTGCCGATGCCGAAGGAGACGAGCGCCGCCGGCAAGCTGCCGGTGCCGCGGCCGAGCCCGGCGTTGATCGGCGCCTGCAACGCGATCAGGCCGCCGGCGAGGGCGGTGAGAAGGACGGCCAGGCTCTTATCCATGGGCGTGACCTCGAGCGAGCGTGATCTTCAATCGGGGAAGGGGTTGCATCAAACGAAAGTCCGTTCCGCTGAACCTGCCTGCTGTCATATCAGTAACTCGAAGGGACCATCGGACCGCGCATGCCACCACCAGCAGAGGGATTCGCCTCCCGCCTGATCCTCGGGCCGGCGCTGCGCACGCAGCCCGACCGGCGACTGGTGACGCTCGTCCGCGACGGATACGAGGCCGCATTCGAGGAGATCGTCCGCCGCTACGGCAGGCCGCTTTCACGCTACGCGGCATCGATTGTCGGCGGCCGCTCCGATGACGTCACCCAGGACGCCTTCTCGAAGGCGCTGCTCGCCCTGCGCCGCGACGGTGCAGAGATCGAGTTGCGCCCCTGGCTGTTCCGCATCGTGCGCAACACGGCGCTGAACGACCTGCGCGACAGCCCGCCCTCGCCCGAGATCCTCGCCGAGACCCTCGTCGGCGGTGGCGACCCGGCGGAGGAGCTGGAGCGCCGCGAGGAGCTCGCTGACCTGATCAAGCGACTGCAGGCGCTGCCCGAGCCACAGCGCGCGGCAATCGTGATGCGAGAGCTGGAGGGGCTCGGCCATGAGGAGATCGCCGCCGCGCTCGGTCTGACCGGTGGCGGCGCCCGGCAGGCGATCTACCGGGCGCGGCGGGCCCTGCGGGACGGCGCGGGGATGTTGATTCCCCTGCCGCTGCTGCAGGCACTGCTCGCCGGTGGCGGCTCCGGCGTCGCCGAAACCGCGGGGGTGGGCGCAGCCGGCATCGGCGGAGCCACCGGTGCCGGCGTCGTGCTGAAAGCGACGGCGGCCACGGTTCTGGTCGCCGGCGCGGTCGGCGCCAGCGTGGCGCTCAAGGACAGCTCGCGCGGCGCAGAGGCGAAAGCGGCGCCCGCGCGCATGTCGCG
The DNA here is from genome assembly GCA_047519745.1 of Actinomycetota bacterium. Lineage (GTDB taxonomy): Bacteria > Actinomycetota > Thermoleophilia > Solirubrobacterales > 70-9 > VRUE01. The sequence continues at coordinate 5,121 of JAPVSJ010000043.1, read as the reverse complement.
AGGCGGCCCCGGCGGCGTATCTCCGGCGACCCTCGCCGCACGCGACATCGGTGGTGACGGCAGCATGAGCGGCGGCGACTCCCAGCGAACCTCCGGGTCAAGTGAGAATCGCGGCGGACCCTCGGCCGCGGCGGGGCCGGGCGGCGGCGATTCGTCGGGTGCCGGCACCACGCCTCACAGCGGCCGGGGGTCGGGCGCGAGCGAGAATCGCGGACCCTCCCACTCCGGCTCGTCGGGCCGCGACGGTGGCGGTTCCAGTCACGGCTCCGACGATTCCAGCCAGTCGGGCCACGACGGAGCAGACCCGGTCGCGAGCGGGCATTCCGGATCCAGTGGGGATGGCTCCGGCTCCGGACACGACGAATCGAGCCTGGAAAGCGGCGAGGACACCCACAGCGGCGCCGGCTCGGGCGGAGAAACCGAAGAGAGCACTTCAAGCGGCGGTGGCTCTGGCGACTCGGGCAGCTCCGACGGAGGCGGCGACGGCGAATCCGGCTCCGGCTCGGGCGAGCTGGGCGATCCTTCGCGTGATCTTCCCGAAAGCGGCGGGTTGACCGAATAGACAACCCCAATTGGAGGAAACGATGAACCCCAAGCACAGGCTCGAGGTCTTCATGGTCGCCGCGCTCGGCGCAATCGCGATGCTGGCCCTGCCGGCCATGGCGGCCGCCAAGGATCGCAACCACGACCGCATCCCGGACCGCTGGGAGAAGCGCCACAACCTCTCACTGAAGGTGAATCAGGCCGGGCGCGACCAGGATCGCGATCATCTGCGCAACCGGGCCGAGTTCATGGCCGGCGACAACCCGCGCAGCTCGGACAGCGACGGCGACGGCATCCCCGACGGCGAAGAGAACGCCGGCACGATTCAGTCCTTCGACCCGAGCACCGGCAAGCTCACGATCGCCCTCTTCGGCGGCGAAACGCTGAGCGGCATCGTCGGTGAAGAAACCGAGATCGAGTGCGGAGGAGATCATCACGCCATGGCCTCTGCTTCGGAGGATGGCGAAAAGCCCGCCGGCTCCGAAGACGAAGAAAGCGAAGGCGAGCCGGGCGACAGCCACGGCGAAGAAGGCGAAGAGCACCATGGCGACGAAGGCGAGGACCACCCTGGCGAAGAAGGAGAGTCAGGGGACGACGACGGGTCGGGCGGCGAAGGCGAAGCGCCAACCTGCACGACGGCCGACCTGACCGAAGGCGCGACCGTCAAGGAGGCCGAGCTGAAGCTGGAGAGCGGCACGGCGACCTTCGAGAAGGTCGAGCTGGCCGGCTGAGCGGACCTACTTGGCGTCGAGCCAGTCAACGCCGACGCCGATGTCCACCTCGAGTGGCGGATCGAGCTGGTAGGCGGCGCACATCTCGCGCCGCACCAGCTCGGTCGCGTCCTCCATCTCCCCCGGCGGGCCCTCGAAGAGCAGCTCGTCGTGGATCTGCAGCACGAGGCGGGTCTGCCCCCCCGCCTCGGCCAGGGCGTTCTGGCAGCGCACCATCGCCACCTTGATGATGTCGGCGGCGGTGCCCTGGATCACCGTGTTGACGGCCAGCCGCTCGCCCAGTTTCCGCGTGTTCGGGTTGCCGGAGCGCAGCTCGGGGATCGAACGCCGCCGCCCCATCAGCGTCCGCACGTAGCCCTCCTCCTGGGCCTGCTCGACGACCTGCTCGCGGAAAGCCCGCACCGCGGGGAAGCGCTCCAGGTAGCGGGCGACGAACTCCTCGCCCTCTTTGCGCGGGATGTTGAGCCGGTCGGCGAGGCCGAAGCCGGTCAGCCCATAGACGATGCCGAAGTTGACCATCTTCGCCTTCGAGCGCTGGCCGACGTCGACCTCCTCGCGCGAGATGTCGAAGACCTCGGCCGCGGTCGCCGCGTGGACGTCTTCGCCGGCGCGGAAGATCTCCTTCAGCACCTCCTCCTGGGCGACGTGGGCAAGCACGCGCAGCTCAACCTGGCTGTAGTCGGCGGAGAGCAGGCGGGCGCCGGGATCGGCGACGAAGCAGGCACGGACCGGGCGGCCGATCTCGGTGCGGATCGGGATGTTCTGCAGGTTGGGGTTGGTGCTGGAGAGGCGGCCGGTGGTGGTCGAGGCCTGGTTGAAGGTCGTGTGGACGCGACCCGTATCGGGGTCGATCAGGTCGGGCAGCGAATCGAGGTAGGTGTTCTTGAGCTTGGTCAGCTCACGCCAGTGCTCGATCTTGTCGACGATCGGGTGCTCGTCGCGGATCTGGGCGAGGACGCGGGCGTCGGTCGAGAAGCCCGTTTTCCCTCGCCGTTTCCTCGACAGGCCGAGCTTCTCGAAGAGGATGCGGCCGACCTGCTGGGGCGAGCCGATCGTGAACTCCTCCTCGGCCAGCTCGAAGATCTCCTTCTCCAGGGTCGCGATCCGCTCGCCGAAGCCGGCGCCGACCTCGGCCAGGCGCTCGGCGTCGAGCTTCAGCCCCTCGCGCTCCATCGCCGCGAGGACGTGGACGAGCGGCAGCTCGACATCGCGCAGCAGCGACTCCAGCTCGAACTGCTCGAGCCGCGGCCGCTGCGCCTCGACCAAGGCGGCGACCAGGCGCGCTTCCTCGGCCGGGTCGAGACCGGCCTCGACCTCCTCTCCGAGCGCCAGCTGACCGTCGTCCTCGGAGCTCTCGGCGGCAACGCCCTCGGCGAGACCGATGCCGGCGTCGGCAGCGAGCTCGGTCAGCTCGTAGGTGCGGCGCTGGGGCTCGAGCAGGTAGGCGGCCAGCATCGTGTCGTGGCCGAGCGTCAGCTCGACCCCCTCGCGGGCGGCGGCGGCAAGCAGGCCGTGGCGACCGCCGCCGAGCGACTTGAGGTCATGGGCGGCGATCGGACGGTCGCCTAGAGCGGCCGCAAGCTCGTCGAGAGTCGACGAGCCGGAGAGGATCCGCTCGCCCTGGGCGGCGGCCCAGCGATCGCCGGCAATCGCCAGGGCCGCAGGCCCGGGCGCGAGGTCGCCGGGCGACCCCTCCTCCACCTCGATCGCCAGCTCCTTCTCGACGCTGCGGCCCGGCACGGCCTCGCCCTCGGGCAGCGCTTCTTCGAGCCGCTCCAGCACCGCCCGCAGCTCGAACTCGCGCATGAAGTCGCGCAGGGCGCCGCGATCGGGCTCGGAGGCCATCGCCGCGGCCAGGTCGACGCCGGTCTCGATCTCGTACTGCAGCGTCGCCAGCTGCTTCGACATGCGCGCATCGTCGGCGTGCTCGACCAGGTTCTGCTTGCGCTTGGCGCCGGAGATCTCGTCGACGCTCGCCAGGACCCGCTCCAGCGTGCCGAACTGCTGCAGCAGCTGGGTCGCGGTTTTCTCCCCTATCCCGGGGACGCCGGGAATGTTGTCGGAGGTGTCGCCGCGCAGGCCCATCAGGTCCGTGATCAATTCCGGCGGCACGCCGTAGCGCTCCTGCACGGCGGCCTCGTCGTAGATCTTGGTCTCGGTGATGCCGCGCGAGGTGCTCATCACGCGCACCCCCGGCCCGACGAGCTGGTAGGCGTCGCGGTCGCCGGTCACGACCATCACCGGGATCCCCTGCTCGCGCGCCTGCCGGGTCAGCGAGGCGATCACGTCGTCGGCCTCGAAGCCCTCGACCTTGACGTTCGTATAGCCGAAGGCCTCGACCAGCGGCATCAGGTGCGGCCACTGCTCGCGCAGCAGGTCGGGGCGCGGTTTGCGCTGCGCCTTGTAGAGGTCGTAGGTGACCTCGCGCCCCGACATGCCGGCGTCCCAGGCGACGACCACCCCGGCCGGGTGATGCTCGTCGATGATTTTCACCAGCATCGAGGCCAGCCCGTAGATCGCGTTGGTGGGCCGGCCATCGCTGGTCCCGATCGACTCCGGCAGCGCGAAGAAGGCCCTGTAGGCGAGCGAGTTGCCGTCGATCAGGAAGAGCTCGCCATCGTTTGCCTCGGCCATCGCGCGATCATAGGTCCGCCTCCGGCGCGGGCCCGGTCTCGTAACCGACTACAGGGAACCCTTGGGAGCCACCCACTCGCAGGGCTGACCGGTAACACCGGCAATCAGGTCGAAGTCCTTGTCGTAATGGAGGACGGTCAGGCCGGCGCGCTCGGCGGCGACGGCGATCATTGCGTCCGGCATCGAGGGAGCTCGATGCAGCGACCCACCCTGCTCGGCGAGCGCCTGGCAGATGTCCAGCGCCCGCTCCCAGTCGGAGTGGTCGAAGGGCGCCTGGTCGAGGGCCGCGAGGTCTTCGCGTAGGGCTTTGTACTCCTTGCCGTTGGAGGCGCTGTGAAGCAGCTCCCACATGACCGGGCCACAGGTCGAGATCTGGCCGCTCACAAGCCGGCGAGCGAAGCTCTCGCGCAGGGCCGCCGGCGCACTCGGGCGGCGCCCATGCGCCCAGGCGCTGGTGTCAGCCAGATAGACGGACATGGCTCAGCCGAAGTCGAAGGTCCTGGGTTGGCGCATCTTCTCGAGCTGCTCGGAGAAGTCCTCGGGCAGCTCCAGCTGAGCCAGGCGATCGAGATGCGCCTGGCGGACGACCCGCTGAAGCGACTCCCGCACCGTGGCGGTCATGCCTTTGGTGCCCGCAGCCCGTTCGGCTTCCCGCAGGAGCTCTTGATCGACGATGAGCGAAGTACGCTTTCCCATAGGCATAGGATACCGGGCAATCGGCGGAAAAGTGCGTATGTCGAGAGTTGCAGGTTGCATATCGAAAGTCATGTCCTCCAGTCTGGCCCCCCTACAAGGCCCCAGCGAGCAAAGTTCTCCCCCCGACCCACGGACAACCCCGCGCAATGTCCGGCGAACGAATCTGATTCGATAGCCGTCATGGCTGTCAGCGCTCAGTACAGCGTCACGATCCGGGTCGAGCTCGATGCGCGGCACGAGCCCCTGGGCAAACTGACCGCGGCGATCGCCGAGGCGGGTGGACAGCTGCAGGGCGTCGACCTCGTGCCAGGCGCCGGCGGCGAGGGCAAACGCGTGCGCGAGTTCACGATCGATGCCCAGGACCGCGAGCACTGGGAGCGGATCCTGCGCGGGATCGGATCCACCCGCGGGGCCAAGGTGCTCGACTACGTCGACCGCACGATGCAGATGCACCGCGGCGGCAAGATCTCGGTCGAGAACAAGTACCCGCTGAAGACGCGCGACGACCTCTCGATGG
>JAPVSJ010000042.1:0-12805 GCA_047519745.1 Actinomycetota bacterium | reverse complement strand
TCCGCCGAGTCATCCCCCGTCTCCCCCTCCACCGCCCAGCGCCACGACCTCAGCCAAGTCCTTGTCACCGCGCCCCGAGAGACAAAGAACGTCATATCCCTCGCCCCCACCGTTCTCCAGAACCCAGGCAATCGCATGAGACGACTCCAGCGCCGGAATGATGCCCTCCAGACGAGTGAGCTCGGCAAACGCGCTCAGCGCCGCAGCATCGGTGACAGCCGTGTAGGTCGCCCGGCCGCTGTCGCGCAGCTGCGCGTGCTCGGGCCCGACGCCGGGATAGTCGAGGCCCGCAGAGACCGAGTGGGCCTCGAGAATCTGGCCCTCGTCGTCAGCGATCACAGCGGAGAGCGAGCCGTGCAGGACGCCAGTGCTACCCGCTCCAAGGGAAGCCCCGTGGCGACCGCTGTCGAGACCCTCGCCGGCCGCCTCGACTCCGATCAGCTCGACCCCGGCGTCGGCGATGAACGGCGTGAAGATGCCGATCGAGTTCGAGCCGCCGCCGACGCACGCGATGACACGCGACGGCAGGGCACCCTCGGCAGCAAGCGCCTGCTCGCGCGACTCGTCGCCGATCACCCGCTGCAGGTCGCGGACGAGCGCCGGAAACGGCGCCGGACCGACCGCCGAGCCGATCACGTAGTGGGTCGTCTCGACGTTGGCGACCCAGTCGCGGATCGCGGCGCTGACGGCCTCCTTGAGCGTGCGCGCGCCGGCCTCGACCGGCGCAACCTCGGCGCCGAGAAGCTTCATCCGCTCGACGTTGGGCGCCTGGCGGCGGATGTCCTCGCTGCCCATGTAGACGACGCACTCGAGGCCGAGCAGCGCGCACGCGGTCGCGGTCGCGACGCCGTGCTGGCCGGCGCCGGTCTCGGCGATGATCCGCGGCTTGCCCATTCGCTGCGCCAACAGCACCTGGCCGATCGCGTTGTTGATCTTGTGGGCGCCGGTGTGGCAGAGGTCCTCGCGCTTCAGGTAGACCTTTCGGCCCGCCTTCTCGGACAGCCGTTCGGCGAGGTAGAGCGGCGTCGGCCGGCCGATGAAGTCGCGGCGCAGCGACGCAAGGCGGACGCGAAAGTCCTCGTCGCCGCTCGCGGCCGCCCAGGCGGCGGTCAGCTCGTCGAGCGCCGGGATCAGCGTCTCGGGCACGTAGCGGCCGCCGTAGGGGCCGAATCTCTCCTCTATGGCAGGGCTCATCGAGCGCTAACGCTAGCCGTCTGCGCCGCCTCGAAGAAGGCGGTCATCGCAGCGTGGTCCTTGCGACCCGGCTCGGCCTCAACCCCGCTCGCCACGTCGACCGCATAGGGACGGGTGACCGCGATCGCCTCGGCCACGTTCTCCGGCCGCAGCCCACCGGCAACGATCGCCGGTATCTGAGACCGCCGCTCGCCCAGCAGTCCCCAGTCGAAGCTCTCGCCGGTCCCACCCCAGAGCCCCTGCGTGCCCTTGTCGAAGAGGTGGAAGTCGGTCCGAAACGCCTCTGCCGCATGAATGTCGGCAGCGCTAGAAACATGCACAGCCTTGATCACCTTGACCCCGGCTTTCCGCGCCACCTCCGAGCAGAACGAAGGCCCCTCTTCCCCATTCAGCTGCACCATCGTCAACCCCGAATCCTCAACCGCCTTGGCAACCTCATCCAATTCAGGATTCACAAAAACGCCCACAACCTCGCACTTCCTGCGAAAAGCAGCAGCAATCCGCACAGCTTCCTCAGCCGAGCAAGCCCTCGGGCTCTCCGAGAAATGGATCAGCCCAACAGCCCAAGCCCCAAGCCGCACAGCCTCAGCCGCGTCATCGAGATTGGTGACCCCACAGATCTTCACGCGCATGAACCAAGCGTACGGTAGAGAGGCGGGCATCCCCCCGCTGCAACCCGCCGCCGAGAACTTCGCTAGGGCGCGGATCGCCAGGCTGGCTCACAAGTTGCCGCGGGGGGATACCCGCCTCTCTCCAGTCCGTGACGATGGCGTAGACGACCGGGTGTCCCCTGCAGGAACTTGTGAGCTCACCGGGAGATGCGCCCAAGCAAAGCGATTCAGCGCGGGTTCCGGCAGGGGGCACCCGGTCGTCTATCGCGAGGGCACTTCTTCTGCTGAGGCCGGCCGCACCCCAAGGGTCACCGTAATCGTCTGCGGTTTGCCGTCCCGATCGACCGTGAGTTCCATCTTGTCGCCAGGCGAAGCGGCATTGACGGCGTTGATCACTTCTTCCATCCCCGCGATCTTCTTGCCGTTGACTTCTGTGATCACGTCGCCGCCGAGCCGGAAGCTGGCGCCTTCGATCGTCGCCGAGGTGTCGCCACCCTTGATCCCCGCTTCGTCGGCCGGCCCGCCCTTGACGACTTCGTTGACGAGCACGCCCTCTTCCTCGGGCAGCTTCAGCGCCTTGGCGAGATCGGGAGTGATGCTGCCGCCGCTGATGCCGAGGTAGGCGTGCTTGATTTCGCCGTGTTCCTCGAGCTGCTGGACCACTTCGCGCGCCGTGTTGATCGGCACCGCGAAGCCGATGCCGACGTTACCGTCGCCGCTACCGCCGGTCTGGATCTGTGAGTTGATCCCGATCACCTTGCCTTCGGCTTCGATCAGCGGGCCGCCGGAGTTGCCGGGGTTGATCGCGGCGTCGGTCTGGATCACATGCGAGATCGAGAACCCGTTGGGGGCCTGGATCTGGCGCTGGATGGCGGAGACGATTCCCGCCGTGACCGTCCGGTCGAGGCCGAACGGGTTGCCGATCGCGACGACCGGTTCGCCCACCTCGGCCTTCGAGGAATCGCCCAACGCAAGTGGATGAAGACTGCTCGCCGGCGCTTCCACCTTGAGCAGCGCCACGTCGGTCGCCGGATCGGCGCCGACGACTTCGGCGGTATAGGTGGTGTCCGAGGAGCCGAGTTTGACCTCGACCTTGGTGGCGCCTTCGACCACGTGGTTATTGGTGAGGATGTGACCTTCGGTGTCGATCAGTATTCCCGAGCCGGTCGCGACCCCGCCACCTTCGGCTTCGCCGAACGGGCTGAGCCCGGACGATTCTTTCGGCTTCAGCTGAGAGGAGATGAAGGCGACCCCCTGTCCGTCGCGGCGGTATATCTGATTGACGCGATTGCCTTCGTTGCTCGCTTCGCTGGTATCGACCGGAGCCGACAGAGGTTCGGCGACCGTGACGGTCGAGCCGCTGCCGGCATTGATCCAGCCGGCGGCGATCGCCACCCAGCCGAAGGCGGCGACGACGATGCCGCCGAGGAGTGCGGAACCGAATGAGCTACGGAGAAAGTTCTTCATCGGAGAGCGATGATCGGGAACCTCTCCAAAGTTCTTCTAAAAAAGCGACCGCGAGCGAAGCTCAGGGCAGATGGTGCTCGCGCGTGCCCTCGTCGGCACCGGTCAGATCGCGCGCAAGAGCCTCCGGCTCGGCAGCGCTCATCAGCGCCGAGCCGATCAGCACGGCGTCGACTCCGACCCGCTCCAGCTCCTCCAGCTCGGCGCGTGTCGAGATTCCGCTCTCGGCGACGACCGTCTTCCCCGCCGGCACGTCGGGCATCAGCTCGTAGGTGGTGGAGACGTCGACGGTCCCCTCCTCCAGATTGCGGTTGTTGATTCCGATCACGTCGGCGTCGAGCTGCAGCGCCCGCTCCAGCTCCTCCTCGTCGTGGACCTCGACCAGGCAGTCGAGGTCCAGGCCCCGAGCCATGTCGTACATCTCCCGCAGGGCGTCGTCGTCGAGCGCCCTGACGATCAAGAGCACCGCGTCGGCCCCGTTGACCGCGGCCTCGAATAGCTGGTAGGGGTCGACGATGAAGTCCTTGCGAAGGATTGGCAGGCTGCAGGCAGCGCGGGCAGCGCGGAGGTCCTCGAGCGAGCCACCGAAGTGCAGTTCGTCGGTCAGCACCGACAGCGCCGCCGCGCCGCCGCGCTCGTAGGCGCCGACCTGCTCGGCGACGGTCGCGGTCGAGGAGATCTCCCCGGCGCTCGGCGAGCGCCGCTTGAACTCGGCGATCAAGGAAAGTCCGGGACGGACCAGCGCCTCGCTGAACGGGCGGTCGTCGCCGCGGCCGGTAAGCCGCGACTCGAGCTCCGCCTGAGGCGTGCTGTTACGGCGTTCCTCCACCCCGGCCCGCGCCGCGGCGATCAGCTGCTCGATCATTCCCACGTGAGAGACGAAGCCTAGACGCCCAGCCGGGCCGTCGTTGCAACCAGGCGCTCAAGCAGATCGCGAGCGGCACCGCTGTCGATCGTCGCGGCGGCCTTCTCGACGCCCTCGCCAAGGCTGCCGGCAAGGCCGCCGACGTAGATCGCGGCGCCGGCGTTGAGCAGGACCAGGTCGCGGCGGGCGCCGCTCTCGCCCGCCAGGACCGCGCGCGACGCGGCGGCGTTCTGCTCGGGGCTGCCGCCGGCAACCTGCTCGAGCTCGGCCGTGCCCAGGCCGAATTCGCCCGGCTCGACGAACCACTCCTGCGTGTGACCTTCGACGACCTCGATCACCCGCGTGCGGGCCGAGATCGAGAGCTCGTCGACGCCATCCTCGGCGGCGACGACCATCGCGCGCACGCTGCCGAGGCCGACCAGCGCCTCGGCGATCGTCTCCTGGTAGTGGCGGTCGGAGACGCCGAGCAGCTGCCGCTCGGCGCCGGCCGGGTTGGTCAGCGGCCCGAGGAAGTTGAAGATCGTGCGCACGCCGAGCGCCTTGCGCACCGGAGCGACGTGGGCCATCGCGGCGTGGTGACGCGGGGCGAACATGAAGCCGAAGCCCAGCTCGTCGATGCATTGGCCGACCTGCTCGGGATCGAGCTCGATCTTGACCCCGAGCGCCTCAAGCAGGTCGGCGGATCCGCAGCGGCTGGTGCTGGAACGATTGCCGTGCTTGGCGACGGCGCAGCCCGCCGCCGCCGCGACCAGCGCCGCCGTGGTCGAGACGTTGAAGGTCGAGGGGCCGCCGCCGGTGCCGGCGGTGTCGACGAGGTCTTCGCGCGAGGTCTCGACCGCAGCGGCGAGCGAGCGCATCGTCCGCGCCAGGCCGATCAGCTCCGGCACGGTCTCGCCCTTCGCCCGTAGAGCGATCAGGAAGGCACCCGTCTGCACCTCATCGGTCCGCCCCTCCATGATCTCGGACAGCACCGCGGCGGCGTGATCGGTGGTCAGGTGATCGCCGGCGCAGACCGCGTCGATCGCCCTGCTGACGATGTCGTTAGGCATCGCGGCCTCCCGCGGTCGAGGTTTGTCCCGCCATCCGGCTCAAAGCTCTACCGCACTCCGAGGAAGTTCGCCAGCAGGTGCTTGCCCTGCGGGGTGAGGACCGACTCGGGGTGGAACTGGACGCCCTCGGCGGGCAGCTCGCGATGGCGGACCCCCATCACCACGTCGCCGAAGCTGGCGCTCTGCTCCAGCTCGCCAGGCAGGTCGGGGTCGGCGACCAGCGAGTGGTAGCGACCGGCGACAAGCGGGCTGGGGACGCCGGAGAAGATCGTCCTGCCGTCGTGGCTGACCTCGGCCTCCTTGCCATGGATCGGCTCCCCCTGCACGGTCCGCCCGCCGAAGGCCTCGACCAGCGACTGGTGCCCGAGACAGACGCCCAGCACCGGGGTGCCGGCTTCGGCGAAGCGGCGGACGGCCTCGACCGAGATGCCGGCCTCGGCCGGCGTGCAGGGCCCAGGCGAGACGACAAGGCGGTCGGCGCCGCGCTCGAGCAGCTCGTCGACCTCGGCACGGTCGTTGCGGACCACTTCGATCTCCGCTCCCAGCTCGCCCAGGTACTGGACGAGGTTGTAGGTGAAGCTGTCGTAGTTGTCGATCACGAGAACGCGCACGATCAGGGCCAATCCGGCTGTTCGCAGGCCAGCTCGACGGCGCGGAAGACCGCCTTGGCCTTGTTGACCGACTCGTTGTACTCGTAGGCCGGCTTGGCGTCGGCGACGGTGCCCCCACCCGTCTGCACGTGGACCTGGCCGTCCTTGACGACGACCGTGCGGATGTGGATCGCCGTGTCGAGGTCGCCGTTCCAGGAGAGGTAGCCGATCGCGCCACCGTAGGAGCAGCGCTTGACCGGCTCGAGCTCGTCGATGATCTGCATCGCCCGCACCTTGGGTGCCCCGGAGAGGGTGCCAGCTGGCAGCGCAGAGCGCAGCACGTCCATCGCCCCCACCCCCTCGCGCAGCGTCCCCGAGACCTGGCTGACGATGTGGAGGACGTGCGAGTAGGTCTCGACCACCATCAGCTCGTCGACGCCGATCGAGCCGTACTCGCAGACGCGGCCGAGGTCGTTGCGGCCGAGGTCGACCAGCATCACGTGCTCGGCCCGCTCCTTGGGGTCGTTGACGAGCTTCTCGGCAAGCCGCCGGTCCTCCTCCTCGTCGCTGCCGCGCGGGTAGGTGCCGGCGATCGGCCGCGTCTCCACCCGCCGCCCCTGCACCTTGACCAGCGGCTCGGGCGAGGCGCCGGCGATCTGGAAGTCGCCGAACTCGAGGAAGTACATGTAGGGGGACGGGTTGACCGCACGCAAGCCGCGGTAGATCGAGAAGGCCTCGACCGGAGCAGGAGCGGAGAAGCGCTGCGAGGGGACGACCTGGAAAGCGTCGCCGGCGTGGACGTACTCGACGATCCGCTCGACCGCCGCTTCGAACTCCTCGCGCTCCATGCCGGAGACGAAGCGCGGCGCTTCGCAGATCGCCGGGCTCGCCGGCACCGGCACGGCGCCGCGCAGGCGCTCGCGCACCTCGGCGATCGACGCCACCGAGCGCTCGTAGGCAGCGTCGATCCCGCCCTCGTCGTCGGCAAAGGCGCAGGACATGATCGTCAGCTCGTGGCTGAGGTGGTCGAAGACGAGCAGGACGTCGGTGATCATCAGCGCCATGTCGGGCAGCCCGAGCGGGTCGGGGTTGGGCTCGGCGAGCGGCTCCACCGTGCGCACGAGGTCATAGCCGAAGAAACCGACGGCGCCGCCGGCAAATGGCGGCAGCCCCTCGACCGGGGCGAGCCGGAAGCGGGCGAGGCTCTCGGCGACGGCGGCGTAGGGATCCGGCGCCTCGCGGTCCTCCCCGCCTGTCTCGCTCAGGACCCCGTCGTTCCAGCGCAGCACCGAGCGGGGACGGATGCCGACGAAGGAGTAGCGGCCGACCTGTCCCTGCTCGGCCGACTCGAGCAGGAAACAGGGCGACCCGTCGGGCTCACCGGCGCGCAGCTTGAGGAAGGCGGAGACGGGCGTCTCGCAGTCGTCGACGAAGCGTGTGCGGACGGGCACGACGTTGCCCTCGGCGGCGAGCGCCCGGGCCTCGTCGAGGCTGGGCTCGATCCGCAGCTCGGCGGTGTCAGCCGCGACGGCCATTGAGGACCTCCATCACGGCTGCCTGGGAGACATCGCGCGAAGCCAACAGCACGCTGAGGTGGTAGAGCAGGTCGGCGGCCTCTTCGGCGACGCGCTCGTCGGACTCCTCGCGTGCCGCGCGCACGACCTCCTCGGCCTCCTCCTCGACCTTCTCGCCGATCAGCTTGGGATCGTCGAGCAGCGCCACGGTGTAGCTGCCCTCGGGCCGCTCGGCAGCCCGACTGAGCAGCGTGCGCTGCAGCGTCGCCAGCGCCTCCGCCGCGACCAGCTCGGGCTCGTCGTCGTCGTCGAGCCGACGGTAAAAGCAGGACCGCGCCCCCGTGTGGCAGGCAGGGCCGCTCGGCTCGACCAGCGCGAGAATCGCGTCGCCGTCGCAGTCATAGCGCAGCTGCTTCAGCTTCAGAACGTGACCGGACTCTTCGCCTTTGCGCCAGATCTTCCCCCGCGAGCGACTGAAAAAGTGCATCTCGCCACTCTCGACGGTCAGGCGCAGCGACTCCTCGCTCGCGTACGCCAGCGTAAGCACCTCACCGCTCTCAGCGTCCTGGGCGACACATGGAACCAACCCACGCTCATCGAATCGAACCTCGTCGAACATCAGCGCATCGTAGTTACTCAATGCCGAGTCGATCCAGGAGTCCCTCGTCGCGGCGCCAGTGGCTGCGCACGCGGACCTTGAGGTCGAGATGGACCTTTGCGCCCAGCTCGGCCTCGAGCGAGCTGCGCGCAGCAGTGCCGACCTCGCCGATCTTCTTACCGCCCTTGCCGATCAGGATGCCCTTCTGCGACTCGGTCTCGGCCCAGATCTCAGCCTGCACGGTGACGAGCCCGTCGTCGCGCCGCTCGATCCCCTTGACCTGCACCTCGACCGAGTGCGGGATCTCGTCGCGGGTCCGGTTGAGGACCTGCTCGCGGATCAGCTCGGCGAGCATCGTCTCGCTCGACTGGTCGCTGTGGTCCTCCGGCGGATAGAGGTACGGGCCCTCGGGGACGAGCTCGGCTAGACGCTGCACCAGGGCGTCGAGACCGTCGCCACCGCGGGCGCTGATCGGGAACACCTCGTCGACGCCCTCCAGCTCGGCGGCCTCCGACAGCACCGGCACGAGCTGGTTCGGTCCGACCGTGTCGGTCTTGTTGACCGCGCAGATCGTCGGCAGCCTGCTGTTCGCCTCGACCAGGGCGCGGGCGATGAAGCGGTCGCCGGCGCCGATCCCCTCCTGTCCGTTGACGACCAGCAGAGCGAGGTCGGAGTCGGCCAGCTCGCGCTCGACCCGGTGCTGCATGCGCTCGGTCAGCACGTCGCGCGGCTTCTGCACGCCGGGCAGATCGACGAGGACGAGCTGCGTCCCAGCCTCGACGTCGGTCGCGATGCCGCGGATCGCCCGCCGCGTCGTCTGCGGGCGCATCGAGACGATCGCGACGCGACTGCCGACGATCGCGTTGACCAGGGTCGACTTACCGACGTTCGGCCGCCCGGCGAGGCCGACGAAGCCGGACCGGGTCATCGCAGCTCCGCCATCACGCGGTCCTGCAGCGCGAGCATCTCGCCCCCGTCAACCTCGTGGTCCATCCCGCAGAGGTGCAGGGTGCCGTGGACGGCGGCCTCGACGACGTCGGTGCAGTGCTCGGGACAGATCGCGACGTCGCCCAGCTCGCGTGGCCCAGCCGTCGGTCCGGGGCCGTCGAGCGGGAAGGCGAGCACGTCGGTTGGAGCATCCTTGTCGCGGTGGACGCGATTGAGCTCACGGATCCGCTCGGCACCGACCAGCTCGACCGCGATGTGACCGTCGGCGACGCCCACCACCGCCAGCGCCGCCGCGACCGCGTCGCGCAGCTCGGCGGGCACGTCGGCGAGGTCAACCCCCATCCGCCGCCGGCGGCTGCCCGCCCTGCGTGCGCTCGGCGTGCTCGCCGTAGGCCGCGACGATCCGCTGCACCAGCTTGTGGCGGACGACGTCCTCGCCGCCGAAGCGGACGAAGGAGATGTCCTGGACCTCACTGAGGATGTCGCGGACGACGACGAGGCCCGAGCGCTGGTCGGTCGGCAGGTCGATCTGGGTGATGTCGCCGGTGACGACCATGCGCGAGTTGAAGCCGAGCCGGGTGAGGAACATCTTCATCTGCTCGGGGCTGGTGTTCTGCGCCTCGTCGAGGATGACGAAGGAGTCGTTGAGGGTGCGGCCGCGCATGAAGGCAAGCGGCGCCACCTCGATCACGCCGCGCTCGAAGTAACCGTTGACGCGGTCTGGGTCGAGCATGTCGAAGAGCGCGTCGAAGAGCGGACGCAGGTAGGGGTCGACCTTGGCCTGGATGTCGCCGGGCAGGAAGCCGAGCCGCTCGCCGGCCTCGACCGCCGGCCGGGTGAGGATGATCCGCTGCACTTCGCGCTCGGCGAGGGCGTGTGCGGCCATCGCCACCGCGAGGAAGGTCTTGCCAGTCCCGGCGGGGCCGATGCCGAAGGTGATCGTGTGGCGGCGGATCGAGTCGACGTAGCGCTTCTGGTTCAGCGTCTTCGGCGAGACCCTGGTGTTGCGATGCCGCCAGACGACGTCCTCGAGGATCTCGGCCGGGTCCTCGTCGGCGTCGAGCGCGCCGGTCACCGCTTCGATCGTCCCCGGGGCGACCTCGTGCCCCTGCTCGATCAGGTCGACCAGCTCGTCGACGACGGTCGCGGCTGTCTGTACGTCGGTCGAGTCGCCGTCGAGGGTGAGGACGTTGCCGCGCAGGTGGAAGTCGCAGTCGAGGCGGCCGCGGAGGGCGCGCAGCACGGCGTCCTCGGAGCCGGCCAGCTCGGCGGCCACGCTGTTGTCGAGGGTCAGTTGCCTACGAGCCAAGTTTCTCTCGCACCGCCGCGCTGACCCGCTTGCCGTCGGCCCGCCCGCCGAGCTTCGGCATCAGCGCCGACATCACCTGCCCCATCTGCTTCTGCTCGGTCGCACCGGTCTCGGCGATCGCCGCTTCGACCAGCTCGGTCAGCTCCTCGTCGGATAGCTGCTCCGGCAGGTAAGCCTCGATCAGCTCGGCCTCGAAGCGCTCCGCGCTCGCCTGCTCGCTGCGATCGGCGTCGCGGTAGGCCTCCTCCGCCTCGAGTCGCTTCTTGCGCTCGCGCTGCAGGACCGCGACCTCGTCGCCGTTGCCCAGCTTGGCGTCCTGCTGCAGCGAGTCGACGATCATCCGCAGCGCCGCGGCACGCTCGCGCTCGCCCGCTTTCATCGCGGTACGCACATCGGCCTGCACCTGCTCCAAAACGCTCATCTGCCTAAGGGTAGTCGGCGGCGTCTGGCGCCACCGCCAGGTCCTTCGAAACAAGGTCGGCGATGTCGGTGCTGACAAGGGTCCAGCCGTTGCGGCGGGCTGCGGCGACATAGGCGGCGTCATAAGCAGTAAGACCGTGCTCGGCGACGACTTCGAGCGCCGATTCGCTCAAACTCGGGTCGATGGCGACAATCTGCTCACCGCAGCGCTGAGCAAGAAATCGCAGGAGGTGACGTGCTTCGTCGAGCTGACCTTTCCTTGCTCCCATCACGTTGGCAACCTCATAGAACGTGAGATCAAGCGCCGCCACTGGTCTCGTGACGTCGAGCACGATCGACCGGGCACCCCTGCGAAACCGATCCTCAGGGTCGCGAGCGGCTATCCAGACGCTTGCGTCGACCAGAAGCCCGTTAGTGCGATTCACGGTCTTCACGGATTAGCTTGGCTGCTTCGCCCCCCATGGGAGCGGTTGCCTTATCAAGGAGCTCTTCGAGCTCTTCGCGCTCACGCGACTGCGCCACCTCCAGCTCGCGCTCCGCAAGTCGGCGCAGAAAGCCGCTGCGCGTCTCGCGATTTGAGCGCGCCCTGGCGTCGAGCTTGTCGAGCAGGTCGTCGGGCATTGAGATCATCACCTTGGCCACGGGATGAGTATATACGGTATTGCCGGATGGAATTGCTGTGGTCGTCATGGGGCGGGACGCTCCCAGACCCGGACGCACGCGTGGGTGGAGATTGAGCCAAATCTGGAAGTTCTCTGCTGTCAGTCGTCAGCAGAGCCCGGAGATGTCGACATGCTCGACCTCTCCCAGGGGCATCTGCAGAAAACGGGTGCCCAACTCACAAAAGGACTCGACCTCGCCGCTGCAGAGGAAGCGGTACTCGCCTTCGCCATCGCGTGAGCGTGCCAACCGGGCGGACTCGAGCGTCCGCTGGACGGCCGCCGCAACCGCGTGACCGCCGCTGACGAGGCGCACGTCCCGGCCGAGGATCCGCTGCAGCATCGGCGCGACCAGCGGGTAGTGGGTGCAGCCGAGGATCAGCGTGTCGACCTCGGCCCGCTTCAGCGGTGCGCAGTAGGCGCGGGCCATCTCGAGCACGCCCTGGTCGAAGGGGGAGCCGTCCTGGATGAAGGGCGCCAGGTCGGGCGCCTCGACTTCGGTCACCGCGAGTGCCCTTCCCTGGGTCTCCAGAGCGCGGCGATAGGCGCCGCTCTCGACCGTATTCGGAGTCGCCAGCACGCCGACCCGGCCGCTGTCGGTGATCGCCGCCGCGATCTCGGCCTGCGGCTCGACCACCGGCACCACCTCCACCCCCCACTCGGCGGCGACCTCGCGCGCGACGTCGGTGCCGACCGAGGTCGCCGTGTTGCAGGCGATCACGAGCAGCTTCGCGCCACCCTCCAGCAGCATCGTCGCTATCGCCCTGATCCGCTCACGCAGCCGCTCGGGGTCACGCGTCCCGTAGGGGAACATCGCCGTGTCGCCGAGATAGACGAAGTCCTCCTCTGGCAGCGAGACCAGGCACTCGTGCAGCACCGTGAGCCCGCCGACCCCGGAGTCGAACATCGCGATCGGCTGCGAGGCGTCTAGAGAAATGGTTTGTACGCCATGAAGAAGACCGCCACCACGACGATCAGCCCGGCAGCTTTGCCGACGTTCGCCAGCTTCTTCGAGACAGCCTCGTACTCGGCGCTGAGCGTGTCACCGGACCCGAGGTCGCGCTCCGCCAGCTCCAGCGCCTTCGACGTCTGCGGTCGGAAGAAGCCATGCGAGAGGCCGAAGAGAACGATGATCGCAAGGAAGCCGACGCTGATGAAAGCGTCGCTGGCTTCCCACGGCCCATCGGCCAGCAGGTAGATCCCGGCCAGCAGCAGGACGATCATCCCCGGCTGAACCAGATAGCGATCGACCATCTGAATGCCGCGCAGCACCGTGGGCACGCTCTTCGGAGCGCCGCCCTCCGCGGCGGCGACGAAGATCCCGTAGCCGAACGTCGGCCCAAACGCCAGCACCACCGCCAAGACGTGCAGGAACAGCGCAATCTTGTAACCCGGGTCGACGATCGTCGCCAGCATCGCGGGAAACATACTTGCTAGCGGCGACGCAACAACAACGTCGCCCAGTCGCCTTCTTGCCGACGTTCCATCTCTTTAAGCTCGACGGCGGCGAAGAGCTCTGCAGTCTCATCCAGCTCGGACGGAAGCAGTCCCGAGCAGACGACGACATGGGGAGCCGGGGGGGGG
>JAPVSJ010000041.1:0-11153 GCA_047519745.1 Actinomycetota bacterium | reverse complement strand
GACGTAGTCCATCCGCTCGACGAAGGGGATGACCTTCCAGTAGCTCTTGTCCTCGCAGGACTTTTCGATCCCGGTGTGGACGTAGCCGATCACCGGCTTGAGGTCGCGCACGACCTCGCCTTCGAGGTCGACGACGAGGCGCAGCACTCCGTGCGTGGCGGGGTGGTGCGGGCCGATGTTGATCGTCATTACCTCGGACCTGTCGGCCGCGGGTCCTGTCACGGCCGGCTCCCCCATGTGCTCGGGCGCTACGCGCCCTCCGCTATGGGGGACCCCCCCGGCCGCGCCACCCGCGGGTGAGACGCTTGTGTCTAGAGCTTTAGCCATATTGGCGCTCGTTATAGGTGAAGGTCACTGGCTCCCCACCGATCGGGAAGTCCCTCCGTTGCGGCCAGCCGACGTAGTCCTCGGGCAGCAGGATCCGCGTCAGGTTGGGATGCCCCCTGAAGACGATCCCGAAGAAGTCATAGGCCTCGCGCTCCTGGAACTCGGCCGTAGGAAAAAGCTCGACGCAGGAGTCAATTTCCGGCAGCCCCGCGGCAGGGTTCGCCAGCACCGCTTTTACGCGGAGACGCTCAACCCGATCGCGGTTTAGAAGCTCGTAATGGACAGCGAAGCGGGGGGAAGCTGGCAGGTAGTCGGCGGCATGCAGGCTGGAGAGGAAGCGGTAGCCCTGGCCCGGCGCGTCGCGCAGCCAGGCGAGCACGGCGAGGATCTGGGACGGGTCGGCAACCAGCGCCGGCTGGCCACGGTCGAAGCTCGTATCGAGCACCGCGCCGGGGTGGTCCTGCTCTATCTCACCCCGGATCAGCTCGAGTCCGGGGGCGTCAGGCACGGATCAGCTCCCCAGGCGCCTGACCCGGAATCCCCGCACACCTGGATGACGCGCGTGGCCTTCGCATATCTACGTCCTCGGGCTTGCCTTTGGAACCACCAAAGGCTGCGCCCTGCGTCCTTGATCTGCTCGACCACGCCCGCCCCCAGGCGCACGCGGATCCCGCGTCAGGCGCCTAGCTTCCTCGTAGGCTGCCGCCGCCTCCGGGCTCGGTTCGCTGCGCGGCCCGCCGCGCGCCCACTCCTCGGTCCCGCTCGCGGCATAGCGCTGCCGCCAACCCTGGTCGGGGTTGCCCATGATCTTGCGCTGCAACTTGGTGAAGCCGTAGAGGACCGCCTCCGGCCGCGGCGGGCAGCCGGGGATGTGGAGGTCGATCGGCATGAACTTGTCGGCGCCCTGGACGACTGCGTAGTTGGAGAACATGCCGCCGCTGGAGGAGCAGGCGCCCATCGAGATCGCCCATTTCGGCTCCAGCATCTGGTCGTAGAGGCGGCGGACGACCGGCGCCATCTTGATCGAGACCCGGCCCGAGAGGATGATCAGGTCCGCCTGGCGCGGGGAGGCGCGCAGCGCCTCGGCGCCGAAGCGGGCGAGGTCGTAGCGGGGGCTGCCGACCAGCGCGATCGGCGCCTCGATCGCGCAGCAGGCGAGGCCGAAGGTGAGCGGGAAGCAGGAGTTCGCCCGGCCCCAGTTGAGCAGCTTCTCGAAGTTGGTCAGTACGACCTTCTCCTCGACGAAGCGCTCCAGCTCCTCGCCCTCGAGGTCGCCGCGCAGCATGTCGCGCGCCCGCAGCTGCCGGTCGCGCATCGTCTGTCGCTCTACTTCCAATTCAGCGCACCCTTTCGCCAGACGTAGACGAAGGCGACCATCAAGAGGGCGATGAAGGTGATCAGCTCGCCGAGGACGAAGGCGCTGTCGGCGCCCTTGAGGATGACGCCGACGGGGTAGAGGAAGACGACCTCGATGTCGAAGAGGATGAACAGCATCGCGACGAGGTAGAAGCTGACCCCGAAGCGCAGGTTGTGGGCCGGCTCGACCGGGATGCCGGACTCATATGGCTCCCCCTGTCGCCTCGCCGCTTCCGTCTGGCCGCGCGAGGGCTTCGGCCCGATCACGTGGTTGAGCATCACCAGGGCGCCCCCGACGCCGAGGCCGAGCAGGGCGAAGACCAGTATCGGTAGATAGGACTTGAGCATTGGTGGGAGGGTGGAGGTGCGGCGGGCGCCTCGCGTCGCGCCGTCGTCGCCTGCAACCGCTGTTATACACCCACCTTGTGACAACTTGCTACATAGTGATTTTCCGCATCAGCAAGCCGAATCCCGACCCTTTCGGGCGGAAATAGGACCGATGGTCGCGGTCCATGTCGTGGTCGGCTGTGCCCTGATCGTCCTCAACCTGGCAGCCTTCGCCTTCGGCGGCATCGCCTGGCTCCGCGAGCGCCCCTCGATCCCCTTCTGGTACTTGCTGCGAGCGGCCCAGGTCTCCGTCTTCATCCAGGCGATGCTCGGCGGCCTGCTCGTCCTCACCAACCACAAACCCGACAGCAACCTGCACTACCTCTACGGGATCCTGCCCCTCGTCGTCTCGTTCCTCGCCGAGGGCGCCCGCGCCGGCGCCGCCCAGCGCGAGCTCGGCGACGTCGACTTCGAATCCCTCCCCAGCGACCACCAGCAGGCCCTCGCCCTGGCGATAGTCCGCCGTGAGATGGGCATCATGGCCGTCAGCTGCGGCGTGATCTTCTTCCTGGCCCTGAGGGCTGCGGGAACCAGCGGCGCGTTCTGAGCGCCGCGAGTCATCGCAAGCACCGGCTGAAAGCGCTGCTCTATCGCATCGGTGCTGATGCAGAAAATTGACATTTAGCGCGCCACACGCGCGTCAAAGCCTGGGACGGTCGGGAACATTGATTGCCTCGACCCTTCCGGATTTCGGCTCGCCCAATTCCCCTGGCCTTGTGTCCCTCGCCGTTTGCTTTGTTTTCACCGTTGCGGCCATCTGGCGCGGGGTGGACAGGGAGGAGATCAAATGGGCAGCATTCGTGGGCGCCTTCATCGGCACCGGCATTGGTTTCCTCGTCTACGTAACCGGCCTGGTTACAGGGCTATACTGAAACGACGATGAAGACAAAACGACTAGCTATTTTTCTACTGACGCGGATCTTTCTTCTGGCGCTCTTCGTCGCGCCGGTTGTGGTCATAGCGAAGATGCTGGCGGCGCCGGCGATCGTGATTTCTTGCCTGGTCATCGTGGTCAACCTGGCGTTCTGGTTGGTCGAGGAGGATCTGATCGACCGGATCGCTCCTCGATTCGGCGTCACTCAGCTCAACGGCCGGTAGTCGCCTTCGTGGAAGACGAGCGGGTTGCCTTCGCTGGTCTCCAGCGCGGTCACCTCGCCGGTGACGATTACGTGGTCGCCGCCGGCGATCACGTCGCGCAGGTCGCAGGCTACGAAGGCGAGGGCGTCGTCGATCGCCGGGATGCCGTCGCGTTCGGTCCACTGGACCCCCGCCCACTTGTCCGCCACCGGCGCCTTGGTGGCGAAGGCGCGGGCGATCGGCTCCTGGCCGGCGTGCAGGACGCTGATCCCGAAGCGATTGGCCGCCTGCACGGCGAGCAACGTGCGTGAGCCGCGGTCGAGGCAGGCCAGCATCAGCATCGGCTCGATCGAGAGCGAGCTGACCGCGTTGGCGGTCGCGCCAGCCGGGCCGTCGGGCCCTGAGGCCGTCACGACGGTCACTCCGGTGGGCAACATCCCCATCGCTGCACGGAAGTTGGCGGGGTCGGGCGGACTCACGGCTGCTAGGGACAATATGATGCGCGCCGCGTGCGACCCTTGATTGCAATTGCTCTGGCCGTCGTGGCCGCGCTCGCCCTCGCCGCCTGCGGTTTTGGCGAAGAGGGCATCGCGGTCTCCAAGAACGACCCCAACTACAACGGGGCCGTTCTCTTCGCCACGCACTGCAGCGGCTGTCACACGCTGAGCGCCGCTGGCACGCAGGGAACCGGCAACCGTGGTCAGCGCACGCAGGGTCCGAGCCTCAACCAGCGAACCGAGACCTATGAAGACGCTCTCTTCGCGATCCAGAACGGCGGCTTCTCCGGGGCGATCATGCCGCAGAACATCGTTGTTGGCCAAGAAGCCGAAGAGGTGGCGCGGTTCGTCGCCAAGTACGCCGGCGAAGAAGCCGAAGAATCGCCGCGCCCCGGCCAGCCCTCTCCGTAGCGAGATATCCGGTGCTTGACCTGAAGCTGATCCGCTCCGATCCAGAGCGGGTCAAGCGGGCGCTTGCCCGCCGCGGGGCCGCCGAGGAAGTCGACGCGCTGCTCGCTCTGGACGCGCGCCGGCGTGAGCTGTTGCCCGAGATCGAGGGCGCCCAGGCGGAGCGCAAGACGCTCTCCAAGCAGGTCGGCGAGGCGAAACAGCGCGGCGAGGACGCCGCCGAGCAGATGGAGGCCGTGCAGAAGCTGAAGGTCCAAATGGAGGCCGGCAAGGCCGAGCTGGAGAAGGTCGAGGCCGATCTCGATCGTGTCGCTGTCGCCCTGCCCAACCTTCCCGACCCCGACGCTCCCGACGGGATGACCGAGGAGGACGCGGTCGTCCTGCGCGAGGTGGGCGAGCGGCCCAGCTTCGACTTCGAGCCGCGCGACCACCTCGAGATCGGGACCGCGCTCGACCTGATCGACGTGGAGTCGGCGGCGCGACTCTCCGGCTCGCGCTTCGCCTACCTCAAGGGCGACCTGGTGCTGCTCGAGCTGGCGCTCGTTCGCTTCGCGATCGACCTGGTTCGCGGTGAGGGCCACGAGCCGATCGTGCCGCCGGTGCTTGTCCGCGAAGAGGCCCTCTACGGAACTGGCTTTCTGCCCGGCGACCGCGACCAGATCTACGAGGTGCCGAAGGACGAGCTCTTCCTGGTCGGCACCTCAGAGGTTGCCCTGGCCGGATTGCACGCCGACGAGATCCTCGACGCCGAGCGCCTGCCGCTGCGCTACGCCGGGTTCTCGCCCTGCTTTCGCCGCGAGGCCGGCGCCGCCGGCCGCGACACGCGCGGGATCTTCCGCGTCCACCAGTTCGACAAGGTCGAGATGTTCTCGTTCGTCGAGCCCTCCGAGTCGGCCGCCGAGCACGAGCGGCTGCTGGCGATCGAGGAGCGCATCCTCGGCGAGCTGGAGATCCCCTACCGCGTCGTCAACGTCGCCGCCGGCGACCTTGGCGCTCCGGCGGCGAAGAAGTACGACTGCGAGGCCTGGATCCCAAGCCAGGAGCGCTATCGCGAGCTGACCTCCTGCTCGAATACCACGGATTACCAGGCGCGGCGCCTCAATTGTCGGTACCGGTCTGCCGATAACGAAGCGATTCAGGCAGTGCACACCCTCAATGGGACGGCGGTTGCCGTAGGAAGAACGATGATTGCGCTGATTGAGAACCGGCAGGATCGGGAAGGCGGATTCACGCTACCTAATATTTTGCATCCCTACGGCTGCCCTGAGAGGATCGCCTCGCGATGAGCACCACTGTCCGCGACGCCAAGAGAGTCGTCCTCTGCGACGACCACGAGATCGTGCGCGATGCGATCAAATCGCGGATGGCCAACTCGAACGCGCTGCAGATAGTCGGTGAGGCGTCGAACGGCCGCGATGTCGTCGACGTGGTCAAGGAACTCGAACCCGACGTCCTGATCATCGACGTCGAGCTGCCCAAACGCGACGGGATCGAGGCGACCAAGGAGGTGCTCAAGGTCCGGCCGCGGACCAAGGTGATCATCTTCACCGCGCATGCCCAGCCCGACCTTCTGGCGCTGGCCCTCCGTGCGGGCGCTTCGGGCTACGTACTCAAGTCGGCCCCGGCCGAGGACATCGCCCGCGCGGTCAAAGCGGTCACCGGTGGCGGCACCTTTCTCGGCGGTGACTTTGCCGGCGGCAAGCCGTCGGAGGTGGAGAAGCTGCTCGACCTCTCGC
The DNA here is from genome assembly GCA_047519745.1 of Actinomycetota bacterium. Classification (GTDB taxonomy): domain Bacteria; phylum Actinomycetota; class Thermoleophilia; order Solirubrobacterales; family 70-9; genus VRUE01. The sequence goes on along the minus strand of JAPVSJ010000041.1, from coordinate 5,365 downwards.
CCCGTGAGCGCCAGATCCTCGAGCTGCTCGCCGAGGGACTGCGGGTCAAAGAGATCGCCGAGCGGCTCGGCCTCAGCCCGGCGACCGTGCACACCCACGTGCGCAACGCGATCGCCAAGCTCGAGGTCGACACGAGGACCGAGGCGGTGGCGCTCGCGGTGCGCTTCAGCTACCTCGGCGCCGGCGGCGGCGTCAAATAGATCAGGCGCCGCCTCCTCCGCTTCGCGTCCGGGGGCGGCTGATTACGCCTTGTCCAGCGTGAGCGCGCAGCCGTTGATGCAGTAGCGCTGGCCGTTCGGTCCCGGTCCGTCGTCGAAGACGTGGCCGAGGTGGGCGTCGCAGTGCTTGCAGACGACCTCGGTGCGGCGCATCAGCAGGCTGTTGTCGGGGCGCAGCTCGACGTGCTCGAGGTTCGCCGGCTCGGTGAAGCTGGGCCAGCCGGTGCCGGAGTCGAACTTGGTGTCCGAGGAGAACAGCTCGGTGCCGCAGCAGATGCAGCGGTACATGCCCTCGCTCTTCTCGTCTACGTACGGTCCGGTGAAGGCGCGCTCGGTGCCGGCCTTGCGCGTTACCTCGTACTGCTCCGGGGTCAGCTGTTCGCGCCACTCCTCGTCTGACTTCTTGATTTTCTCCATAGCGACAGGGTAAAGAGGCCCGGGGGTCGTCTCGTCGGAGTTGGGATTCGCTCGCTTCGCTCGCTCATGATGTTGGTGCCGCTTCGCGGCAGGAATCTCTCGCCGGTGCGCCGCTTCGCGACACTCCGACGAGACGACCCCCGGGCCTCTCATACGATGCGCCACCGTGGACGCCTTCTACGAGAGAGCTGACGGTGGGTTTGTAGCTACCGAGCTGACCCGGGGGCCGTGGGATCCCGGTGCGCAGCACGCGGGACCTCCGTCAGCTTTGTTGGGGCGGGAGATTGAACGGGTTGCGGGTGGGGAGGGGTTTCAGGTTGCTCGGGTGACCTTTGAGATCTTGGGGCCGGTGCCCATTGGGCCGATCAAGGTCACAGCTGAGCTGGTGCGGCCGGGGCGCTCGGTGCAGATGATCGAGGCGACTCTCTCCGGTGAGGAGGGGCCGCTGATGGTCGCGCGGGCCTGGCGTATTCGCACGAGTGAGATCTCGATTCCCGACGACGTGGTCACGACATCGGAGGCGCCGCCTGGTCCCGACGAGGGGGACGTGCCCGAGTTCTTTGAAACCGCGCAGTCGGTCGGGTACCACACGGCCATGGAATGGCGATCGGTTCACGGCGGCTTCCGGGAGCCGGGGCCGGCCACGGTCTGGATGCGGATGGGATGCCGGCTCGTCGCCGGGGAGGAGCCGACGCCGTTGCAGCGGACCCTGGTCGCCGCCGACGTCGGCAACGGGATCAGCGCCGTGCTCGACTGGCGTCGCTACCTCTTCATCAACGTCGACCTCAGCGTCCACCTCGAGCGGCTGCCCGAGGGCGAGTGGGTCTGCGTGGACGCCGTCACCGTCCCGCAATCGCATGGGATCGGCACCGCCGAGTCGGTCCTCTTCGACGAGCGCGGCCGCATCGGCCGCGCCGCCCAGGCGCTACTGATCGCCGAACGCCCCTGATCGGCGCGATATCGGTCGCTTGTGTCCCCTATAGGGGGGTCAAGTGACCGCACTTGCGAGCCGACCGCGGCCGCCGACCGCGAATGCGATCGTCGCCATCGAGACGAGCGCGATCATGGCCGAGAAGAGGAAGGCGCCCTCGTAGTCGGTGAGCGCTGCCGCCACTCCCGCAAGGGGGGCGCCAAAGCCAATGCCGGCGTCGAAGAAGGCGGTGAAGGTGCCGAGCGCCGCTCCGCGCCGCGTCTCCGGCACGCGGTCGACGACGATCAGCGACAGGGAGGGATAGAGCAGCGAGAAGGCCGCTCCCATCGCCATCGCGCCGACGATCGCGATGGAGAGGCTGTGGGCGATTCCGATCGTCACCAGTCCGATCGCCTCGACGAAGGCCGCCGCCATCGCCACCCGCAGCGGGCCGATCCGGTCGGGCAGGTCGCCGCCGGCGAGGCGGGTGAGGACGACCATCGTCGCGAACACACCGAAGACGACCGCCCCGTGGCCGACGCCCCGCTGGTCGAGGTGGAGGACGACGAAGGAGGCGACGGTCGCATAGCCGAGTGAGCCGAGGGCCAGCGCGGTTCCCGGCCTGACCGCCTCGGGGGCGATCAGCGGGTGGTGCTCGTCCTCGGCGGGCTTGGGGTGGAAGGGGTCGGGCAGTCGCAGCGCGGTCAGCGCGCCGACTAGCGGCGCAGTGCCGGCGAAAAGCCAGACCGCCGTGTAGCCGGAGGCGTGGAGGAGCAGCTCGCCGATCAGCGGCCCGACGCTGAGCCCCGACCAGACGGCGAGGCCGTAGAGGCCGATCACCCGCCCGCGTCGATCCGGCGGGGCGATGTCGACGATCCAGGCCGAGCCGGCGGTGAAGACAGTGCCCTCGCCGGCGCCGAGGACCAGGCGGGCGCCGATCAGACCGGCGACCCCGAACGGCAGCAGGTAGAGGAAGCCGGCGAGGGCGACCAGGACGGAGCCGAGCAATACCGCTGGCTTGCGGCCGCGCCGGTCGGCGAGGCGACCGGCGAGCGGGCGCAGGAGGAGCCCGGTGATCGCGTATGAGCCGATCACCACCCCGACCGCGATGTTGCCTCCTTCGAGCGGGCCGTGCACGTAGCGAGGCAGGACGGGCAGCACCGCCCCGACGGCGACCAACCCGGAGAAGGTGACGGCGAAGACGCCGGCGAACGCCACGCCTGGTCGCGCCACGGCTGGCGGGGTAGACACCGGCGTGCTCACGACAGTGCCAGCGCAGCCAGGCTCTCGACAACGTGATCCGGTGCAGGGTTGGCAGCTTTGGCCTCCTCGCGCGAGGTTGCCCCGCTCAACACCAGCACCGTCTCCAGGCCGGCCCGCCGCCCTCCGGCGATATCGGAGGAGACGCGGTCGCCGACCATCGCTACGCGTTTCGCCGCCGCGATCCGCCGGCGGGCCAGCTCGAACAGGCGCGGCTCAGGCTTACCGCCGATCTCCGCCGTGGCGCCGCTCGCGGTCTCGACCGCGGCGAGGATGGCTCCCGTCCCCGGCCAGGCCCCGCCCGGCATCGGCAAGGTCGGGTCGCGGCTGGTGGCGAACAGCGCCGCACCCCCCTGCAGCGCCAGCGTCGCCGTCAGCAGCTCCTCGTAATCGAAGCCGCGATGACCGGAGACGAGGACGACATCGGCCCCCCGTCCCGCCTCCCCCTCCAGAAGCTCCAGACCCGACGCGCCAACGGTGTCGTGGAATGCGGGAGCCCCTATCACGAAGGCGGCGCCCCCGGCTCCTACTCGTTCCGCCGCAAGGGAGGCAGTGGCTTCTCCGGCGGTGACAACGCGATCGTCGGTCACAGGAATCCCGGCATCCCGTAATCGCTTCACGTAAGCAACCGCCGGCTTGCCCGGGTTGTTGGTCACGAAGACGATCTCCTTACCGGCGTCCAGCAGGGAGATCAGAGCCTCGACAGCCCCCGGCACCATCTCTCGACCGATCCAGACAACCCCGTCGAGATCGACCAGCAACCCATCGAATTGGTCCGCGAGCGCCATTGGAGCGCAGGCTATTAGGTGATCGCCGGTGCTCTCGGACCGGGAGCGAATCTCGGCCGGCGTCTTCTAATCGAGCAGACGGCCCGGCTTCACCTCGACTGCTTTGGCGAGCCGTTCCAGCGTCGAGACCTTCGGATCGCGCCTGCCTCCCTCGATCCGACTGACCTCCGTGGAGTGGACTCCGCTCCGCTGTGCGACCTGTTCCTGCGTCAAGCCGAGCTTTTCGCGCGCATCGCGTAGGTTGGCGCCGAAGGTGCCCATGCCGCAATCCTCCGTCCTGTGGGTCGGGACCTCCATAGGAAACTTCACAAGTTCTCAGCTAGACTCGCGTCCCATCGCGTCCAGGGAACGAAGACGAGAAGGGGACCAATCCCAGCTCAAGGCAAGCGGGCCGAGATCGGCCCCCAGGCACATACGTCCTAGCCGTGCTTTGCAATGCGCAAGGTCGGGCTGACCTGCACAACTTGTGCGATCTGCATCTGGCGTCACCCCCTCCCGTCATCAGCCTCGGCGGGAATCGCCGAGAAGGGCGAGCTATGCTAAGGAAGCTTTTAGCATCATGGGAAAGCCCGGCGCGAGGATGAAACCTGTCAGGCGTCCCGTTTATGCTCCGCCCTGTCTGAATGTCGGAAAAGCAGCAGAGCGAGGAGGGGTACCGTGGTGGCGAAGCTGAGAGAGATGGCCAACAAATTTCGAAAGAGAGAGATTGAGAACGCGGTCTCGTACGCGCTGGGCCACGGTATGCGGGTGGACATCCTTTGCTACCTCAACGAAGCTGCCCGCAGCCCGAGCGAACTCGCCAAGCTGATGAGCCTCCCGGCCAGCAAGGTCGAACACCACATCAAGGAACTACTGGCCTCCGGCTCCATCGAACTTGCCTATATAGAGGAGGGCTCCGGCAACACCAGAGAGCATTTCTATCGTGCTGTCGAAATCCCGTTCTTCACCGACGAGGAAATGTGGGCGATGCCGTTCGAGGCACGACAGGAAATCTACGGACTTATCTTGCAGGCGAGCGCTGCGGAGGCATTGGCCGCCTTTCGAGCCGGAAAGGTGAGCAACGACCCTCGTGCATGTATCGCGTGGCGGTGGTACAACCTTGACGCCCAAGGTCGCCGGGATCTCGCCGACGAGAACGCGCGCTCATGGGACCGAATGATGGAGATCGAAGCCGAATCCGCCAACCGGCGTGCGGTCACGGGAGAGAAGGCCGTATCGATCGTCGTCTCTCTTCTTGCGCATCAACGAGCGCGTGACCTCGACAAGACCCCCGCACGTGGCCATGTGAGGTTCAGTGGCACGGAAAATCGTGACGCCACAGAGAGGTCCGACACACAGTAAATGGCGGGCGGCAGGCGTAAACAGTTCGACATTTTGGTACAGACTCACCCGTTCCTGTCTGTAACTGTTCACTACTCAGATTAGAACTGACTGTTTGAATCATTGGGCAGTCGGGTCCGGGTAGTTCCGCGGGAGGTGCTCCGACGCTCCTTCCGCATCCCGGTAAACCGGAAGGGACGAGAGAGATGCCTAAAGGCAAATCACGCAGCAACAGCAAGAAGGCCGGCGAACACCTGCCGCCTCTTATGGACCCACGATCGATCAGCTCGCTGGATCACGTTCTGCGCCAGCACATCATGCTGGCCGCCGTGGCGGGCGAAGTCAGCCCGAGCGGGCTGTCGATCGCGCTGGGCGAAGGGTTGAGCCAGGTCAGCTACCACGTCCAAGTCCTGAGGGACGACGGGCGGATCGAAGAGACGCGAACCGAGCCG
>JAPVSJ010000040.1:0-14522 GCA_047519745.1 Actinomycetota bacterium | reverse complement strand
GAGGGCGACGACTACATCGTCCTCACCGACATCGCCGGCGTCGAGGACCACCTCGGCGACATGGACTTCAAGGTCGCCGGCACCGCGGACGGGATCACCGCGCTGCAGATGGACATCAAGATCACCGGCGTCACCTTCGAGATCCTCACCGACGCCCTGGAGCAGGCCAACAAGGGCCGTCAGTTCATCCTCGGCAAGATGGCCGAGGCGATCGACGGGCCGCGCGAGACGCTCTCCAAGCACGCGCCGCGGATCGAGGCGATCAAGATCGACCAGGAGAAGATCGGCGCCGTGATCGGCAAAGGCGGGGAAACGATCCGCGCCCTCTGCGAGGAGTTCGAAGCCGAAATCGACGTCGAGGACGACGGCACGATCCGCATCTACGCGCCGACCGGCGAACTGGTCGAAGCGTGTGTCGCCCGGATCGAATCGATGACCAAGGAGGCCGAGATCGGCGACAAGTACCCGGCCGCCAAAGTCGTCAAGACGACGACCTTCGGCGCCTTCGTCGAGCTGGTCAAGGGCACCGACGGCCTGCTGCACATCTCCAACGTGAAGCCGGGGGAGAGGGTCGACTCGGTCGACGACGTGCTCAGCTCGGGCGACGTGATCGACGTCACCGTGGTCGAGGTCGACCGCGAGCGCGGTCGCATCGGCCTGCGGCTCTCCGACGATCCGTCGGTGGCGGGCAAATCGGCGGAGGAGCTCGCCTCGGTCGGATCCGGCGACGGTGGGCCGCGGCGCAACGGCGGCGATCGCGAGCGCGGTGGCCGCGGTGGCGAGGGCGGCGGCCGGCGGCGCGAGCGCGAGCGTCGCAGCTAGTTCGTTGAGCGCCGCGCGACTGACCGAGCTCGGCTCGGGCGCCAGGGTCGTGACCGAGGAGGTTCCCTCGGTCCGCTCCGTGGCGCTCGGGCTCTGGGTTCGCACCGGCTCGAGGAACGAGACGACGGCCCAGGCCGGCGTCTCGCACTTCCTCGAGCACCTGCTGTTCAAGGGCACGGCGCGCTACTCGGCGATCGAGATCTCCGAGCTCTTCGACGGGCTTGGCGCCTCGGTCAACGCGGCGACCGGCAAGGAGACGACCCACCTGCACGCCCGCTTCCTCGACGAGCACACCGAGGAGGTCTTCGACCTGCTCGCCGAGATGCTGCTGGCGCCGACCTACCCCGACATCGACTCCGAGCGCGATGTCGTGCTCGAGGAGATCGCGATGTACGAGGACGAGCCGCAGGACCGCGTCCACGACATCCTCGCCGGCGCCGTCTTCGGCGAGCACCCGCTGGGGCGCCGCGTGCTCGGCGAGGCCGAGGTGATCTCCTCGATCCCGGTCCCCGACATCGAGGCCTACCGCAAGCAGCGCTACACGGGCCCGCATGTGGTCGTCGGCGCCGCCGGGCACCTCGACCACGAGCGGATCGTCGCCCTGGCCGAGCGTCTCGTCTCGCCGCCGAGCGGTGAGGACGGCTCGCAAGCGGTTCAGGCCGACGGGGCGGCGCGGCTGCGCTTCTACCCGAAGGACACCGAGCAGTACCACATCTGCTTCGGCGCGACCGGGATCGTCCGCGACGACGAGCGCCGCTACGGCCTTGCCGTGCTCGACTCGATCTTCGGCGGCTCGACCTCCTCACGCCTCTTCCGTGAGGTGCGCGAGAAGCGTGGCCTCGCCTACTCGGTCGGCTCCTACAACGAGCAATACACCGACTCCGGTCTGGTCGCGACCTACGTCGGCACCCGCGAGGACAACGTCGAGGAGGCCTGCGCGGTGATCGGCGCCGAGCTGGAGCGGCTGCGCTCCGAGCCCGTCTCTGCCGACGAGCTGGCGCGGGCCAAGGAGAACGTCAAGGGCCGCCTCGTGCTCTCCTCCGAGTCGACCGCGGCGCGGATGTCGCGGATCTCGCGCTCGACGCTCTTCGGCCTGCCGATCGAAAGCCTCGACGAGATGCTGGCCAGGGTCGATGCGGTCACGGTCGAGGAGCTGAGCGAGCTGGCGAGCGAGCTCTACGGCGCCGAGCGGCTCTCGGCCGCCTGCGTGGGCCGCGACGAGGAGTGCTTCCGCAAGGCCTTGGCCCCAGTCTCCGAGAAATTACAAGGCGCCGCCTCCTCTGCTCCCGCGAATGCCTGATGAATCAGATATGGACAGGGATTCGCTCCCGCGTCCGGGGGCGGCTCGCTGCGTGATCCGCGTCGGCGTCTCCGGCGCTGCCGGACGGATGGGGAGCACGGTCTGCGCTGCGGTCGAGGACGCCGAGGGCATGGAGCTCGTCGCCAAGGCCGACCCGGCGCTCGGCACCGAGCTGGCGAACGTGCTCGGCGAGGTCGACGTCGTCGTCGACTTCAGCCGTCCCGAGACGGCGCTGGACAACGCCAAGGCCTGCCTCGACGCGGGCGTCCACGTTGTCCTCGGCACGACTGGATTCGACCTCGACGCGCTTCGTGCGGCCGCCGAGGCCGGCACCGCGAACTGCTTCGTCGCGCCGAACTTCGCGATTGGCGCCGTCCTGCTGATGGAGGCCTCGCAGGCGATCGCCCGCCACATGCCCGAGTGCGAGATCGTCGAGCTGCACCACGACCGCAAGCTCGACGCGCCGTCGGGCACGGCGAAGCGCACCGCCGAGCTGATCGACGCCGCGGGCGGCAACGTCCACCAGCCGATCCACTCGGTGCGGCTGCCGGGCCTTGTCGCCCACCAGGAAGTGATCTTCGGCGGGGAGGGGCAGACGCTCGCGATCCGCCATGACTCGATCGACCGCGTCTCCTTCATGCCGGGCGTGATCCTCGCCGTGCGCCGGGTAGGCGGCCTTCCCGACCGCTTCACGGTCGGCCTCGAGAAGCTGTTGTAGGTTCATGCGATGACGGAGGAGCTGGCGCGCTTGGACGCGACCGCGCAGGCGGAGCTGGTCAGGACGGGGGAGGCAACCCCGGCCGAGCTGACCGAAGCCGCGATCGCCCGGATCGAGGCCACCAACGGCGAGGTGAACGCGGTGATCCACCCGCTCTTCGAGGAGGGCCTGGAGGCCGCCCGCGGCGAGCTCCCGGACGGCCCCTTCAAGGGCGTCCCCTTCCTGCTCAAGGACCTCGGCGCGGCCTTCGCGGGCCAGCCGCTGCACCTCGGCATGAGCTACCTGAAGGAGCGCGACTTCCGCGCCCCGGTGGACACCTACCTGGCCCAGCGCTTCCGCGCCGCCGGCCTGGTCACGATCGGCAAGACCAACTGTCCCGAGCTCGGCATCCTGCCGACGACCGAGCCGCGCGCCTACGGCGCCACCCACAACCCGTGGGACCTCGATCGGACCCCGGGAGGGTCGAGCGGCGGTTCCGGCGCGGCTGTCGCCGCCGGCATGGTGCCGATGGCCCACGCCAACGACGGCGGTGGCTCGATCCGCATCCCGGCCTCCAACTGTGGCCTGGTCGGCCTCAAGCCGAGCCGGCAGCGGATCAGCGAGGGCCCGCTGGTCGGCGACATCATGTCCGGCCTCACCTGCGAGCTCTGCGTCTCGCGCTCGGTCCGCGACACCGCGGCGCTGCTCGAGGCGGTTCACGGACCCGCGCCGGGCGATCCCTACGTCGCCCCGCCCCCGGAGCGCCCCTACACCGAGGAGGTCGGCGCCGATCCCGGCAAGCTGAGGGTCGCGCTCTGGACCGAGACGATCATCGGGCAGGACGCCGACCCCGAGGTCGTCGCGGCGGCACAGGCCGGCGCGAAGGCGCTGGAGGCGCTCGGGCACCAGATCGAGGAGCCGGACATGAGCGCCTTCGCGAGCCTGCCGATCATCGAGCCCTTCCTCGTCCGCTGGGCGGCCGGCCAGGCGCAGGTGCTGGAGCAGTTCGGCATCATCGGCGGCAAGCCGGTCGAGGCCGAGGACGTCGAGCCACTGACCTGGGCGCTGGCCGAGATCGGCCGTGCGCGCAGCGCCGGCGACTATCTGACCGCGGTCGGCCAGCACCAGGTGATGAGCAGGATGTTCGCCGGCATCCACGAGTCCGGCTTCGACCTCTTGCTGACGCCGACCATGGGCGAGCCGCCGCCGCCGCTCGGCACCTTCGACGATTCCGGGCCCGACCCGATGGCCGCCTTCGAGCGTGCCTTCCTCGCCGGCTGCTTCACCGCCGCGTTCAACGCCACCGGGCAGCCGGCGATCTCGCTGCCCCTGCACTGGACCGGCGACGGCCTGCCGGTCGGCGTGCAGCTGGTCGCGCCACTGGGGCGCGAAGACCTCCTGCTTCGAGTCGCCGCCCAGCTCGAGCAGGCAGTTCCCTGGGCCGACCGCACCGCGCCAACCTTCGCCGTATGACCGTCCCGATACCCTGCCAGCGATGAGCGATTTCCACGGAGTCATAACTGCGCTGGCCACCCCGTTTGAGCCCAACGGTGCGGTGGACGAGGCCGCTGCCCGGCGCCTTGCGGCCCACCTGGTCGAGCACGGCTCGCACGGCGTCGTCGTCGCCGGTTCCACCGGCGAGGCGGCGACGCTGGACGACCGGGAGCACATCGGGTTGCTGGCCGCCATCGTCGACGAGATCGGCGATCGTGCGACGGTGATCTGCGGCACCGGCACCAACGACACGCGTCACTCGATCGAGCTGACCAAGGCGGCCGCGGACGCCGGCGCCGTCGGCGCGCTGGTGGTCACTCCGTACTACAACAAGCCGAACAAGGCCGGGCTGAGAGCCCACTTCGAGGCGATCGCCGCCGCGGTTCCAGGGTTGCCCCTGATCGCCTACAACATCCCCTCCCGGGTGGTGGTCAACGTGCCGCCGGCGGACCTCGCCGAGCTGGCCGAGATCGAAGGCGTGGTTGCGGTCAAGCAGGCGAACAACGACGAGATCGGCCCGATCGAGGGCCTCGATGTGCTAGCCGGCAACGACGACATCTTCCTGAGGACGCTGGAGCTCGGCCTCGCCGGCGGGATTCTCGTCGCAACGCACCTGGTTGGCGATCAGGTGCGTGAGATGTGGGACGCGGCTCAGGCAGGGGACCTGGACCGCGCCCGCGAGATCGACACCGGTCTGCGGCCGCTCTATGACGCGCTGGCCATCACCACGAACCCGATGCCGGTCAAGGCGGCGCTCGAGATCGCCGGCCTGATCCCGTCGGGAACCATGCGACTGCCGATGGTTCCCGTCGATGCCGAGCAGCGCGCGACGATCCGGGCGGCGCTCGACGCCGTCGGCGTGCCGGTGGCGTCCTGACGATGGCGGGGAAGCTGCGAGTTCTGCCGCTCGGCGGCCTGGGCGAGATCGGCAAGAACATGACCGTGATCGAGTACGACGGGCGGATCGTCGTCGTCGATACCGGCCTGATGTTCCCGACGCCGGAGATGCTAGGCATCGACCTGGTCCTGCCCGATTTCTCCTACCTGCGCGACCGTGCCGACGACATCGAGGCGATCGTCCTCACCCATGGGCACGAGGATCACGTCGGCGCGCTGCCCTACGTCCTGCGCGAGATCGGCATGCCGCCGGTCATCTACGGGGGCATGCTCACGGTCGGGATGGTGCGCTCCAAGCTCGACGAGCACAAGCTCAAGGATGCGCCGCTGGAGGAGCTGCCCGCCGGCAAGAAGGTGAAGCTCGGGCCCTTCGAGCTCGAGCTGGTCCATCTCTCCCACTCGATCCCCGACATGCGTGGCGTGATCCTCAGCACCGAGGTGGGCCGGGTGCTGATGACCGGTGACTACAAGTTCGACCAGACGCCGGTCGACGGCCGGCCCGCCGACATCTCGCGGCTCGCCGAGCTCGGCCGCGAAGGCCTGCTGCTGCTCTGCGGCGATTCGACCAACGCCGACCGCCCGGGGATCGCACCCTCGGAGTCGAGCGTCGGACCGGCGTTGCTGGAGACCTTCTCGGCCTGCAAGGGCCGGGTCATCGTCACCTCCTTCGCCTCCAACATCCACCGCGTGCAGCAGGTGATCGACGCCGCCGTCGCGCTCGACCGTCGGGTCGCCCTGGTCGGCCGCTCGATGCGCAAGAACTTCAACATCGCCTCGAACCTCGGCATCGCCAACGCGCCCTCCGGCCTCTTCATCCAGCCGCGCGAGATCGAGGACTTCCCCGACGAGAAGGTCGTCGTGATCTCCACCGGGAGCCAGGGCGAGCCGCTCTCGGCATTGCGGCGGATGGCCAACAACGACCACCGCGACGTCGAGCTGCACTCCGGCGACACGGTCGTCTTCTCGGCGACGCCGGTGCCCGGCAACGAGCGCGCGGTGAACGAAACGATCGACCGGATCTACGAGATCGGCGCCTCGGTGGTGACCGCCAAGGACGCGCCGATCCACGCCTCGGGGCACGGCTGGCAGGAGGAGCTGAAGCTGATGCTCAATCTGACCAAGCCGCGCTACGTGATGCCGGTGCACGGCGATCACCAGCGGCTGCGGTTGCACGCCGGCCTCGCCCACTCGGTCGGGATCGACCCCGAGAACGTCTTCCAGGGTCGCAACGGGTTGCCGCTCGAGCTGGACGCCGACGGCGCGCGCTTCGGCAAGGAGATCCATGCCGGCGTCGTCTACGTCGACGGCGTCAACGTCGGCGAGCCCGACGACGTCGCGCTGCGCGACCGCCGCGAGATATCCGCCGACGGCATCTTCATCGTCGTCGCGACGATCTCCGCCGAGGACGGCAGCGTCGTCGCCGATCCCGAGGCGATCGTGCGCGGCGTCGCCCTGCCCGAGGGCGAGGAGTCCCTGGTCGAAGAACTGAAGGACGTGGTCGAGGACTCGCTCGAGGACGCCGCCGAGGCGGGCACGCGTGAGGTCCACCTGATTCAGGAAGACGTGCACGAGGCAATCGCCAAGCTCGTCTACGAGAAGCTACGCAGCCGGCCGATGATCCTGCCGGTCGTCGTCGAGGTCTGAAAGCCGGCATAAAAAGAGCCCGCCGGTCGCGTTGGGGAGAACCGGCGGGCCCTTGTGTCTCGTCCGCTGAGGAAATTAATCCGGGGCGCTAAAGCGGGTCTAAAGCTGGGTTAATTCCCCGCTCAGACTTGGAGGTGCGCAGCGGCAGCCGCACTCGGAAGAGGGCGCCACCCAACTCGGATTCGCCCACCTCGGCGCTGCCTCCGTGCGATTTGGCCACGGCACTGACGATCGCCAGGCCGAGGCCGCTGCCGCCCCCGATCGCGGTGTCGGCGGGCCCTTCGCCGCGGACGAAGCGCTCGAAGATCTGCTCGCGGAGCTGCGCCGGCACGCCGGGGCCGTCGTCGCCGACCTCGACCACCGCGTTCGCGCCCTCGGCCCGGAGTCGCAGGTCGATCCGCGAGCCCGCGGGAGTATGGCGAGCCGCGTTGTCGAGCAGGTTGAGCACCATGCGATGCAGTTCGTCGGGGTTGCCGTCGACCCAGAGCGGACGCTCGTTCTCGACCCGCAGCTCGCGTTCGCCGATCGTCGGCGCAACCTCGGCGGCGGCGTTGCCGGCCACCTCGGCGAGGTCGCAGCGGGTGCGGGCGGCGATGCGCCCGGCATCGGCGCGGGCGAGGAGCAGGAGGTCGCCGACGAGGCGACTCATGCGACTCGAGGAGCGCAGCGCCGAGTCGACCATCGCCCGCTCGTCCTCCTGCGCCGGCTCCTCGAGCGAGGCCTGGAGCAGCTCGAGGTTCGCGAGGATGCTGGTCAGCGGCGTGCGCAGCTCGTGCGAGGCGTCGGCGACGAACTCGCGCTGGCGCCTCAGCGCCGCTTCGCGCTCGGCGCGAGCCGCGTCGAGCGAGCGCAACATCGCCTCCAGCGTGCGGGCCAGCTCGCCGACCTCATCGTCGACGCGCGGCTGCGGCATGTGACTGGATGGGTCGCCGGTGTCGGCGATTGTGCGGGCCGTCGCGGTCAGCGAGGCGATCGGCCGCATCGCCCTGCGGGCTATCGCCACGCCCGCGAGGCTGGCCAGCAGGGTCGCGCCGAGGACACCGACCGCGATCAACAGCCAGAGCCGGCCCACGGTCGAGTCGATGTGCTGCTCGTCGCGGCCGTACTGGACGTAGCCGGCGATCCGGCCGGTCTGACGGCTGCGCAAAGCGACCGTCATCACGCGCATCTCGCCGATGTCGCGGATCCCCGGCACCGGCGGACCGAGCGGTTCCGCGTTCGGGCTGGCGTCGAGCTGTTCGCCTCGAGAGCCGTAGATCCGCACCGAGGCGTCGTTCGGACTGACGAAATCTTCCAGGTCCGGCTCGCGGACGATCAGGGTATTGGTGATCGTGTCGACGATCTGCACGTGTGAAACAAGCGTCGTCACCGCGCCCTTCATCTCGCGGTTGAAGTCGTCACGGATGCGCTGCGCGGCCAGATTGCCGACGATCACCCCGAAGAGGACGAGGATCGCCAGGGTCAACCCGGCGGATACCCCGGCGAGGCGCCAGCGGACCGGCCAGTTGCCCGGTCGCAGTGCCGCTAGCCCTTGAGCACGTAGCCGGCGCCGCGTTTGGTGTGCAGAAGCCGTGTCTCCTCACCCGCCTCGAGCTTGCGCCGCAGATTGGAGATGAAGACGTCGATCGTGTTGGTCGCCGCCATCGGGTCATAGCCCCAGACCTCGTCGAGCAGGCGCTCGCGCGAGACGACGAGGCGCTCGTTGTGCATCAGGTATTCGAGCAGCTCGAACTCGCGGTTGGTCAGCTCGATCTCGCGCTCGCCGCGCCTCACCTCGCGAGTATCCGGGTTGAGGCTGAGGTCGCCGACCTGAAGCGAGGCCGAGCCGCGCGGCGGCCGGCGGCGCAGCAGGGCGCGGATCCGGGCGAGCAGCTCCTTGCGCTCGAAGGGCTTGACCAGGTAGTCGTCGGCGCCGCTGTCGAGACCGCCGACCCGGTCCTCGGTCTCGGCCCGCGCGGTCAGCATCAGGATCGGCACGTCGCTGTCGGCGCGCAGCCGGCGGCAGACCTCGACCCCGTCCATCCGCGGCAGGCCGAGGTCGAGGACGACGAGGTCGGGCACGAAGCCGGCGGCGACATCGAGCGCATCGACGCCGTCGCCGGACGTACGCACCTCATAGCCCTCGTTGCGCAACGACCGCCTCAGCACGTCGGCGATCTCCTGGTCGTCCTCGACGACGAGGACGCGCCCCCCTTGCAGATCGGTCTCATTTGCAAGCACGTTGCGATGTTAGCCCGGCTCCGACACGTTCCTCTCGGCTTTTAGTGCGAATTTAGGCACGGAGATAGCGGGGAAGGCGCTTGTTCAGGCGCACTTGGCATCTGCCTCGCTTGCCATGATCGGCCGTAGTCGTGAGCTCAACCGCCGCCGTCCATCTGCATGCCCACAGCGAGTACTCGCTGCTCGACGGCGCCTGCAAGATCGACGCGATGGCGGCGCGGGCGGCGGAGCTGGGGCAGCCGGCACTCGGGCTGACCGACCACGGCGTGATGAACGGCGCCGTCGATCTCTACAAGGCCTGCCGCAAGCACGGGATCAAGCCGATCGCAGGCCTCGAGGCCTACTTCGTCGACGACGTCAAGACGATCAAGGAGAAGCCCAAGTACGAGCGCAACCACCTCACCCTGCTGGCCGAGAACGACGCCGGCTTCGCCAACCTGGTCAAGCTCACCTCGGCCGGCTTTCTGCAGGGCTTCTCGCGCGGCAAGGCCAACGTCGACATGGAGATGCTCGCGGCCCACGCGGAGGGCGTGATCGTGCTCACCGGGTGCTTGCAGTCGCGCTTCTGTCGCCGCCTGGTCGAAGAGCGCGCCGACGACGCCCGCGCCCACCTCGATGACCTGATTCAGGCCTTTGGCCCCGAGCAGGTCTACTTCGAGGTGCAGAAAAACGGCATCGAGGAGCAGGAGAAGGCCAACCAGGGAATCGTCCGCTTCGCCCGCGAGCTGGGCCGGCCGCTGGTCGGCACCGCCGACGTCCATTACCTGCGGCGCGAGGACTTCGACAACCACGCGGCGCTGCTCTGCGTGCAGACCAAATCGACGCTCGAGGCGCCGAAGATGAGCTTCGACACCAACGAGTTCTTCCTCAAGAGCAACGAGGAGATGGGCGAGTCCTTCGCCGAGTGGCCGGAGGCGATCCCGACGACGCTGGAGATCGCCGAGCGCTGCTCGCTGGACATCGAGCTGGGCAGCCTGCTGCTGCCCCGCTACCCGACCGAGGACGGCGAGGAGCCCGAGGCGATGCTGCGGCGGATCGCCGGCGAGGGCCTGCGGGCCCGCTACGGCGACCCGGCGCCGGCCGAGGCGGTCGAGCGGATGGAGTTCGAGCTCGGCGTGATCGAGGAGATGGGCTTCTCCTCCTACTTCCTGATCGTCTGGGACTTCGTCCGCTACGCCAAGGAGAACGGCGTCGCCGTCGGCCCCGGCCGCGGCTCGGCCGCGGGCTCGATCGTCTCCTACGTGCTCAGGATCACCGACCTCGATCCGCTCGCCGAGGGCCTGATCTTCGAGCGCTTCCTCAACCCCGGGCGCAAATCGATGCCGGACATCGACATCGACTTCTCGGTGCGCGGGCGCGAGCGGATGATCCGCTACGTCGGCGACAAGTACGGCCGCGAGTCGGTCGCCCAGATCATCACCTTCGGCAAGATGGCGCCGCGGGCGGCGACCCGCGACGCGGCGCGGGTGCTCGGCTTCGACTACGGCAGCGGCGATCGTCTCGCCAAGCAGATTCCGGAGCCGATCATGGGCCGCAGCCCCTCCTTCGAGGAATGCCTGAAGGCGGGTCAGGAATTGAAACAGACCTACGACGCCGAGCCCGACGCAAAAAAGATCATCGACGTCGCCCGGGGGCTCGAGGGGATCATCCGCAACAACTCGATCCACGCCGCCGCGGTGGTGATCGCCGACCGGCCGCTGCACGAGGTCGTGCCGCTGCAGCTGGCCGAGGACCGCAACGCGCCCGCCGCCGGCGGGGACGGGAATGGCTCAGGCAAGCCGGAGCGCCAGTACAAGATCGTCACCCAGTACTCGATGGGACCGATCGAGGAGATGGGCCTGCTCAAGATGGATTTCCTCGGCCTGCGCAACCTCGACGTGATCGAGGACGCGATCGAGATCATCGAGCGCTCACGCGGCGAGCGGGTCGACATGGAGAAGATCCCGATCGACGACGCGAAGACCTACGCGATGCTCGCCGCGGGCGACTCGACCGGCGTCTTCCAGTTCGAGTCGGAGGGGATGCGGGACGCGCTGCGCAAGGTCGGGCCGACCGAGTTCGCCGACATCGTCGCCCTCGGCGCCCTCTACCGACCCGGGGCGATGGCCTACATCCCCGCGTACGCGAAGGGCAAGCGGGACCCCTCGACGGTGCGCTATCCCGACCCGCGATTGCGGGCGATCACCGAGGAGACCCACGGCTGCGTCATCTATCAGGAGCAGCTGATGGAGATCGCCCGCTCGATGGCCGGCTTCTCGGGCGCCGAGGCGGACGACTTGCGCAAGGCGATCGGCAAGAAGAAGCGCGACCTGATGGCGACGATGAAGGACAAATTCATGCAGGGCCTGGACGAATCCGGGACCGCCACGGCTGTCGCCAAAGATCTCTGGAAGCTGAACGAAGCGGCGGCCGACTACTCCTTCAACAAGTCCCACGCCGCCTGCTACGGGCTGATCTCATACCGAACCGCCTATCTCAAGGCCAACTACCCGGCCGAGTACATGGCGGCCGTGATCTCATCGGTGATGAACACCAAAGACAAGGTGCCGTTCTTCGTCAACCGCTGCGCGGAGATGGGGATCGACGTGCTGCCGCCCGACGTCAACTCCTCCGACCACAGCTTCGTCGTCTCCGAGAAGGCGATCCGCTTTGGCCTCGACGCGGTGAAGAACGTCGGCCACGCGGCGGTCGAGGCGATCCTGCACGCCCGCGAGGACGCCCGGATCGAGTCGATCTGGGACTTCTGCGAGCGGGTCGACTCGCGGGCGGTAAACAAACGGGCGATCGAATGCCTGATCAAGTGCGGCGCCCTGGACTCGACCGGCGCGACCCGCAAAGGCATGCTCGAGGCTCTGCCGGCGGCACAGTCGGCCGGACAGAAAGCCCAGGAGGACGCCCAGCTCGGCCAGGGCTCGATCTTCGACTTCGGCGACGCGGACGCGGGCGGGGGAGAGGGGAGCGCCTCGAGCTCCCACCACCGACCACCGATCTCAGCCGCCGAGTTCGAGCGCCGCGAGCTGCTGGCGCTGGAGAAGGAGACGCTCGGCACCTATCTCTCCTCGCATCCCCTCTCGGAAGTGCGCGAGGCGCTGCGCGCTCGCGTCGACTGCGGCTTGGCGGACCTGGCGAGCAAGCCCGACGGGGCATGGGTCACCGTCGGCGGCATCGTCGCCGAGAGCAAGAAGATCCGCACCAAGAGCGGCAGCCAAATGATGTTCGCGACGCTCGACGACATCGAAGGGCAGGTCGAGATGCTGGTCTTCAAGGCCGACCAGGCCGAGAGCGCAGGTGCGATCGAGACGGACGCCGTCGTCCTCGTCCGTGGCCGGATCGACCATAAGGACCGCGGTGAGACGAAGCTCGTCGTGCAGGAGGCGGAGCGCTTCGAACCCGACGGGGAGGAGATGGCCCGCGCGACCGCCGCGGCGAGCGCCCCGGCGGCCCCGCTGCGACTGACGATCGCCCCCGCGAGCCTCGGCAACCCGCATCTGATCGAGGAACTGAAGACGATTTTCGAGGGCCACAGAGGCGACGCCGAGGTTTTCCTCGCAGTCCCCGGCGAGGACGGCACGGCCCGCGAGTGGAAGCTCGGCGAGGAGTTCAGGGTTCGTCACTCGAGCAAGCTGCTGGCGGAGCTGGACCACGTCCTGGCCGCGTGAGACCGGCGCATCTCGGCGTCCTCGGTCGCTCGCGTGCAGAGCACGCCACGCTCCCTGCGTCCGCCGATCTGCTTGGTCTCACGCGCCCAGTCAGTCCCTAGACTTTGGCAATGCCCGCTACGCGCCAGAAGACCGGTGAGTGTCGCCAGTGCCGTTCTTTCTGCGACAAGATGGTCGAGCCGCGCAGCTGTGTCGAGCTCGGTTGCCGTTTCCTCTACAGCTACGTCGACACCCTCACGGGCACACAGTACGTCGGCTGCATGCAGGAGGTCTTTGCGGCCAAGATCGAACTCGACGCGCTCCGACAGCCGGGAGGCTTCGGCGGCGTCAAGATGACCGGTACGGCGCTGCCCCATTGCCCATTCTCGGTCGAGCGTGCATATCCGGGCGCGGGGCCCGAGTACGACTGTGTGAACCGTCGCTTCTTCGACTGCACCGACGGCGGCCCCGAGGGCCTGCGGGCGTTCGATCTGCGCGATCTTGCATCCGAGCCCCCAGGCATCTAATTTGACACGGTTCCGTGTAGGCTTTGTGGCATGAGCGATTCTTCAGCGGTGGCAGAGGCAGAGCAGGTGGCGGCGGACGCGGCGGCAGGTGACGCCGGGGCCGAGGGCCCCAAGTTCACGCTCGAGCTGAACCAGGACCAGCAGGACATCCGCGACTGGGTCCACGGCTTCGCCGAGGGCGTAGTGCGCCCGGCGGCGGCCGAATGGGACGAGCGCGAGGAGACGCCCTGGCCGGTGATCCAGGAGGCCGCCAAGATCGGCCTCTACGGCTTCGAAGCACTGGGCCAGTTCTTCGCCGACGAGACCGGCCTGACCATGCCGATCGCCAACGAGGAGCTCTTCTGGGGCGACGCCGGCATCGGCATGGCGATCATGGGCACCTCGCTGGCCGTCGCCGCGATCTTCGGGCAGGGAACCCCGGAGCAGATGGGCGAGTGGATCCCGCAGTGCTTCGGCACCGAGGACGACCCCAAGGTGGCCGCGTTCTGCTCCTCGGAGCCCGACGCCGGCTCCGACGTGGCGGCGATCCGCACCACCGCCAAGTACGACGAGGCGACCGACGAGTGGGTGCTGAACGGGCAGAAGGCCTGGGCGACCAACGGCGGCATCGCCGGTGTCCACGTCGTGATCGCCTCGGTCGACCGCGAGCTGCGCTCGCGCGGCCACGCCGCCTTTGTCATCCCGCCCGGCACGAAGGGCTGCGAGCAGGGCGCCAAGGTCAAGAAGCACGGCCTGCGCGCCTCCCACACCGCCGACGTCCACCTCGACGACTGCCGTATCCCCGGCTCTTGTCTGCTCGGCGGCAAAGAGAAGCTCGACGAGCGCCTCGCCCGTGTCCGCGAGGGCAAGAGCTCCAAGTCGCAGGCGGCGATGCAGACCTTCGAGGCGAGCCGGCCGACCGTCGGCGCGCAGGCGATCGGCATCGCCCGCGCCGCCTACGAGTACTCGCTCGAGTACGCCAAAGAGCGCCGGCAGTTCGGCAAGGCGATCATCGAGAACCAGTCGATCGCCTTCGCCCTCGCCGATATGAAGATGGAGATCGACGCCGCCCGCCTGCTCGTCTGGCGCGCCGCCTGGATGGGCCGCACCGGCCAGAAGTTCGAGAACGCCGAGGGCTCGATGTCGAAGCTGAAGGCGGGCGAGGTCGCCGTCTGGGCGACCGAGCGGGCGATCCAGATCCTCGGCGGCAACGGCTACACCCGCGAGTTCCCGGTCGAGCGGATGCACCGCGACGCCAAGATCTACACGATCTTCGAGGGCACCTCCGAGATCCAGCGCCTGGT
>JAPVSJ010000039.1:0-11767 GCA_047519745.1 Actinomycetota bacterium | reverse complement strand
GAACGAGCAGGCGGCGGCGTTGCTGCGCTGCGAGCACGAGGTTGCGATCGTGCCCGGCGCCACCCATCTGTTCGAAGAGCCGGGTGCGCTGGAGCGGGTCGCCGATCTCGCCGCGGCGTGGCTCTCCCGCTACGCGTCGGCTCCCGCCGCGAACCGCTGCTCGGCAACCTCGTCGAGCCAGACGTGTGCCTTTTCGCCGCTCCCACCAGAGCGGGGTTTTCAATGCGGCTGAATGGAGTCGAACCATCACGTCCCGTAAAGGACACAAGCCCCTCAAGCTTGCGCGTCTACCAGTTCCGCCACAGCCGCGTGGGGTGGCGATTCTAGATGTTTGGCGGGGGTGGGGCTTGCGGCGGGATGGATCTGCTGCTGCGCCGGCGGGTTTTGCTTGCGCCCGTCCGGATCGGTCGGTACGCTGCGAACAAGTGTTCGAACGCCTTCGCTTGTTTGATGACGAGGAGGATTACCGGTGGACCTGGACCTGACCAAGAGGCAGAAGGAGATTTTCGACTTCATCCGCCGCTACGCGGAGAAAACCGGCTATCCGCCGACCGTTCGCGAGATCGGCAAAGCGGTTGGTCTGCACTCCTCCTCGACCGTGCATGCCCACCTCGCCAACCTCGAGAAGATCGGGCTGCTGCGCCGCGATCCGACGAAGCCGCGCGCGATCGAGCTGCTGATCGACAAGGCGAAGAAGACGATCAGGCCCGACCAATCGGGACTGCCCCTGCTCGGCCACGTCGCCGCCGGAGCGCCGATCCTGGCCGAAGAGAACATCGAGGAATACATCGAGATCCCCGACGTTGTCGGCGGCGAGGATGGCGATTACGTCCTCCGCATCCGCGGCGAAAGCATGAAGGACGCGGGCATCTTCGAGGCCGACTACGTCATCGTGCGGCCGGCCGACGACGCGACCGACGGCGAGATCGTCGTCGCCCTGATCGGCGAGGAGGCGACGGTCAAGCGTTTCTTCCGCGAATCCGACCACATCCGCCTGCAGCCCGAGAACGAGACGATGGAGCCGATCCGCAGCGCCGAGGTCTCCGTCATCGGCCGGGTCATCGGCGTAGTTCGAAAAGTTTGACGCGGGCCGTCAGGGCCACTTGCCTGATTCGATCAGCCTCTTGTAGCGGCGCTGTCTTCGTCTTGCGTCGCGCATCACCACTGGTAGTAGCCGCAGGGCGAGGCGGGGGAAGAGGTCGAAGAGGCGCAGCAGCGGACCGCGCCAGCGTGGCAGCACGAGCAGTGGCCGCGGGTGTTCGGTCAGCTTGCCCACGGCGGTCGCGACCTCTCCCGGGGTGAGAAGTTGCCCGGAGAAGGAGCCGGCCGCCGCGGGATCGTCGAGCTTGTCCTCGAGCATCGGCGTCCAGATCCCGTCCGGGCAAACGGCGGAGAGCTGCACACCGGACACGCCGGAGCGGCGCAGGTCGAAGAGCGTGCCGAGGGTGAAGGCCATCGCGGCGTGCTTGCTCGCCGAGTAGTTCACCTCTCCCGGGGCCGCAACCAGCCCCGCCAGGGAGATCACGTTGATCACGTGACCGCGTCCGGCTGGCAGCATCTTCTCCAGGGCGGCGATCGTGCCGTTCATCGTTCCCAGGGCGTTCACGTCGAGCATCGCGCGTCGCGTCAGCTCGTCCTGCTCCCACGACTGGCCGGTGACCAGCACGCCCGCATTGTTGACCCACAGATCGAGCGTCCCGGATCGTTTCGCGGCGGCTGTCGCGATTGCGTGGCAGGCATCCTGGTCGGTGACGTCGAGCTCTGAGGAGCTGGCGCCGGCACCGATCTCGGCCGCGGTCGCGGCGGCTGCGTCGGCGTCGATGTCGGTGACCTGGATCAGGTAACCGCGGCCGGCGAGATCGAGGGCGATCGCGCGCCCAAGACCACCGCCCGCTCCCGTGACGACGGCTACCGGCATGTTGGGCAGGATATTCGATGCAATTGTCGCGAGCCCGGCCCCGTTGGCGGTACCATCGGGGGGCGAGCCGAGCGACCGCGGGGGGAGAGAAAACCCCTCGAGGAAAGTCCGGACACCAAAGGGCGAGGGCGGTGGGTAACGCCCACCCGGGGAAACCCGCGGGAAAGTGCCACAGAAACACACGGCCGATGGCGCAGCCACACGTGAGCTGCGTACAGGCAAAGGTGAAATGGTGCGGTAAGAGCGCACCGGCGTCGCGGTGACGCGGCGGCCAGGCAAACCCCGCCCGGTGCAAGGCCAAACGGGATCGTCGACCCTGCCCGGCGAGATCCAGGTAGGCCGCAGGGCCGCTCCGGCGGCCCCTCGGGGCTTCGGCCCCGATGAGATAGATGGTCGCTCACGACAGGATCCGGCTTACAGGCCCGCTACGGAAAGGCCCCCGAAAGGGGGCCTTTCCAACCTCTTCACGATTTTCTGTCTTAGCGTTTGCTAACGTGCCGCCAACTTCCGCTGAATCTCCGCCACATATCGCGGGGAGCGGGGGACCCACAAGTTGGGGCGAATCGCCGGCCTATGCCGCGTAGCGCAGCTCTTTCAGCGCGAGCCCGTCAGCTAACCCCGTAAGCGTTCGAAAGAGCGATGAAGACAAACACAAACCGCCCCTGGCGGAAAACCCGAGCTTGGCCTGCCCTACTGCTGTCCGTGGCGGCAATCGCCGTGTCCGCGGCGCCAGCGCAGGCCGCGACCGGTGGCGCCTCGTCGGTCGCCGACGGCGGCGCCCAGCCCGGGAGCGAAATCGCCTTTGCTCCGATGCAGTGGGCCGGCGCGACCTGGTACGGGCCCGGTCTGTATGGGCGCCACACCGCCTGTGGGGAGATTCTTGGCCCGGAAACGATCGGCGTCGCCCACCGCAGCCTTCCCTGTGGCACCACGGTCAAGTTCGTCTACCAGGGACACGCGCTCGTAACGCAGGTGATCGACCGCGGCCCCTACAGCCACGGCAACGCCTGGGACCTGACCCAGGCTGCCGCGCGCGCTCTCGGGTTCGAAAGGAGCGGCGCCGATCGGCTCCGCTTCGCCGTCTCGCTCGAATACGCGCGGAGCTCACATGGCGGCGCACCCCATAGCGGCGGCTGACAGCCGCCAATCAAGCTAGTCTTCCGCCTCTAAGCAGGACTTTTCTACGAGAGGAGCGCGGGTATGTCGAGGTTTTCCCAGAGGGTCGGAGTCACCGGACGCGGCCGATTTGCCATCGTGGTCGCCCTTTCCGGATGCCTGCTCGCGCTCGTCTGGACGGTCGCCGGTGCCGGCGCCGCGACCGGCTCGCGCACGACCGTGGTGCTGGGCGCCACCGCGACTGTGCCCGACCCGTCCTGCCCGGACCTGCCCTGCCAGGCTGTGGGAAGCGTCACCGGCTTCCAGGTCAGCACCGACCAGGGAGGGCTCCCCTTCAACGTTCGGCGTGACGGCAAGGTGACGGCGTGGACGCTGACGCTTGCCGAGCCGACCAGCAAGCAGCGCTCGTTCTTCAACGGCTTCTTCGGCACGCCGCCCGAGGCGCGGCTGGCGATTCTGCGCCGCGTCCCCGGCACCGAGCCCCCTCGCTACGTCCTGCGCAGCCAGGGCTCGATCCACGTGCTCAGCCCCTACCTCGGCCAGACGGTCAAGTTCGGCGCCTCGCTGAAGGTCGAAAAGGGCGACATAGTCGGGATCACGATCCCCACCTGGGCCCCTGCCTTCGCCCAGGAACTCTCGTCGAAAAACGCCTGGCGCGCCAGCCGCGAACTGGGCAAATGCACCAACACCACCGACGTCCGCCAGGGCCAACCCCAGCTAAAGGTGGGCACCCGGGCCACCTACGGCTGCCGCTACTCAACCGCGCGACTGCTCTACACGGCGACCGTGGTCGAGGGCTGAACCCTCAGCGGCTTAAGCCGCTGAGGGGAGCACTTCGGGCGTCGCCTGATCTTTGGGTAGAGCGGCGGCGCTCGCGATCAGGCTCTGAAACTCATTCAGCGCCAGGTGCGCGACCGCCTCGAGGATCTCCTCGTCGGTCCAGCCGATCTCCCGCGCCTCCTCGTGCAGGTGGTGGGGCGGATAGGCGTCGGCTTCGAGCGTCGCCCTGAGGTATTCGAGCAGCGCCGCCTCCTTGGCGTCGCCGGAGCTGAAGCTCCGCGCTCGCGAGACCTCGTCCAGCCCGAGTCCGGCGCGGCGCGCCGACTTCGCGTGCTGGGCGGTGCTGTAGGTGTCGTGCCTGTACTCGGCGACCGCCAGGGCGATCCGCTCGCGGGTCGCCTGCGGCAGGACGCCGCCGCGCAGCTCGGAGCGCATCCGCGTGTAGGCGCGCAGCACCGCCGGGGCGCCGGCGAGCACGCCGACGAACTTGGTCACGGCGCCGCCGGCCGCCTGGATGCTCTTGATCAGGGGAGCACTGTCGTCAGGGGCCGTCAACTCGTCGTGGATCTGGAATCTGCTTACTGCCGTTTTTACCGTCATTTGCATCCCGCCTTTGGCTCGGATGTGGCGGAATCCGCTTCACAGAGCCTTTACGTGGCCTTTACTTTACTTAAAGCCATTAACTTACGCTAAGTAAGTTATACCTGGATCCGGACGCTCCCGCAACCCCTCTGCGTCCAACGTCACATACCCGTAATACGGCGAATTGCACCTCGCCGGTTCACTTCGCCTATCTTTGCCCCGAACGCGCCGAAACAGCCACGAAGGAGACCGGGGAATGGCAGAGCAAGCAACGAGTGCCGCCGATGTAGCCGAGATCGTCAGGGAGCACGACGTTCGCTTCATCCGGCTCTGGTTCACCGACGTGCTCGGCCAGCTGAAGAGCTTCTCGATCAACTCGGCCGAACTCGAGGACGCGCTCGAGGGCGGCATGGGCTTCGACGGCTCCTCGATCACCGGCTTCAACCCGATCGAGGAGTCGGACATGATCGCGATGCCCGACCCCTCGACCTTCGCGATCATCCCCTGGCGGCCCGAAGAGGAGAACGCGGTCGCGCGCATGTTCTGCGACATCCGCGTCCCCGGCGGCGACCCTTACGAGGGAGACCCGCGGTGGATCATGCGGCGGGCGCTCAAGCGGGCCGAAGACATGGGCTTCGACACCTACAACA
Source organism: Actinomycetota bacterium (assembly GCA_047519745.1). Classification (GTDB taxonomy): domain Bacteria; phylum Actinomycetota; class Thermoleophilia; order Solirubrobacterales; family 70-9; genus VRUE01. The sequence goes on along the minus strand of JAPVSJ010000039.1, from coordinate 6,721 downwards.
TCGGCCCCGAGCTCGAGTACTTCTACTTCCGCTCGGCCAAGCCGGAGGACGGGGTGCCCGAGGTGCTCGACGAGGGCGGCTACTTCGACCTGACCACGCTCGACGCCGGCTCCGACGTGCGCCGCGACACGATCCTGGCGCTGGAGAAGCTGGGCATCCACGTCGAGTACGCCCACCACGAGGTGGGCCCCTCCCAGCACGAGGTCGACATGCGCTACAAGGACGCGCTGCGGATGTCGGACGACTGCATGACCTACCGCATCGTCGTCAAGGAGTACGCGATGAAATACGGCTGGCACGCGACCTTCATGCCGAAGCCGCTGTTCGGCGAGAACGGCTCCGGGATGCACGTCCACCAGTCGCTGGTGAAAGACGGCAAGAACGCCTTCTTCGACGCCGACGACCAGTACTACCTCTCGGCCACGGCGAAGGCCTTCATCGCCGGCCAGCTTCGCCACGCGCGCGAGATCTCGCCGCTCTTTGCCCAGTGGGTCAACTCATACAAGCGCCTGGTGCCCGGCTTCGAGGCGCCGGTCTACCTCGCCTGGTCGCGCCGCAACCGCTCGGCGCTGATCCGCGTGCCGCTCTACCACCCGGGCAAGGAGGCGGCGACGCGGGCCGAGCTGCGCTGCCCCGACCCCGCCTGCAACCCCTACCTCTGCTTCGCCGGCATGCTGCAGGCCGGTCTGGAGGGGATCGAGCACGGCTACGAGCTGCCCGAGCCGATGGAGCAGAACCTCTACCACCTCTCGCCCGAGGAGCGCTCGCAGCGCGGCATCGAGCAGTTGCCGGAGACGCTCGGCGAAGCGATCGACATCGCCGCCGACTCGGAGCTGGTGTTGCGCACGCTCGGCGAGCACACGTTCCGGCGGTTCATCGAGATCAAGCGGCAGGAATGGGAGGACTACCGCGTCCAGGTCACCCCGTACGAGATCGAGAACTTTTTGCCTGTGCTGTAGAGAGGGCTGAGGGCCACCAGAAGCGGTCGCCGATTGAGAGGGCTATGGCCGGCACCAGGATGCTGCGGACGAGGAAGGTGTCGAGGAGGACGCCGAAGGCGACTACGAAGCCGAGCTCGGTGAGGAAGGTGAGGGGGAGGACGGCGAGGACGGAGAAGGTGCCGGCGAGGACGATGCCGGCGCTGGTGATGACCGCGCCGGTGACGGCGAGCGCGCGCAGGATGCCCTGGCGGGAGCCGTGCTGGACCGTCTCCTCGCGGGCACGCGAGATCAGGAAGATGTTGTAGTCGACCCCGAGCGCGACGAGGAAGACGAAGGCGAAGAGCGGTAACGAGGGGTCTGAGCCGGGGAAGTCGAAGATGAATTCGAAGGCGAAGTAGCCGACCCCGAGCGCGGCGAGGAAGCTGAGGATCACGGTGCCGATCAGGATCAGCGGCGCGACCACGGCGCGCAGCAGGGCGATCAGGATCAGCAGGATGACGACGAGGATGATCGGCGGGATCACCAGCGAGTCGTGCCCGGCGGCGTCGCGGACGTCATGTTCGACCGCCGAGGGGCCACCGATCAGCGTGCTCGGCGCGACCCGGTGCGCCGCTTCGCGCATCGGTTCGACCAGATCGTAGGCCTCGGTCGAGTACGGGTTCGGTTCGAGCGTCGCCTGCAGCAGGAGGCCCGGCGGGCCCGTGGCCACCGGCCCAGAGACTTCCTCGACGCCTTCGACTCCCTTCAGCGCACGTTGCGTCGCCGCCACGTCGGCGCGGTTGGCGACGATCACGTCGGTCAGCCCGGTTTCGCCGGCGGGGAAGCTCTTTTCGAGCAGGTGCTGCCCTTCGGTCGACTCGACTTCGTGCGTGTAGCTGTCTTCGGCGGTCAGTTCGGTCGAGAAGAAGGCGAGGCCGCCGCAGAAGACGAGCAGGACGGCGAGGGCGCTGACCATCACGCGCCGCGGGCCGCGCGCGACTCGCTCGCCGACCCGCGACCAGGCGCCGTGCGTGGCGTCGGCGGCGTGCTCGAGCCGGTGGCGGCGCACCTCGTAGGGCGTGAAGAAGGCGCGGTCGAGAGGGGCGACGACCAGCGACGGGATACGGCCACGGCTGAGTCGCCGCAGCAGCCAATTGAGCAGGACGAAGGTCAGCACCGGCGGGAAGACGATCAGGAGGCTGGCGAGGAAGGGGCGGATGAAGGCGCCGAAGCCGGAGCCTTCGACGATCGTCTGCCGGGCCCGTTCGGAGACGTCCTCGGCCCTTGGCGCCGTCTCCGGCGTGTGTGGGACGAAGGGCCAGAAGGCACGGCGGCCGAAGATCGTCAGCAGCGCCGGCAGCAGCGTCAGCATCGCGAGCGCCGCGCAGGCGATGCCGATCGCCGCGATCGGGCCGAGCCCGGAAGTGCCGTTGACGCGGGCGACCGTGAGGCAGAGCAGGGCGGCGATCACGGTCGCCGCCGAGGCGAAGATCGCCGGCCCGGCCGAGGAGAGCGCGGTCCGCATCGCCACGTGCCTGTCGGCCTCGCGGTGCAGCTCCTCGCGGTAGCGGGCGACGAGCAGCAGCGCGTAGTCGGTGCCGGCGCCGAGCACGAGCACCGACATGATCGAGCTCGACTGGCCGTTGATCGTCACCCCGAGCTCGGAGATCCCATAGCCGATCGAGCGCGAGAGCGTCTCGGCGAAGAGCACCGCCGCCAGTGGGATGAAGAAGAAGAACGGCGAGCGGTAGATGACGATCAGCAGGAAGATCACGAGGCTGACCGCGGCGAGCAGCAGCGTGCCGTTGATGCCTTCGAAGACTTCGATCGCGTCGGCGGAGAAACCGGCGCCGCCGGTGATCTTCACGGCAAGGCCGGCGGGCGGTTCGTCGATCTGTTCGCGCCAGTACTTGACCGGGTCGAGGATCCGCTTGCCCTCGCCGTTGCCCTTGATGTAGGCGTCGATCAGGGCGGTCTTGCCGTCGGGGGAGACGATCGGGCCGACGAACGGGGCGTAGCCGGCCGGTTGCCCGGGCACCGCCTTCGCCCCGTCGCCGGCGGCCGCTTCGCCGTCCGCAACGACGCCGGGGAAGCGCTTCTTGGTCATTTCACCGACGTTTTCGACGATCGTCCGCCGGTCGGCCGCGCTGAGACCGGTCTCGCGGCGGTAGACGACCACGGCAGGGGCCAGTTCGCCGCCCTGGAGGGACTTGGTCGCCTTCAGCGCGGCCGTCGATTCGGCTGAGCCGGGCAGGTAGGAGGTCGCCTCGTTGTTTTCGGCGTCTTCGAACTTTTCCGGCAGCTTTGCCGGTCCCGCGGCTACGAAGATGCCAACGAACCAGATCGCGAAGACGACCCACTTCGCTCGGCGGCCTGCGGCGAAGGTGAAGAACGAGCCACGCACTACGCGCAATCCTTTCAGAGAAGGTCTGCCAGTTGCTCCGCAGTGGATACCGGTACCCGGCAGCTGAAGTTTTCGCAGACGTAGGCGGTGGGCTTGTTGCCTATAGCTGGACGATCGGCGAGCAGGGCAGGGGCTTTGCTGCCCTCTGGTCCTCCCGCGAGGACCAGGTGGGGGTGGTGGCAGGAGCGGACCACCGTGGCCAGCTCGGTCAGGTCCTCGCCGATCAGAGCCACCTCTTTGGTCGGGGCGAGCTGGAAGTCGAGGGCGCGCAGTAGGTGGGCGTAGGCGTCGGGTTGGCGTGGGGCCGCCTTGGCGAAGAGGCGCAGGACGCCTTCGGCCTGCTCTCCGTATGAGCGCTCGCCCGTGAGCGCCTCGAGCCGCAGGAGGCCCAGCGCGGCGGCGGAGTTGCCGGAGGGGATCGGGTGGTCGCCGATCTCCTTGCGGCGTGCGATCAGCTGCTCGTGGTCGTCGGAGGTCGAGAAGAAGCCGCCGCGCTCGGGGTCGCCGAAGCGGGCGATCATCGTGTCCGCTAGCGCTCGCGCCTGCTCGAACCAGCGCTGCTCGAAGCTCGCTTCGTAGAGCGTCAACAGCGCTTCCAGCAGGAAAGCATGGTCCTCGAGGTAAGCGTTGAGCCGGCCCTCGCCGCCCTTGTAGGTGCGCAGCAGGCGGCCGTCGGTATCGCGCAGGTCGCGCAGGACGAACTCGGCGCAGTCGCGGGCGGCGTCGAGGTAGTCCTCGCGGCCGAACGCCGCGCCGGCCTCGGCGAGGGCATCGAGCATCAACGCGTTCCAGGCGGCGAGGCGCTTGTCGTCGAGCCCCGGCCGCACCCGCTCCGCCCGTGCCTCATACAGGGCCTGCCGCGCCGCATCGAGACCCTCTGGCTCGGGCGCCGCCGCTCCACCGGCGAGGTGGAGGATGTTGCGGCCCTCGAAGTTGCCGGCCTCGCTGGCCCCGTAGAACTCGGCGACCGGCTCCGCGCTCTCGCCGAGCACGGCCTCGATCTCCCCGAGCGTCCAGACGTAGAAGCGGCCCTCCTCGCCCTCGGAATCGGCGTCGAGGGCAGAGTAGAAGCCGCCCTCCGGCCCGCGCATCTCGCGCAGGGCCCAGTCGAGCGTGCGCTCGCAGACGCGCCGGTAGCGCTCGTGGCCGAGCGCCTGCCAGCCGTGCAGGTAGGCGCCCGCCAGCAGCGCGTTGTCGTAGAGCATCTTCTCGAAGTGGGGGACCAGCCAGCTCGCGTCGACCGAGTAGCGGGCGAAGCCGCCGCCGATCTGGTCGTGGATGCCACCGGCCATCATCGCATCGAGCGTCCGCTCGACCGGCTCGTTTACGCCCCGGGCCAAGAGCAGCTCCAGCGCTGAGCAGGGCGGGAACTTCGGGGCGACGCGAAAGCCGCCGCGCTCCATGTCGGCTACCTCTTGGAGGGTCGTGATCGCGGTCTCCAGCAGCTCCGTTCCGATCGCCTCGCCGGAGGGCTCGATCGCGCCGATCGCCCCCAGCCGCACGCGCGTCTCCGGTGCCCGCTCGCGCAGCTCATCGCGGCGGTTCTCGAAGGCGTCGAGGACCGCTTCCATCACCATCCGGAAGCTCGGCATGCCGCGGCTCTCGTCGGGCGGGAAGTAGGTGCCGCCGTAGAAGGGCACGCCGTCGGGGTCGAGGAAGACCGTCATCGGCCAGCCGCCGTGGCCGCTGATCGCCTGCACGGCCTCCATGTAGAGGGCATCGACGTCGGGTCGCTCCTCGCGGTCGACCTTGACGCTGACGAAGTGCTCGTTCATGTAGGCGGCGGTCTCGGCGTCCTCGAAGGACTCGCGCTCCATCACGTGGCACCAGTGGCAGGCCGAGTAGCCGACCGAGAGCAGGATCGGGCGGTCGAGCTGGCGCGCGCGGCTCAGGGCCTCCTCGCCCCACGGGTACCAGTCGACGGGGTTGTCGCGGTGCTGGAGCAGGTAGGGGCTGGTCTCTTGCGCCAAGCGGTTCGCCATGCGGTCACAGTACCCGCGGGACATCGAGGCCAACTATTGGGGAGGGAAAGTCGACGAAACTAGGTCGGAAAGCCGGATACCGTGATTTCTGCACAAAATCGAGTCGTCGATATATCTACCTTCCTCAAGTGGCGAACGAGAGGAACTCCGCGCAGAGCGAACCGGCGATCGATGCCGTGCTCAAGAAGCTCGAGGACGACGACCGCGCGGTCGTCGAGGCCGCGCTCGAGCGGGCGGAGCGCACCGAGGCAGAGCTTCGCTATCTCGCGGACCACGATTCCCTCACCGGCTTGCTCGACCGCCGCCGCTTCCGCGCCGAGCTCGACCAGTACGTCTCCTTCAGCGCCCGCTATGGCGGCCGCGGCGCGGTGATGATCGTCGACATCGACGGCCTCAAGGAGATCAACGACTCGCTCGGCCACCACGCTGGCGACAATCTGATCCGTCAGGTAGCCGCGGTGATGCGCGAAAGGGTGCGTGGCACCGACATCGTCGCTCGCCTCTCCGGCGATGAGTTCGCGATCCTGATGCCGCAGACCGATGTCGAGGGTGCGATGCAGCTGGGCGAGGACCTGCGTGCGCAGGTCGCCGACAGCGTCCAGCCCACCTCCGATTCCGAGCCGGCGACGATCAGCGTCGGCGTCACGATGTTCGGCGGTGGCGAGAAAGGGACCGGCTCCGAAGCGGTGCTGGTCGCCGCCGACCAGGCGATGTACCGGGCAAAGGAGGGCGGGCGCAACCAGATCGCCCTCTTCCGCGACCCTCGCGAGCCGCAGCGCGGGCCCGAGCGTCGCCAGACGACCGCGGCGAGGATCCGCGATGCGCTCACCGGCGACCGCCTCAGCCTCTACAGCCAGCCGATCCGCAGCCTCGCCTCCGGCGGGATCGAGCGCTACGAGCTGCTCCTGCGGATGACCGACGAAGAGGGTGAGCTGCTGCCGGCGGCCTCGTTCATCGCGGCGGCGGAGCGCGCCGGCATGGTTCAGGAGCTCGACCGCTGGGTCGTCGGGCAGGCACTGGAGCTGCTCGGGGAGCGGCAGCGAAAGGGGGCGCCGCTGTCGCTGCACATCAACCTCTCCGGTGCCTCGCTGGCCGACATCTCGGTGCTCGAGTTCATCGAACGGCGGCTCGACGAAGGCGACGCCGACCCTTCCAAATGCACCTTCGAGATCACCGAGACAGCGAACGTCTACGACTTCGATGCGGCCTCCGGCTTCGCCGACCGGCTGACCGAGTTCGGTTGCCAGGTCGCGATCGACGACTACGGCGCCGGCTTCAGCCCCTTCCACTACCTGAAGACGATGCCATTCGATCTGATCAAGATCGACGGCGCGTTCATCCGCGACCTGCCGCGCAGCGATGCCGACCAGCTCACCGTGCAGGCGATCGTCCAGATCGCCCGCGGGCTCGGCAAG